>JAVVFG010000239.1:0-6889 GCA_032260445.1 Anaerolineae bacterium | reverse complement strand
GCAGCCGACTTCAACGGCGACGGCTACGCCGACCTCGCCGTTGGCGTGCCCTCTGAAGACCTCGGCAGCCTGATCAATGCCGGCGCCGTGCACGTGCTCTTTGGGACAGCCAGTGGGCTTGGCGCCGCCGGCAGCCAGCTCTGGCATCAGGACATCGGCGGCATGGCCGACAGCGCCGAGGTGAACGATCAGTTCGGCTACGCCTTGGGCGCGAGCGACTTCAATGGCGACGGTTACGCCGACCTAGCGGTGGGCATCCCGTTCGAAGGGGTGGGAAACGTCGCAGGGGCCGGCGCCGTGCACGTCCTCTATGGCAACGCGGATGGGCTTAGCGCTGCCGGCAACCAGTTCTGGCACCAGGATTCGCTGGGTATCGGCGATGCTGCCGAGGGGCAGGATTTCTTTGGTCTCGCCGTCACCACCGGGGATTTCGACGGCGACGGCTCCGGCGATCTGGTGGTGGCTGCCCCCTACGAAGACCTCGGCGCCCTTGAGGATGCTGGGGCTGCCCACGTGCTCTACGGCGGCACGGAGGGCCTCAGCACCAGCGGGGAGCAGTTGTGGCATCAGGATGTCGACGGCGTGGCCGGCGCCGCGGAAATGGGCGACTTCCTTGGCCTTGCCCTTTCTGCTGCCGATTTCAATGGTGACGGCTATGCCGACCTGGCGGTAGGTGTGCCTTCTGAAGCTATCGGACCTCTCGACGCTGCCGGTGCAGTCAACGTGCTTTCTGGCAGTGCTGCCGGGCTCAGTGCTGCCGGCGACCAGCTCTGGCACCAGGATGTGGGCACCGTCGCCGGTAGCGCCGAGGCCGGCGATCTCTTCGGTCGCGCCCTCGCCGCCGATGACTTTAACGGCGATGGCTACGCCGATCTGGCCATCGGCGCACCGCTTGAAGATGACGAACAGCCAGGGATTAGCAGCGTCGGCGCTGTCCACGTTCTCTACGGCAGCACGGGTGGGCTGGCGGATACCGGCAACCAGCTCTGGCAGCAGAGCTCGCCGGGCATCTCCGATGAACCGGAGACGGGCGACTTTTTCGGCATGGTGCTGGCGGCGCTACCGCCCGCCAGCAACGGCCGCGACCTCTATCTACCGTTTCTCGCCCGCGAGTAGTGGCGCCGCGATCCTGACAGTGGCGCGCCACCTGTCAGGTCTGCTTCGCTTTACTTTCGCTCCCCGCTGCCGCTATAATGAGGCTAGCTCACATCATCTCCGTCCTCTGGCAAGATCCTCGCCGGGCGGGACGTCGCTGGCTACGTTGTCGCCCCCAGGAATACCAGACAAGCAAAGAGCCGAAGGAGGCATCCCATGAACGTTACAGCACGGCGTTTCTGTGTCATTTCCCTTGTCACCTTGTTGCCTCTCCTCCTCCTCGTCGTCGCCTTGATCGCCCTCCCCGTCGCTGCCGCGCCCGCCGTGGACGCCATTTGCGTCGATTTTGAAGGGCTTACCGCCGGCGCGACCTACCCCGTGGGCCAGCAGTTCGTCGATGCCGGAGCGCTCGTCACCGTGCAACCGTTCGTCTGGAGCGACGGCACCGTCTACAACGGCGGCTACGCCCGGGTCGACAACAGCATGACGGCCGGCGGCAGCGGCCTCGACGTCAACACCAACAACGCCAACCTCGAATTTGACTTCGGGCGGCGCCTCTACGGCCTTGCCATTCAGGCCGGCGAGTACGGCGGCAACCTGAACATCGAGATCAACGGCGACTTCCATAACTTTGAGGACTTCGCGGACATCGACGGCATGACGATCGGCGGCGTAACTGCCAGCTTCGCCGCCACGCCGGTCATGGGCGGCTACCAGGGGCGGCTGCTGCTGGATGGTCCTATCGACGCCTTCAGCGTCGGCGGGCAGGAGCTGTGGGTCGACGACTTCTGCCCCTTCACCGAGTGCGTCGAGTTCGAGAGCCTGACCGCCGGAGTTAGCTATAGTGCCGGTGACGGCTTTGTCGATTCCGACGTGCCGGTCACCGTGGAGCCCTTTGTGTGGAGTACGGGCACCGTCTATACCGGCGGCCACGCCCTCGTGGACGACAACCAGATGTCAGGCGGCTGGGGTCTCGACGTCAATGCCAACAACGTCAACCTCGCCTTCCACTATGACCTGTTGCCCGATGGGCTTTCCCTGGACTTCGGCGAGTACGGCGGCAACGTGAACCTTGAGGTCAACGGCGACTTCCGCAACGTTGCCGACTTCCACGACCTTGACGGCACCACCGTCGGCGGTGCGCAGGTCAGGGTCACCGGCATGCCCGTGGGTCGCCTCCACCTCTCCGGCCCGATCCATGCCTTCAGCATCGGCGGCCAGGAGCTGTGGATCGACAACGTCTGCCCCGCCTCCGCCTGCATTGAGTACGAAAGCTTACCCGGCGCCGCCGTCTATACTGTGTCTGACAGCTTTGTCGACGCCGGCATTCCCATGGAGGTGACACCCTTCACCTGGAGCAACAGCACGGTCTACACCGGCGGTCACGCCATGGTTAGCAATAGCCAGCTCGCCGGCGGCACAGGGCAGGACCTCAACCTCAACAACGTCAATCTCGCCTTTGCCTTTCCCCACAAGCTGAACGCGCTGACCCTGCTCTTTGGCGAATACGGCGGCAACGTCAATCTGCAGGTTAACGGCGTCTTCACCAACGTCGCTAACCTGGCCGCGCTCAATGGCGCCAACTTCGCCGGCGCCCAGCTCACCGTCGTCAACGGCTTCGGCAACGACAAAGGGCGACTCATCCTGCAGGGCTCCGTGGCCGACTTCGCCATTGGCGGGCAGGAGCTTTGGATCGACCACGTCTGCTTCGTCGAGCGCTTCGAGCTGTATCTGCCGCTCGTGGCGCGCTGAGAGGCTCGCGCGGCGGTCTCGTGCTGGGGTGCCCAAGACAGGGCACCCCACGCGGACCCGGGCCACCCGTCGCTTCCCCGCAGAAGCTCACACTTGTCGAGGCGACTCTGTCGAGGATTAACAAAATACGCCGTAATGTGAAGGCTACAGTTGCCGGGAGGCCGCCAGAAACCTTCGGGGCTCAAAACGAGGCGATCAGGGTGGCCCCCTGCTTTGGCGCGTTGTAGTTGGCCAGGATTTGCTGGAGGCGGCGCGCGTTCGTCTTGAACTCACGGCCGCTTAGGACTTTTTGGATGGCTTCCAATAAGTGTGCGGGCTTGAACGTTAATTCGCTCAGGTGAATGCCAATCCCCAATTCCTCGACCCTGTCCAAATTGAATTCCTGATCATGCATGGTTGGTATTCCGATAATCGGCGTCCCTTGAGACATGGCTTGATAAATGGTGCCGTTTCCGCCATGACAAATGACTATGTCGCTCTTGGCCATGATCTTGCTGCCGGGAGCGTATTCCGTAACGAAGAAGTTGTCTGGGACGTGCGGCAACGTGACCATCCCGGCGGTGGTCATGATGCACTGGTAGGCACTGTCCTCATATAGTTCGATCGCCTGCTCGAAGAAGCGAGCATACCCGGTGCTGCCCATCGAAAAATAAAGGGTTGGCCGCTCGGGGTCGAGCTGGTCTAACCATGCAGGCGCGGCCATCTCGGGTTCCCAGACGATAGGGCCGATATAGTGAAAATCATCAGGCAGGTTTGCCGTGGGGCCGTACTCGGGAATGTCGGCGATAAGGTTCAGGTCCCCCCGCCAGACGTCCCAGATGTTGCGGCGGGGCCCGAGTCCCTGCTCGCGCCGGAACTGATTGAAGGGTCGGGCGTCGTAGGTGATGATGAAGCGCTTGATCCAGGGAATGAACCAATCGGCGATCCTTTTCCCCAGAAGGCGCGTGATGGCGAGATGCTCCGGCGCTTTGAGCGGGGCCGTATAATGATTGGTCCAGGAAGCGTTGAGGATGACGGCGAGGGGGATACCGGCCAGCTCGCACGACGTGCTGAGCGGTAGGCGGAAGTCTGTCAGCACCATGTCTGGCTGGACTTGCTCGAAAAGGGCCAGCTCGGCGGCGACACATGCCTGAATCAAATCGTAGGCATACCAGTTGGCCCTGCCGCTGCGGGAACAGGCCAGCACACGGGCCGGGTCGATGGTGATGATGGGAACCGTCTCAAACCCCTCTTCGCGGGGCAGCTTCATGTATTCGCCCTCGCTGGCAAAGATGACTTCGTGTCCCATCCGGCGTAATTCTTTCGCTATCTCCAGCGGCCTGGACGTGTGCGAGAGCCAGTTTCCGTCTGGCATGACGAGGATTCTTTTCTTCATAGTTGCTACCTATCTGTTCGCTTCCGCCAATTTGCGAGCGGGCGGGCTCTGTCGGCGAGTGCTACGATGTCCAATACTCGCCAACCACGTTGACACCCGGGGGAAACTCATCCTCCGCCCGGCGCCCGATGTTCTCTGCCAGCTGGGCCAGGCCAACGCTCTCCTTCACACTCCACAAGGTCACGAACTTCATGGCATACCTCCGATGCGTTATGCTCTTTTGTGGCCACGTGCATGCCGGAGGCCTATCGAAACAACGGTACTCACCGATTGAAAATGACACGGTCGGCCACTGCCTAACAAAGGTACTAGCCCGCCCTCACGAGGAAGAGCGCCAGCGTTCCACCGGCTACAACCTTTTGCTTCTCAATGAATAGCGCATGCTCGGCCGCCACCGTGGAGAGGCCTTGCGCCGACATAAACCGGCGGTAGTTTCTGAAATGCCTGCGACCAGCGGCTAATTCGGACAGGAGAATGATGGCCTTCGAAAACCAACCCTGGCGACCGTGGACCCGGCCCGGTTGGAAATCAATCAGCAGAATACGCCCATCCTCCCGCAGGACTCTTTTCAACTCGCGCATGACTGCGGAGCGAACAGCGGGGTCCATCTCGTGGAGTGTGAGCATGGCAATCGCGAAATCGAAGGTGCCATCCGGATAAGGCATCGCCGAGGCATCACCATGACACACTTCGGCCGCATGGCTCAGCCGCGTTCGCGCAAGCGCGAGCATGGACGCCGAGGCGTCAATACCATAGAGTCCGCATCCAAAGCGCCGGTACACATCCAGATGGGCACCTGTTCCACAGCCGACATCCAGAATCTTCATGCCAGGCGTGGGTCTGAACATTCTGAAACCTGCGAGCCGCAATCCGCGATTCATCGGCTCAAGAAGCCTGTCGTAGACTCGCGCGACGTGGCGATAGGGATCTTTTCTCATGATCTGCTTCCTGTAACTGGCGGAAATTAGCGCTGGCCGACATCGTCCCCAGCTATCTCCCAGCCCGCCATTCCCGCAGCAACTCGACAACGAGGGACCCGTTGGCTTCGCTATACACAAACTGCCCGTTCGCGTCGAACAGCGCGGCCGATCGTTCTGGGCGTTCTGCCAGCAGCCAGGGGATGAACTCGGCGAGAACGCTGCCCATGGCGGCGCCATCGTCAGGCGAGGTCGTGGCGGCAATTCGTTGAATACGCCCGGCCTCCGTAAACGTGAAAACAGTCGAAGAGTAAGTGATCCCATCCAGGCCGGCCGCCTTCAGCCAATCGTTTTGCTCGCTGGCCTGGCAGGTAGCGCGGAGACCGTCCACGCTGCAGTCGTGGAAGGTGATGGTCGTGTTGATGCCCTTGTCATATTCATGGATAGCCTGGATAGCCGCTAGATCGGGCAACGTGCCCTGCCCCACCAGCTCAAACTGGGCATCCTCGACAAACAACTCCATGATCGCCGGGATGTCGTGGGCGTTGGCCCGCTCAGCATAATCGTTGACCAGAGCGACGGGATCGGGCCTCCGGTTACGGCAAGAGGGGAGGAATAGCAACATGAATAACAGGGAAAACCAGGTTAGGCTGGACTTCTGCATGATGGCCTCCATTTTGAGTGGAAGAGAACAACTCGAGACGGTTACCGTCATCGTAAAGAAGTGCACGTTCCAAAGTAAGACGGAAAGTGATACAATTACCGATACACGATGTTCAGTGGCAACAATCAGATGAACCAGAACGTTCCGTTTGGAGAGTGGCTTCGCCAGCGGCGGACAGTGATGGGGTACACGCAGGCTGAGCTCGCCGAGCAGGTCGGCGTAGCAACGGTCACCATCCGCAAGTTAGAATCGCGCGAGCGGCGACCTTCTCCGGCACTGGCTAAGCTGCTTGCCGTTGCCCTGCACATTCCCCAGCGTGATCACGCCGCCTTCACGCACTACGCCCGCTCGGACAACTGGCGTTCCTCCTTTCCCTTGCCTGCCTGGGAGCCCGAGCAGCCGGTCTGGCGGAGCAGCCAGCTGCCCGCCGCCGGGCCGCCTCCGGTAAGCGACGATGAGCCAGGCGTTGTGCTGCATTACCAGCTGTACCGGCCGCGACCTTTCAGCTACGAACGTGTTGTTGGCGGGCATATCGCTGTCGTCGAAGCACGTGGTCAGGTCCGCGGCGACGTGGAAGGCATGCTCACCGTGCGCATTACCCAATGGATGCCTTCGAAACCAGAGGCATTCGATTATCGCATGGCCCATCCCATGTCCATCGGCGCGCGGTTCACGGTGGAATCGGGCGAGCGGGTTTGTGAGGGCGCCTACGCCGGGACAGCCACCCCGATATTGGATGCCGGGGGGAATGGGGAATTACGCATTCAGGCCGTTGGTCACGTCTACCACGTCACGCCAGCGTTCGTCGACCTGTTCCTAAACCACGTCTTTGTGGAAGACGCTGTCAAGATGGTGGAAGGGGAAGGGACCGGCGCCACAGGGACGATGTCTCTCAAGCCACCAGGATAGCTGGTTCTGCCATCTCCTCTCCGGCTCGCTCCCCACCCTACCGAAGAAGCTGCCAAGAGCCCGGCGCGCCTCCTGCGGCACTTCCAGATGGGCGAAATGCCCGCAATCCTTCAACTCAATCGCCGCGTCCCTTCTCCCTTTCGCCATAGACAACGCTGGTCAATTGCTCCGACACTG
>JAVVFG010000238.1:0-6894 GCA_032260445.1 Anaerolineae bacterium | reverse complement strand
GCACCTTAAAGCCGCAATCTTCCGGCGGGTTATGGCTCGCCGTGATGTTCACGCCGCCGCCGGCGCCCTTGTTATGCACCGAGAAAGAGATCGTCGGTGTTGGTGTCGCCCCTTCGGTCAGCCACACATGGATCCCGTTGGCGGCGAGCACTTCCGCCGTCGCTATGGCAAAGTCACGCGCCTGGAAGCGCTTGTCGTGGCCGATCACGACCCCATGACTCGCCAGCCCTTGCCGCTGCAGATAGGCGGCAAACCCCTGCGCCACGCGCCGCACGTTATCAAAGGTATAGTCGGCGGCGATCCGTCCGCGCCAGCCATCTGTCCCAAAATGAATATCGGTCATCTAACTCCTCCTCTATGCATCGTTGGCAAACAGCACGGCGCCCCTACAGTGGCGTGCCGCCATCTTTCAGCATCTGTATATCGGCGTCCACCATCACCCGCACCAGCTCGCGAAAAGAGACCTTCGGTTCCCAGCCGAGGTCGCGCCCCGCCTTGCTGGCATCGCCGACGAGCAAATCCACCTCCGCCGGGCGCATGAAGCGCGGATCCTGAACGACGTAGTCGCGCCAATCTAGGTCGACGTAGCCGAATGCCTCCTCGAGGAATTCCGATACCGCATGGGTCTCGCCGGTTGCGATCACGTAATCTTCTGCGCGCTCCTGCTGCAGCATGAGCCACATCGCGCGAACGTAATCACCCGCAAAGCCCCAGTCGCGGCGAGCGTCGAGGTTGCCCAGGCGCAGCTCGTCCGTCATGCCCAGCTTAATCTGCGCCACGTGGTGCGTGATCTTGCGCGTGACGAACTCCAAACCGCGCCGCGGGGATTCGTGATTAAACAGGATACCGGAGGTGCAATGCATGCCGTAGCTCTCGCGATAATTCACAGTAATCCAGTGCCCGTAGACCTTGGCGACGCCGTACGGGCTGCGCGGATAGAACGGCGTCGTCTCGCACTGCGGCACTTCGCGCACCTTGCCAAACATCTCGCTGCTGCTCGCCTGGTAGAAACGGATCGCCGGGTCGACGATGCGGATCGCGTCGAGAACGCGGGTCACGCCTAGCCCCGTCACCTCGCCCGTAAACACGGGCTGTCCCCACGACGTCTGCACAAACGACTGCGCGGCGAGATTGTAAATCTCGTCAGGGCGGTGCTCCTCTAGGATATGGATCAGCGAGATCTGGTCGAGCATATCGCCAGAGACTAGCTCGACTTCGTCCTGAATGTGGGCGATGCGGTGGAAGTTGACGGTGCTTGTACGCCGCACCATGCCCACCACACGATAGCCCTGTTCCAATAAAAACTCGGCCAGGTAAGAGCCATCCTGACCAGTAATTCCCGTAATCAGTGCTGTTGGCACAGGTTCTCCTCTTGTCGTTATTCTCCAGTGGCTTGAGCGGGCCGGGTGGTTGTGTCGGGCCCTGAGGCGTCGTCCCTTCTCGTTGTAGTCTTTATCGTACGCGCAGCAGATTATAGCTGAGCGATGATCCGCGGCAAATATACCCCCACCGGACCGCCCCTTGGCTTCACCCACGAGACATGATGAACGGCAGTAGCGAAACGTGACCAACGCCACGATGCGGTCAGCGCCAACCAGGCTACTATAATAAGGTTGGCTGCTCTCGCCTCCGCGGAAGATCGCTTGTACGCAGCGAGAGCACGTGCCGGCTAAGTTAAAGGGACCGAGCGCTCATGACCCTCGAGATGGGAATCGTTCTGGCCATCCTCATCGCCGCCATCATCCTGTTTGTAACCGAGCTGATCCGCGTCGACGTCGTCGCCCTCGGCGTAGTTGTCCTGCTCATGGTCAGCGGCGTCCTGACCACCGAGGAGGCGCTATCCGGCTTCTCCAATCCGGCCGTGCTGACCATCGCCGGTCTGTTCGTCGTCGGCGGCGCCGTGCTGCAGACCGGCCTCGCCGGCATCATCGGCCGGCGCATCCTCGCCGTCGCTGGCACCGACGAGCGCCGCCTGACTGTCGTCCTCATGGCGGCGGTCGCGCTCCTTTCCGGCTTCATGAGCGACACGGGCACCGTCGCCGTGCTCCTCCCGGCCATTATCATCCTGGCGCGCAGTGCCGACTTAGCGCCGTCGCGCCTGCTCATCCCGCTCGCCTTCGGCTCTCTGTTGGGCGGCGCCAGTACCCTCATCGGCACGCCGCCGAACATCATCGTCAGCGACCTGTTGCGCAGCGAGGGCTTGCAGCCATTCAGCTTCTTCAGCTTTACGCCCATGGGCCTCGTCCTCCTCGTCGTGGGCATCACTTACATGCTCTTCGCCGGCCGGCGCCTGCTTCCCGACCGACGCGTGCGCCTTGAGGGCCAGCGCATCGAGTCGCCCGAAGAGCTCATCGACCGCTACCGCCTCCCGCAGAACATGTTCCGCCTGCGCGTCCGCCGCACGTCGCCACTGGTTGGCGAGACCCTCGCCAGCGTTGGCTTTGGCGAGCACTACAACGTCACCGTTCTCGGCATCCTGCGCCGCGTCGAGCCGCGCGCCCGTTTCCGCCTTGCCGGCGTGGGCGCGCAGCGGCGCAACGGTGCGCGCACGGCCGGCCCCGACCGCCGCTCGGTGGAAGTGGATGCCGCCGCCGTGCTGCAGGTTGACGACCTCCTGGTCGTCCAGGGCGACGGCAACGACGTCGGTTATCTCGCCGCCTCCTGGAATCTCGGCGTGCAGCGCGCGATGCCCGAAGATGAAGAAGCCCTGATTGACGAGGAGGCCGGCGTGGCCGAGCTCATCCTGCCCTCGCGCAGCGCCCTGCTCGGCCATTCACTCGTCGATTTGCGCTTTGGCCAGCAGTACGGCCTGACCGTGCTCGACGTGCAGCGGCCCGGCGAGCCGGACGATGGCGCCCGCCCCGACTTTAAGGAGCGCGAGCTGCAGTTCGGCGACACCCTTCTCGTCCAGGGGCCGTGGAAGAATATCATCGCCCTCAAAGAGAAGCGGCGCGATTTCATCGTCACCGGCCAGCCAGAAGCCATGCTCGCCGCCCCCAACCGCAGCAAAGCGGGCATCGCCTTCGCCATCCTGGCGACGATGATCGTCCTGATGGTTCTCGACCTCTTTCCCATCGCCACCCTCGCCCTGCTGGCCGCCCTGGCAATGGTGCTCACGCGCTGCCTGACCATGGACGAGGCTTATGAGGCGATCAACTGGCAGAGCGTCGTCCTCGTCGCCGGTATGCTGCCCATGAGCATTGCCTTGCAGAACGTCGGTCTCGTCGACGTCGCGGCCCAGGCCCTTGTCGGCACGCTCGGCACCATTGCCCCGCAGGCAGTCGTCGCCGGCCTCTTCCTCCTCACCTCCCTATTCACCCAGGTCCTCTCCAACACGGCGACCACCGTCGTCATCGCCCCCATCGCCCTCGCCGCGGCGCGCGACCTGGGCATCCAGCCACACGCCTTTCTCATGGCGGTCGCCATTGCCGCCTCCATGGCCTTTGCCAGCCCGGTCGCCTCTCCGGTAAACACCCTCGTCATGGGCGCCGGCAACTACCGCTTCGGCGACTACGCCCGCGTTGGTTTGCCACTCATCTTCCTCATGCTGCTTGCCAGCGTACTCGTCCTGCCGCTGCTCTTTCCGTTCTAGCCGGTCGCCGCATCCAGATTGTTGCCCGGCTGCGGCTACCTTATAATCAGCCGCCATGAACCGTTCCACCCGCGTGCTTTTGGCCGTCCCCATCGTGCTGCTCTTCTTCTATCTGGCAGTGAGCAGCCTTCGCGACGACAGCCCCACGATGGACGAGCAGAACCACATCGCCCGCGGTCTCGCCTTCCTGCGCACCGGCGACCCCCGGCTCAGCCTCGAGCACCCGCCGCTCCTCAACAGCCTCAGCGCCCTCCCGCTCCTCACCATGTCCCACCTCCGCCTCCCGACAGACGACGTGAGCTGGGAAACCCGCGAAGGCTGGTACCGCTTCGCCGAGCTCTTCATGTGGGAATACAATCACGACGCCACCCGTATCATCTTCCTCGCCCGCCTACCAATCGTCTTTCTGGCGCTCGGGCTCGCGGCGACCGGCTCGCGCTTCGCTGCGGCGCTGTGGGGGGCGCCTGCCGGCCTGTTCGCCTTCGCGTTCCTGCTGCTGGATCCAAATCTGCTTGCCCATGCCCGCTATACGACCACCGACCTCGGCGCGACTACCTTCACCTTGCTTGCGACGTGGCTGCTGTGGCGCGCCTGGCGCTGCCCGGGCTGGTGCTGGCCCGGTGTCGCGCTTGCCGGCATCGGACTCGGCCTCGCCTTCGGCAGCAAGCTCTCCACCCTTCTCTTCGTACCGATTTACATGCTGCTCGCCGTCCTGCCGCTATTTGCCAACCGCTGGCACTGGCGGGATGGGCTGCGGCGCCTTGTGCAGTTGTTCGCCGCCGGGCTGGTAAGCCTCGCCGTCCTGTGGGTGGTATTCGGTCTGCAGTGGGAGCCGGCCGATTTCATCAGCCCGGAGCTTGATATCCGTGGCAGGCTGACCGGAACCGTGGCACGTATCTTCGCACGGCTCGATGGCCGCGCGCTTCCCATGCCGACATTCTGGGAAGGCATCGAGCAGCTGCTGATCATCAGCAAAGGCCAGCGCCCGTCCTTCCTCCTCGGGGAGACGACCCTGGGTGGGTTCACCGCCTACTTTCCCGTCGCCTTTCTTGTGAAGACGCCGCTGGCAACGCTCGTGCTTCTCGTGCTATCTGGCTACCTGCTGCTACGCCCCCGCGCGCGTGCCGCTGATCGCCGCCGAACTCTGTTTCTCTTGATTCCCGCGGTCGTCTACTTCGCCGCCAGCATGCAGAGCGCGCTCAATATCGGCTACCGCCATCTACTGCCCATCCTGCCCTTCCTTTACCTGGTCATCGCCGGGGCGCTGGCGCGGCTGGCAGCTGGCCCTGCACGGCGTGCGCTCCGCTGGGTGGCGCCGACAGGGTTCGCCGCCCTCTTGGTCACGACGCTAGCAATCTACCCGCACTTTCTCAGCTACTTCAACCTCCTCGGCGGCGGTCCGGAGAATGGTTATCGCGTCCTTGTCGACAGCAACATTGACTGGGGCCAAGATCTGATTCGCCTACGCCAATGGATGGCGGGACATGAGGTCGAGCGCGTGAAGCTCTCATACTTTGGCACAGCCGATCCCGTCTACTACGGCATCGACTATGAGCCACTGCCGGGTCTGCCCCGGCACGCCGAGCTGTGGTGGGACGTCCCCTTTAGCGCAGAAGCTCCGGAACCCGGTATCTACGCCATCAGCGCGAGCAACCTCTGGGAGCTGCCGCTACAGGAGGAGAAATACGTCTTCCCCTGGTTTCGCGCCCGCGAGCCGGATGACCGCGTGGGCTATTCGATTCTGATCTATGACGTCGAATAGCCGCTCCCGCAGGGCGGCGCCTTCTGCGCAGCCGCGGCTCCTCTGGCTGGCCATTGTCCTGACAACGGCGGCGGCTGCCTACCTGCTGCCAGAGGGCGGCTGGCGCTACCCAGCGGTCTTCCTCCTGTTGTGGGTGCTGCCCGGTCTGGCGTGGCACCGCCGCGAGCCAGCGGGCAACCTGGTTTCGGCGTTAGGGCTGGGCATGCTCCTGACTACTCTGCTTACCCTCCTGTTGGCCCTTCTCCCAGGTCCGCTGCCACAGGCTGCCCTGCTTGCCGGCGCTACGCTCCTGGCGCTTCTAGCTGCCCTCATCCCGCACGCCCCGACCGAGACCATTACTCTGGAGCGACATTGGCCTGTTGTCGCCGCCCTCGCCGTCGTCCTTCTGCTTGCCGCCTTCCTGCGCGTCACGCTCCTCGGCTACAAAGAGTTCCAGGGCGATGAAGGCATCGTACTGCAGCGCGCCGCGGCCATCCTCCTCGGCGACGATGCGCAGCTCTTCCGCCACCAGAAAGGGCCGGTGGAAATCCTCATCCCGCTGGCAACCTGGCGCCTCAACGGCCTGCTCCACGAAACGACGGCGCGCCTGCCCTTCACCTTTGCCGGCCTGCTCGCGATCCCCGCCTTGATCGTCACCGCCCGGCGCTGGTTACCTCTTAGCGCCGCGCTGGTCGCCGGACTCTTCCTGGCGGTCAACGGTTTTGCCACTGCCTTCTCGCGCATCGTGCAATACCAGAGTTTCGTCCTGCTCTGGGGCGTGCTCAGCCTGTACCACGCAGACGTGTACCGGCAGAAGAGGAATCCGGGCGACCTTGTGCTCGCGGCAGCTTTCCTCGCCGGGGGTCTGCTGGCCCATTACGATGCCGTGCTGTTCGCCCCGGCCGTCGTATGGCTGCTCCTGCCCTCCCTCGCCCGGCCGGAGCAGCGGAGCCGCGGTGCCTGGGGCGCGGCGCTGCTGACCGGCCTGCTCATTGCCGGCAGCTTTTACCTACCCTACGCGCTCAGCCCTGCGTTTTCCGGCACGAGCCGCTACCTCCTACAAGAACGTATCGGCGGCACGCTCTGGAGCTGGAGCGGCGGGCGTGTGTGGCAGATGGCCACGCTCTACAACGATACCTACTCCGTCGTCGTCTTGCTCCTGCTCGCCGTCGCCGGCATCTGGCAGTTAAGGCGACAACCTGCCCTCCTCCTCGTCTTCGCCATACCGTTCCTATTCTACACCGTCGTCGTCGTCGATCCGCGCACACACATCTACACGCTGGGACCGGGCGTTGCGCTTCTCGCAGCAGCCGGGTTCATTGCCGTGTGGCGCGCCCAGAAATGGTTGGGCGCCGCGACCCTCGGGTTGCTGGCCGTCATTAGCACGGTGTACCTGATACTCCTGTTTATCGATTCTACCCCGGAGCGGCAGCGCACGTGGGAGACAAACGCACCGCGCCTGTACGGCACGACCTGGGACGAACCCCCGCAGTATGGCCTGTTCGGCTTCCCACACCAGGCGGGCTGGCGCCTTGCTGCTGGCCTGGTCGACGCCTTCCCT
>JAVVFG010000237.1:0-6920 GCA_032260445.1 Anaerolineae bacterium | reverse complement strand
TTCCGCCAGCCGGCCGGCGATCTCGCCGATGACGGCGACGCCGCGCTCCTCGAGCCCGAATAGCCCGACGGCGAGCGCCGCTAGCAGCATGGCGATGAGCGCTGCCGGCAGGCGCCGGCTAATGCGTGGCAGGACGACCAGCACGACAATCGTGGCCAGGCCGATGAGCGTCGTCGCCGGGTGCAGGTCGTCCAGATGGGAGACCGTGCCGAGCACAATCTCTTGCATATCCCGCGCCGGCAGCGACAAGCCGAGGAGCGGAAAGAGCTGCTTCACGGCGATCAGCACGCCGGCGCCCGCCGAAAACCCGACGATCACCGAATAGCTGACAAAGTTGACGAGGATGCCAAGCCGTGCGAGGCCGAGGACAAGCTGGAAGATCCCGGCCATCACCGCCATCACGCCGGCGGCGATAATGAAACCCCCGCTCTCTGGCACGAAGCCGGCGCCGATAAGGGCCGAGAGGATGAGAATCGAGTTGGCATTCGTCGGACCGTTATGGATCTGGTCCGACGAGCCCCACAAGGCGCCAGCGATACTGCCAATGATCGCTGCGTAGAGACCCATCACCGCGGGCAGCTCGGCGAGAATGGCGAAGGCGATCGCCTGCGGCAGCATGATCACGCCGACCGTCAGGCCCGCGACGAGGTCGAAGCGTAAATTCTCGCGCTCGTAGTGGCGCAGGATCGCCACCGGCCGGCTGAGGTAACGCACAGCCGGCTCGACAGCATGCCTGAGATCCACTCTGGGCAGCGCCGCGCTCATGCCTCCTCTCCTTCTCCTGTGATGGCTTGCCGCAGGTGCCGGCGCGCCATCGTGCAGATGGGCATTGCCAGTGTACGCCAGCGACTGGGCAGCGTCAACCAACTGTCGCCGCAGCCAGGCGTACCTGCTCTATCAGCGGTAGCGGTTGTCACTCACTGGTGGGTGGCGCAGATCGAGAAGCCGGTAAGGGTAAACATTGATCACGATCGTCTCTTCGAACCGTGTCACCCGCGGCGCGTCGCGCCGGTATAGGTGCACGTGCCCGTGCAGCAAGACGCTGGGGCGGAACCAGCGCATGAAGCGGTGAAAGATACGAAAGCCGGTGTGCGCCCGGTCCGTCCGGTCGTGAATGTCAAACGGCGGCGAATGCGTCACCAGCACGTCCAGCGCCCTTCCATAGCGGATCTGGTTCCAAAGCAGTCGCGGCACCATCCGCGCGATCTCGTAGCGCATCTCTGATTCCGTGTACATCAGCGGCGCGCCCGGCCGGTAGCGCATCGAGCCTTCCAGCCCGCCGAGCCACAGCCCATTTACCCGGACGACGCGCGCGTGGATGTCAACACCGCCGGGCACGTCCATCAGCACTCGCCCGTCGATGGTATACTGCGGCACGCTGTCATGATTCCCGCGAACGTAGACGAGCGGCGTATCCAGAGCAGAAACGAGGAAGTCCAGGTAGTAAAAAGGGAGATCGCCGCAGCCGACGATCAGATCCAGCCGCGGGTAGGTCTGCCGCACGTGGCTGGAGTAAAGATGCGGCTGCACTTGATCGCTCACCGCGAGGATGTTCACGGATCAGACCATTCACGGCTGCGGTTGGCGGCTAGCTTGTCGAGGATCGCTTGCTCGAGGTCGATACCGCTGAGACTCGCAAGCTGCAGCAGGTAGAGCGCCACGTCGGCCAGCTCCTCTGCCAGCTTCTGCCGGTCGCGCACCTCTTCGCGCCACTGGAAATGCTCCAGCACTTCGCCCGCCTCCAGCAGCAGCGAAATCGCCAGGTTACGCGGTGTCTGTTCCTTTGGCGAATCCGGCGCATACCAGCCTTTGGCGTCAACAAAAGCGTGCATGCGCGCTTCCAGTTCTTTCAGCTCCATAGTGTCCAGATAGCAATCGGGGGCGACCAGACGATCGCCCCCGATTCCACTCAAGACTACCGGCCGCTCAGCCGGCGTCTTTACAGCTTCTCAGCGACGAACGCAGCCAGGTCGGCAAGGCGTAGCGAATAACTCCACTCATTGTCGTACCAGGTCACAACTTTGGCCAGATTGCCGCCGATGACCTGCGTCGAGAGCGCATCGATCGTCGACGATTTCTCCGAGCCGATGAAGTCGGTGCTGACCAACGGCTCTTCCGTATAGCCGAGCACTTTACCCATCCAGCCGCCGCCCTCGCTTGCCTCGCGGAACGCGGCATTAATCTCTTCGACACTGGTATCCGTGTCCAGCTCGGCCGTCAGGTCCACAACACTCACGGTGACAACCGGCACGCGGAAGGCCATCCCGTCAAACTTACCATCCAGCTCAGGAATAACCAGCGAGACAGCCTTGGCAGCACCGGTGGTCGTCGGGATGATGTTGATGCTTGCCGAGCGGGCGCGGCGCAGATCCTTCGAAGCCATGTCCAAGATCTGCTGCCCGTTGGTCACCGCATGGATCGTAGACATCAGCGCGCGGCGGATGCCAAAGCGATCCTGCAGCACCTTCGCCGCCGGGGCCAGGCAGTTGGTCGTGCAACTCGCATTGCTGATCACGTCGTGGTTCTGCGGATCGTACTCGTCCTCATTCACCCCGAGTACGAAGGTCGCGTCCACGCCCTTGCCCGGGGCGCTGATCAGCACCTTCTTCGCGCCGGCGGTTAGATGTTGCGCTGCCTGGTCACGCGACTTGAAGATACCGGTGCACTCCAGGACGATGTCCACGCCAAGCTCCCCCCAGGGAAGCTGCGCCGGCTCACGAATCGCATAGCTCTTCAACCGGTTGCCATCCACGAAGATGTCGTCGTCACGTACCTCAACCTCGCCCGGGAAACGACCGTAGGTTGAATCGTACTTCAACAGATGCGCATTCGTCTTGACGTCCATGAGATCGTTGATCGCTTCGACGTCGAGCACATCCTGGTAATTCTCGTAAATCGCTTTGTACACCTGGCGGCCAATACGGCCGAAGCCATTAATACCGACCTTTATAGCCATGAGAGGTTCTCCTTGTTGGACAGAGTGTAAATATCTCAAACATTGTAGCCGCAACTCACACGGCCGTATATGCAAAACGTAACCGGGCAGGCATGATTTTGATCACAAACGTACCATCTCGCCGCCGGCGTCTCCCCCCGCAAGCCGGTTCAGGATGCTCGCCAGCTTTTGACTATCATGCCGCCAGGGCCGCGTTTCGTCAACAAGATCGGTCATGATCACGCGCGTATCGCGGCGCGCAAAGGGCCAGCGCGGCGCGACCAGGACCGTGCGCTCCAGGTCACCCGGCGACAAATCCAGGCGGTTGTTAGCGACGACCACATCGAGGTAATTGCCGCCCAAGACCCGGTCGATCGCCTCCACGTGTTCGGCGAGGCTATAGCCATCGGTCTCGCCCGGCTGGATCGCGATGTTACAGACGTAGACGCGCAGTGCCGGCGTATGGCGGATCGCCTGGGCGATACCCGGCACCAGCAGATTGGGAACAATGCTCGTGAAAAGGCTGCCCGGCCCCATCACCACGAGGTCAGCCTGCAAGATAGCCTGTACGGCGGGCGGGTACGCGCGGGCCCCAGGCTCCAGGTAAATCTGCTCGATCCGCCCACCCGAGCGGGGAATGGCCGACTCACCAACCACGCGTTCTGCCTGCAGGGAGCCGTCGGCGGCCTGCCGCACCACCTCGGCAACCAGCGCAACCTGATCCAGCGTCGAGGGCAGGACACGCCCCTGCAGCGCAAGTACGCGCTCGGCAGCCATCAGCCCTTCGTCGAAGCTTCCCGTTACTCCTGCCAGCGCGACCAATAGCAGGTTGCCAAAAGCATGACCACGTAACTCGCCCTGCCCGTCGCCGTTGAGCGTGCCGCCAAACCGGTATTGCAGCACGTGCGTCATCAGCGCCTCGTCACGGGCCAGAGCGGCGAGATTATTGCGGAAGTCGCCCGGCGGCAGCACGCCCAGCTCCTGCCGCAGCCGGCCGCTGCTCCCGCCGTCGTCGGCCACGGTCACCACTGCGGTGATATTACTCGTGAACTCCTTGACACCGCGCAGCAAGCTAGGCATCCCCGTACCGCCGCCGATGGCCACGATCGCTGGCCCGCGACCGCGCCGCACATGGCGGTAGCGGCTCTCGCCCACCGAGTCACCCGGCTGGCGAAAGGGCTCGAGCAGGTTGCGGCTCAACCGCGCGATCGCCATCGCTACCAGGAGAAACCCGGCGATGAGCGGTAAGGTCAGGCGCAGGGGAATGGGTAGAAACGCGAGGACGAGCAGCCGGTACAGCGCCTGCGAGACCAGATCGACCTGGTACACGGCAAGCAGCACGTAAATCACGCCCAGTCCCATCAGACTTGAGCCAACTACCAGGAGGAAAAGCCAGCGCTTTACGCCGATGCCCGGTGTCAACCAGTGGCGCGCCGTTGCCAGAAAAGAACGTCGTTTGCCCATCGCAGTTTTCCCCCCAACTAATTGCTATTCCTTATTGTAGCCGACTGGCATGGTGATGTCATCCGACCCTGCCCGCCTCCATCGGACCGCGGGCATTCTGCCGGCTCGACTGGACCGCCGGCATCCCGCCCGCTTCAGCCGAGCAGGATGCCAGCTCAGCCAACGGTCCCGTTTCCATCAGCTCGTGTGCAGACCCCGCCCGGCTGGCACCGTTCGCTGGCACCGCAATCTGGCTACCAACCAGCGGCTGTGCTATGATCCTCTCCCCGGCAGCGACATAACCCGAGGCACGCTGCTGGCTACACCCAAGGAGGATCTATGCGAACCGTATCCTGGGATTACGAGAACAACCGCGTCGAGATGATCGACCAGCGGCTCTTGCCGGCCCGCTTTGAAGTGGTCGCCTTCGACGACTACCGCGAGGTGGCGCGGGCGATTACCGAGATGTACGTTCGCGGCGCCCCCGCCATCGGCGCTACCGCCGCTTTCGGCATGGCCCTTGCCGCCCGGCAGAGCGCCGCCGCTGACGAGGAACAGCTACTCGCCGACCTGGAAGCGGCCGCTGCCCACCTCAACGCCGCACGCCCCACCGCCGTCAACCTCGGCTGGGCGGTGGCCCGCCAGCTCCGGCGCGCACAAGCGACTCGTGGGGAAGGCGTCGCGGCGATCGGCGCTGCCCTGCTCAGCCAGGCGCAGGAGATCGCCGACGCCGACGTCGACCTCAACCGGCGCATGGGTTTTCACGGCGCCGAGCTGATCGCAGACGGGGCCACCATCCTCCATCACTGCAATACCGGCGCCCTGGCGACCGTCGACTGGGGCACCGCGCTCGGGGTCATATTCGCCGCCCACGAGCAGGGCAAGAACATCCACGTCCTCGTGGACGAGACCAGACCGCGCCTACAGGGCGCCATGCTAACCGCCTGGGAGTTGGAACAGCGCGGCATCCGCTACGACATCATCGCCGACAATGCCGCCGGCCACTTCATGCGCACCGGGCAGGTCGACATCGTCCTCGTCGGCTCCGACCGCACCGCTGCCAATGGCGACGTCGCTAACAAGATCGGCACTTACAAGCTCGCCGTCGTCGCCAGAGAGAACGGGGTTCCGTTTTATCCCGTCGTACCCACGAGCACCATTGACCTGGAGCTGGAAAACGGCGACCTGATTCCCATCGAAGAGCGACCTCAGGATGAAGTCCTGTGCATCGCCGGGCAGCGCATCGCGCCAGAAGGCAGCACGGCCAGGAACCCGGCGTTTGATGTAACGCCGCACCGCTACGTCACGGGCATTGTGACCGAGGTAGGCATCGTCTACCCACCCTTTGTGAAGAATCTGCGCGCCGCCGTCGGAGAGGCGCAGGGCGACTAAGCCCAATCAGGAAGCCGGCCATGGATGAGATTCCCGTTGTCATTCTCTGCGGAGGACAGGGCACGCGCATGCGCGGCGGCACGCTCACCAAAAAAGAGCTGGTCGAGATCGGCGGGCGCGCCATCATCTGGCACGTCATGCGCATCTACTCCGCCTTCGGGCACAACCGCTTTGTGCTGGCCCTGGGTTACGGGGCTGAACAGATCAAACGCTACTTCCTCACCTACGAAGCGATGTCCCGGGACCTGACGCTGCAGCTCGGCGGCCCCATCTACCGCGATCCGGCCATGGCCACACAATACCACGGCAGCGCCGACCACTCGCGCTGGCAGGTCACCCTCGCCGATACCGGGCTCAACACGGAAAAGGCCAGCCGCCTACTCCGCCTCGCCGACTATCTCGACGGCGACCGCTTCTTCCTCACCTATGGTGACGGCGTCGGCAATATCGACCTCGACGCGCTACTCGCCTTCCACCGTCAGCACGGCCGGCTTGCGACCATCACCAGCGTGCAGGTACCATTCCAATACGGCATCCTCGAGGCCGGCGAAGACGATCAGGTCTGCGCCTACCATCAGAAGCCGATGTTGCCCCACTGGATCAACGCCGGCTTCATGGTCTTTGAGCGCCAGGTGCTGTCGCTCATCGACAACGACAGCGACGTCCACCTAGAGCGGCACATCTTGCCGCAGCTCGTCGCCGACGGCCAGTTGATGCGCTACCGGCATCCGGGCTTCTGGCGCTCGATGGACACGTTGAAAGACACCATGATGCTCGAAGAGATGTGGGAAAAGAGCGCCCCCTGGAAAGTGTGGTAAATGCGGCTACTGGTCACCGGGGCAACCGGGTTCGTCGGCCGCCATCTCGTGCCGGCCGCCCTTGCGGCGGGGCACGAGCTCAGCCTGCTGCTGCGGGACCATTACCGGTCGCCCAGTGCTCTACCCGCCCCGCTCGACACCCTTGCCAGCCACTGCCGCCCTGTCTACGCCGATCTACGTAACGAAAGCGCCACCTGTGCCGCCGTGCGCGCGGCGGCGCCAGAGGCCGTGCTCCATCTCGCCGCAACGGGAGTCACCGAGCCGTTTCTGCCCGCCGCCCGGGCCATCGAGCACAACGTCACCGGCACCGTGAACCTTCTGCAGGCCTGCTT
>JAVVFG010000236.1:0-6955 GCA_032260445.1 Anaerolineae bacterium | reverse complement strand
TCGACAATCTCGAAGAAGAGCAGCACGCGCCCACCCTGCTAACCCTGCACGCCGCCAAGGGTCTCGAATTCCCCATCGTCTTCATCACCGGCCTCGAAGAAGGCATCCTCCCCCACAGCCGCTCCCTCGACGAGCCCGAAGAGCTGGAAGAAGAGCGCCGCCTCTTTTACGTCGGCCTCACCCGCGCCGAAGACCGCGTCTACCTACTCTACAGCTTCCGTCGCACAACCTATGGCCAATCCGACGTCGCCGTCCCCTCGCGCTTCCTCGGCGACATCCCCGACGCCCTCACCGACGGCCAGACCATAGGCATTGCACGTGAAAGGACAGTGAATCAGGCCAGTACTTGGTCATGGAATCAAGGAGCCTCGCGCCAGCGCGACAGCCAGGCTCGCCGCGAGCGCCGCAGCTGGTATGACGACGACGATGACGACGGCTGGTATCGCGGCCCCGGCTTCGTTTCCACCCGCCGCCGCTCCGCTGCCTCTGAGCCCGAGCGCCCCGTGACTCCCACTCCTGACGGCCCTGCCTTCCGCAGCGGGCAAAAAGTGCGCCACGCCCGCTTTGGCGACGGCATCGTCGTCGAGAGCCGCGTCACCGGCGACGACGAAGAGGTCACCGTCGCCTTCAAGAGCGAGGGCATCAAGAAGCTGGCGGCGAGCTTCGCCAACCTGGAGCCGCTCGACTGATGCACTTCCTCATCGACGGCCACAACCTCATCGCCAAGATGCCCGATATCAGCCTCTCCGACCCCGACGACGAGGCCCAGCTCATCCTACGCCTGCGCACGTGGGTCGCCGCCAACATGAAGCGGCGCGTCACCGTCTACTTCGACGGCGGCCTGCCCGGCGGGCGCGAGCCACACCTCTCCGCTGCGCGGCTCGAAGTCGTGTTCGCCTCCGGTGGTCGCCCTGCCGACGACATGCTCATCCGCCACATCCGCCGCGTCAAAAACCCGCCCGAGTACACCCTGATCAGCAGCGATCGCGCGATCATCGCCGCCGCCGAGAAGCGCCGCATGCCCTTCCTCCTTGCGCAGGACTTCGCCCCTGAGCTCGCACCAGATGAGCCAGAGCCGGCTCCACCACCGCCCTCGATCGCCGACAAACCAATGCTCAGCGAAGCCGAAGTCGCCGCCTGGCTGGAGCTCTTCGGCCCCGAGCCCGAGCTGCCCAAACAGCCCCCTCGCCGCCATCGCCGTCGGCGCGCGCCGGACGCGCCCGCTAAGCCAGATGCGGAAAAGCCGGCAACAATCGAGCCGGTCCCACCTCGTGACCCTGCTGAGCTCAAGGAAAGCGGGGAGCCGCTGACACCAGAGGAAGTTGCTGCCTGGCTGGCAGCATTCGAGGAGAGACCAGCCCCGCCTCCAGAGGAGGAGCCAGAGGCGGGCACGAAACCTGCGCGCCGCAAGCGCCGCCGCAAAAAAGCGTCGACCACCGCCCGCCCGGCCGATACGCTCAAGGCCTCTGGTGCCGCCCTCTCCGCCGACGAGGTAGACGAGTGGCTCGACATTTTCCGCGAGCGCGACGCTGATAGCTAGCGGACACAAAATCGGGTTCTTATATTCTTATCATGCGAATATAACGTTTTGCTTACAATGCTCAAGTATAAATACAGCAAGCTTAACTGGGGTTTGAGGAACTTCCCCCCTCCCCTAAACTGGCACGAGAGAAACGCGACTGGAACGCCCCGGTTAAGTTAGGACAATGCCTGCCCCTCCCTCAACTTATGGCATTGCCCGTACACTACACTACTACCCTCCTGGCAGTGTAGTGCGGATAAACCGCCATCTCTCCCTGAGGTGGCGGTTTTTTCCTTTTGGGGCACCGAGATCAAAAAAGGCCGTTCGCGGAGAACGGCCTTTTGTCTATCTGTTCTAAGGCTTTGGGGCTTGCGCTTGGATTTGGTGGGCAACAATGCCGCAAACCCCAAAGGACCTTACAAAAGAGGAATCAGGAAGCGGGTGACCATTAGGACACCCGCCTCCCGGCTCCCACCCTCTCACCCCCCATCACTTATCCAGTAATGTGTGAAAGGAAAAGGAAAGCCGTCTTACAAAGAGCCTTAGCGGATAAATCGCGCCGCGGTCTTTGTCGGCGGCTTCAAAGGTGGCTTGTTAACTACCTGTACATAGGATAGCAGATTTCGCGGAGATCCTTAGTGACAATTGTCACACGTTGACTATGACATTCCTCCCCCGCCAACCGGCTTACTCCTTCGCCGCAATCCCGCCCGCCCGGGCACGTGCATATAGCTCAAGCAAGACGCCACCTGTACTGCGCGGATGGACGAAGGCGTATTGCCGGCCTTCGGCAGATACCCGTGGCTCCTCGTTGATCAGTTCGACGCCCGCCGCGCGCAGCCGGGCCATCGTCGCAGTCAGGTCATCGACCTCGAGGCAGAGGTGGTGGATGCCCGGCCCTCGCTTCTCCAGGTAACGCGCTACGCCGCTTTCCGGATCGGTGGGCTGGACAAGCTCGATCTCCCCCTCGCCCGCCGGGAGGAAGGCAACGTTCACGGCCTCGTCACCCACGTGAGCAACCCTTTCCAGCGGCAGGCCCAGGCTTTCATTCCAGAACTTGCGCGCCACTTCCAGGTCCGAAACAACGATAGCAATATGATTGATCTTAATCATCAGGGCTCTCTAGATCTCGACCACTGGCCGGTACTCGCCCCACACCTCGCGCAGCGTGTTGCAGATTTCGCCAAGGGTGACGTCGTTCTCCACGCACTCGATGAAGAACGGCATCAGGTTTTCATCGCCCTGCGCCGCGGCGGCGAGCTGACCCCTTAAAACCGCGACACGCTCGTTGTCCCGGCGCTCGCGCAGCTCCGCGAGCTGCTGCCGCTGCGTCTGCTCGATGGCTGGGTCGACGCGCATCAGCTCGATGTCCGGCCCCTGCTCTTCTACATAGCGATTGACGCCGACGACAATCGCCTCCGCCCGCTCCAGCGCCTGCTGGTAGCGATAGGCTGCTTCCTGGATCTCGTGCTGCACGTAACCCTGTTCGATCGCCGCCAACATGCCGCCCATCTCGTCGATGGTTTGCAGGTAGGCGCGCGCCCGCTCTTCAAGCTCGTCAGTCAGCGCTTCCAGATAGTACGAGCCGGCGAGCGGATCGGCCGTATCGGCGACGCCGCTCTCGTGGGCGATGACCTGCTGCGTGCGCAGCGCGAGGCGAGCCGCTTCCGCCGTCGGCAACGCGAGCGCTTCGTCGTAGCCGTTGGTGTGCAGGCTCTGTGTGCCCCCCATCACGGCCGCCAGCGCCTGCAGGGCCACGCGCACGATGTTGTTTTGCGGTTGCTGTGCCGCCAGGGTACTGCCACCCGTTTGTGTATGGAAGCGCAGCCGCCAGCTGCGCGGATCCCGGGCGCCAAAGCGCTCGCGCATGATTCCGGCCCACAGGCGGCGCGCCGCTCGGAACTTGGCAACCTCTTCCATGAAGTTGTTGTGCGCATTGAAGAAGAAGCTAAGCTGGCCGGCAAAGTCATCCACGTCCAGCCCGCTGGCGATGGCTGCCTCGACGTAGGTGATCGCATCGGCCAAGGTAAAGGCGATCTCCTGTACCGCCGTGCTGCCGGCCTCGCGGATGTGGTAGCCGCTGATGCTGATCGTATTCCAGCGCGGTGCTTCACGCCCGCAATAGGCAAAGACGTCGGTGATCAGGCGCATTGAGGGGCGTGGCGGGAAGATGTAGGTGCCGCGGGCGATATATTCCTTGAGAATGTCGTTCTGCACGGTGCCGCGCAGCTGGTTGGCTGGCACGCCCTGCTCTCTGGCCACAGCAATGACCATGGCCAGCAGGATCGCCGCCGGCGCGTTGATCGTCATGCTGATGCTGACCTTGTCCAGTGGGATGCCGGCTAGCAGCACGCGCATGTCCTCCAGGCTGGAAATGCTGACACCCACCCGGCCGACCTCGCCGGCCGCCAGCGGGTCGTCGGCGTCGTAACCTATCTGCGTCGGCAGGTCGAAGGCGACAGAGATGCCTGTCTGCCCCTGGCGTAACAGGTACCGGTAGCGCTCATTTGACTCGGCAGCCGTGCCAAAGCCGGCATACTGGCGCATCGTCCACAGCCGCCCGCGATACATCGTCGGCTGCACGCCACGCGTGCAGGGGTACTCGCCGGGAAAACCCAGCTTCTCCATGTAATCGGGATCCGGATCTTCAGGCAGGTAAAGGCGCCGGACGGGGATACCGGAGCTGTTCTCGAACACAGGCCGGCGCTCAGGAAACTCGTCCAGGGTCGGCTGCAGCGTCTCCTCTTGCCAGCGTTTCTCCTCCTCCTGTAAATGTTCGTTCATCGCTTATATCCCTTCGAACGGCGAAACCGCTGCGATAAGTGACGGGCCCTCACGGCGTGAAATGGCCGGTGACGTAGCGGCGCGCCGTTTCTGCAAGGATCGCGGCGCCGATGGGAAGCACGCGCTCGTCGATGTCGAAGCTGCTGGTGTGGTGATGGCGCAGCACGCCGTCTGGAATGGCAGCGCCGAGATTGAACATGGCCCCAGGCGCCTGCTGTGCCATATAGGCAAAGTCTTCGGCGCCCATGCCGAACTCTCTGGTCGCGACCTTGCCCTGCCCCACCACCTCGCGCGCCACCTCGCGCAGCCAGCCATTGACCGTCGCGTTGTTGTTCAGCGACGGGTAGCCCTTCGTCAGCTTGAACTCGTAACTGCCGCCCAGCGTGTCGCTCAGCCGAAAGGCGTTCTCCACCTCGCGCCACAGAGTTTCGCGTACGTCATGGTCGAGGGCGCGGATGGTGCCCTTGACCGTGACCTGGCTAGGAATGACATTCTCGGCAAAACCACCATTGATCTGGCCTAGGCTGACTACGCTAGGCTGCAACGGGTTGATCAGCCGCGAAGGGATGGCATAGAGCGCGGTAAGAATGGGCGCGAGCATGTAGAACGGATCGCTGCCATGGTGCGGGTAGGCGCCATGCGCGCCATCACCACGGATCTGCGCGGCAAATGTGTCCACAGAGGCCATGCTGTAGCCATCGTGAAATTCGCAGTACCCGCTCGGCCGGTTGGACAGCACGTGCAGGGCAATCACCGCATCGACACCTTCGAGGGCGCCATCGGTGAGCATCGCCGTCGCCCCGCTGATCCCGTTCTCGTCAAAACGCTCTTCAGACGGCTGGAACAGCAGGCGCACGGTGCCCTGCCAGTTGTCTTCCTGCAGACTCTGCCGCAGCAGATGGGCGGCACCGAGCAGCATGGCGGTGTGCGCGTCGTGCCCGCAGGCGTGCATCACACCGTCGTTGCGCGACCGGTATGGGACGTCGTTGGTCTCCTGAATGGGCAGCGCGTCCATGTCGGCGCGGATGGCGATCGTCGGGCCATCCCCGCCACGCAGCTCAGCGACGACTCCAGTCCGGCCGACCCCGGTGCGTACTTCCATGCCGCCGATCTCCGCCAGCGTGTCGGCCACCAGTTGCGCCGTACGCACCTCTTCAAAGCCCAACTCTGGGTGTTGGTGGATATCGCGGCGTAACCGCACCAGCTCGCCGGCCATTGCCTCGGCGCGGGCCAGCGTAAGCGGGCCGCTGACTACCCCGGCTCCGGCAGGAGCCTGACCTCTTTTCTCCATCATCTACTCCTCAATCAAAACGAATTAGATCGCCAACCCGCACCTGATCCAGCACGTCAGGGTGTGCCTCCACGACGTAACGGGCCGGTGCGCCCGGCGCATAGTGCAACCGCCAAGGCCGTGCCAGAGCTGTGTCCACCACGGCACCGGCGTCGTCGACCCAGATAACTCCCAGGTCAAAGAAGACAAATAACATATGAATCGCGCTGTTGATCCGGCTTTCACTCGACTGAACGAGTACAAGGCCATCGTCGAGCGCAAGGGTGCGCCGCAGCGTAAAGCCGCGCAGCTTGCTGCCGAAGCTATCGCACCAGCGCGCGCGCGGCACCAGCACCTCTCCCGTGTCTACGTGAGTCACCTGGCGGTAAGCGGTCATTACGGTGCGCCCCGCCCCTGCTCGCTGGTGGCCATTTCCCCTCGCTGCGCCAGCAGCGCTTCGTAGATGGCCTGTGCCTCCGCGTAGTGGAAAGCTGGAGCGACGTCCCAAAATTCCTGCAGGTGACGGTTTCCGCTCTGTTCCTGGTAGATCAACGCCTGCACGAAGAGGTCGATTTTGTCGGCATCATGGACAAGCCGTGCTTCCGCGCTCTCATCCAGCGCCAGTTCGTCATGCCAGGCAAGCCAACGGCCGGCAAACGGAACGCCATCAAGGATCGTCTCGATGGCGCTGCGCTCGACGTCCGTCTTCAGCCCCACAGGCAGCAGCCGCCAGGCGGGAGAGGGGATGTCGGTGGTCAGCGCCTCGGGCAGGTCATGGAGCACGGCGAGCGCCAGCGCCCGGCCGAGATCGACCGGCGCCGGTACGAGCTCGGCGAGAAGGAGTGTGGCAAACCCGACGCCATAGCTGTGGGCAGCCACGTCTTCGGCTTCAGGGACGCCACGCTGCACCCAGCCGGTTCGCGCCGTGCGTTTCAACTGGTTGGCGTAGCGGAGAATTGTCAGTGTGGCGTCTTCGTCCATCTCTCCTGTCCTGGCACTGAATCCGCGCCATTGTAGCGGAGAAAGAGAATTGACTCAAAGCAGGGGGATCAGGTCAGGGTGCGGTGCAGGTGGGCAAACTGTGCTGGGACGCATATGATTAGCGGCTGCTGGCATGGATTAACGAAGAGGGACCATCGTGAATGTAATCGAAGCCATTATCCTGGGCGTTATCCAGGGCGCCACCGAGTTTTTACCTATTTCGAGTAGCGGCCACTCCGTATTGGTGCCAGCGCTCTTCGGGCTTGCGGAACCGGGCCTGACCCTCGTGGCCATCGCTCACCAGGGAACGCTACTGGCCGTCGTGCTTTACTTCTGGCACGACCTCGTGGCGATCGTCCGTGGGGTGTTGGAAGGTTTGTGGCGGCGGCAGCCGCTGG
>JAVVFG010000235.1:0-6990 GCA_032260445.1 Anaerolineae bacterium | reverse complement strand
GTGGAACTCCCGGATGTCTGGGCAACGCCGCCATCGCTGGCGCTGACGAAGGTGGTGCTCGGCGGTATCGTATCGGTCAGGATCGGATAGGGGGGCGTGTCTGTGCTCAGGGCGCTGTTCCAGACGTTGATAGTGTAGGTCAGGAGCTGCCCGCGCCCGATGACCTCCGGGGCGGTCTTGATGGGGATGAGGTTGGCGTAGTGCGTAACCTTGCCCGTTGCCGTCGCGGAGATGGGCTCTGTTGTCGTGCTGCCGAGGCTGTCGCTGATGATAATCGTGGCCGTGTAGATGGTGCCTTCTTCGCCGCCGATGGTGCTTTGCCCGTCAATAGTCGTAAAGGTAATTATCTGACCAAAGTCGAGGTCGCCCTCCCAGACATAGCTAACGCATTTTTCGCCGCAATAGGGAATGCTGACAATCGTCCCCAGGCTCGGCGTGAAGGTGAGGTCAGTACCGGACACGCTGATCCGTTCAAAGCGTAAGAGGGCGGTAGCGTCAATGGCATTTCCGGGTCCGAGGTTCTCAAGGGTGAAGGTCGGCGTGACCGGACCGCCGCCGCCGCCGGGCTTCTTGGCGATGGGATCGACTTCGGCCGTCGCCAGGAAGGTTGCTCCCTGAACGGTACTTGTCAGCGGGGGTCCGGCGTCACAGACACCCAGGCTGCAAACTTCGTAATCGCTGTTGATGACCTGAACGCCGGCAACGTCGCCCACGGAGACGACGTAGGAGACCTGTGCGGTCTCATTTGTAGCGAGCCGGGGAATGGTCCAGGAGACTTCGCGCCTGCCGGCATGGTAACTGTCGCCGCCCCCTACATAGGTCACGCCAGTTGGGACGACATCCGTCACCTCTAAATTGGTGGCCAGCGAGCCCTTGTTGAGGACGGTCAGGGTATAGGTCGCGTCGCGATTGGAGCCGGGTGGATCGGGGGAGACTTCTTTGTAGATGAAGAGGATGGGGTCGATCACGGTCATGGTGTATGGCTCGCCAACGGCAATGCCGGTCTGCGCGCTGGCGACAGAATAGTCGTCGTTGGTGATGACTGTCCCGCTCGGCACGTCGCCGGTGGTGACCGCGAACGTGAATTCGGCTGTCTCGCCTGTTGCGAGCGTGAGGTCCCGATTCCAGGTGACTTCGCCCCCGCTATGGTTACCGTCGGGGCCGGCACTGGCGAACGTGGTGTTGGCGGGTAGTTGGTCGGAGACTTCGACCGCGAGATCCGTGGCTGTCTGGCCCAGGTTGGTGACGACCAGCGTGTAGGTCAGGAGCTGGTTCGCGCCCGGCTTGGCCGGCAGCGCCGATTTGCCGATCACGAAGTAGGGTTCATCGGTGACGACGGTCTCGGCGGAAACGGTCAGCGGCTCGTCAAGCACGGGGTGGTCGATGCTGGCGCTGTTGTGCACCACGCCGTCAAAGACGGCAGCGATGTCGACGCTGAATGTGACGACGACGGTCTGGTCAAAGCCGACATCGCCCTGCCAGCGCACGGCACCGCCAGAATAGGTCGGCTGTGGGCTCGCGCTCGACCAGGCGTCGCCGTTATAGGTCGTGTTAGCCGGGAGGGGATCGACGAGCGTGACGCCTTCAGCTGCAGCTGCACCGGTGTTGCGGATCTCGACGGTGTAGACGAGTGTCTCGCCGCCGGTGGCTGCGAGGGTGGGCGTGACACTCTTTGTCGACATGATGAGCTTGGGATAACCCTCGGGCGGCGGGATGGGATCGGCATAGGCAGCGGGAACCCAGCTGCGCAGGCCATAGAATGCTGCCGCCAAGACGAGGAGCGCGCTCAGGAAGGGGACAACGAGATAGAGGCTACGCTGAGGACGGAGAGAACGGGGCCAGGGCATCATTGAGGTTGCTCTCTTTGGGACAGATGAGTCACCGCTATGGATTGAGAAGAAGGCGAGGGAAATAACCCGCGCGAATACACATTGTATAGTCGGTTCTTGTCAAAGTAGACATAGGAAATATGGACCACAAGCCGGTATCCAACCGGTCGATCTTGGAGCCGGATAGGGGTTGCGCCAGGATAGTGACTTCTGATAAGCTCCCCACGAGGAGGGAAAGCTTCAGCCTCGACCGGCCGTTAATCGCCGCCGGCCTACCCAGTTGAGGGTTTCGCTCACCGTTTCAACAGCCAACCGGTTCTCGCTGCAGTGAGGTGTGGTGAACCACAAGCATGCGTCCGTTCCGGCAAACGCCCACCTCCAGCGCATGCAGGAGATAGTGTGGTATCTGCTGGCCATTGTTCCCCCGCTGTGGGTCAATCTGTGGGGCCAGCAGCCCTTCGAGCTGTCGAAAGCGCTCCTCATGCGTACGCTGGTATGGCTGTTGGCGGGGTTGGTGCTGGTGGAATGGGTGGTGACGGGCAGATCTTTGCGGAGCCGGCTGCTGGCGAATCCACTCCTGGGACCGACTGGCGTCCTCGCCGCCGTGCTGCTCGTGACAACGATGACCTCAGTAGACAGGTCGTTGAGCCTGTGGGGCAGTTACGAGCGGGCGCAAGGGCTTCTGACGCTTCTCACGTATCTGCTGCTCGCCCTCCTCGCGGCATACCGGCTGCAACCGCTGCGACGCGCCACAGCACTGATCAGGGGAATGGCCGCCACCGGCGCGCCACTCGTCCTTCTCGGTGTGCTGGAGGGCCTGGGTTGGAACCCGTTCGGGTTGGTTAGCGATGCACGGTCGCCGCTGTACGCGACGCTGGGCCGTTCCAATTTCCTCGGCGCTTATCTGGTGATTCTGGCGCCGCTGACACTGGCACAGGTGGTGACCACAGCCGATCGCCGACGGCGCCTTCTGTGGGCTTCGCTGTTCGCGGGCGAGCTCGCCGTCATTGGCCTGACGCTGGCGCGCAGCGCCTGGCTGGCAGGCGGCGTGGCCCTAGGTGTCTTTGCATTGCTTTACTGGCAGCCGCGCCTGGCACGCCGCTGGCGCCGGGTGGGCTGGGGTGTTAGCGGACTCCTGTTCCTGGGAGGGCCGCTCGCCGTGTTAATCCTGGGCGAGCGCTTGCTCGGCTCCACGGCTGCCCGGCTCACGGTGTGGAAGGCAACGCTGGCGTTGATCGCGCGCCGGCCTCTACTCGGCTACGGTGCGGACACGCTTGATCTCGTCTTCACCCGCGTTTATCGGCCGGAGCTCGTCTACTACCAGGGGCGCGAGTTCTACGTGGATCGCGCCCACAATCTGCTCCTTGATTGGGCGGTGATGGCGGGCGTTCCGGGGCTGCTGGCCTTTCTCCTGGTGCTGGCGACGTTTGTGCTGGTGGTCGCGCGCGCACTGCGCGAGCCAGATGGCAGGGAGCGCCGGGTCCTGCTGGCAGCCGTGTTGGCGTCTGTCATCGGCAACGTTGCCAACAACATGATGAGCTTCGACGTCACGCCGACGGCGACAGCGAGCTGGCTCCTGATCGGGCTGGGGGTGGCACTGGCCGTACCGGAGCGGCAGCACGTCGCGGCGCCGATACGGAGGGTGCCGCAGCGCGGCCGGGCAGTTGGTGCCTTCGTGGTCGCCATGCTCGCCGTGGTCATGTGGCAGGTGAACGCGCGCCCTTTTACGGCTGACATCGCCGCACGTGCATCCTCTCGTTACGCGGTCGCCGGAAACTGGGAGCAAGCCGTCGCCGCGGCAGAGACAGCGGTGAGGCGCTGGCCGGTTGAACCGGCCCACCATCAGCTGCTAGGTGAAGCGTATTGGCGGCGGGCAGCGGCTGATCCGGAGCGAGCCTCCTTGTGGCTGTCCAAAGCCGAAGGCGCCTTTGTGGCGGCGCGCGAGTTGCGGCCAGGCGATGCGGCCGTGTGGCTACGCGCCGCCCAGTTTTATCGCGCCGCGGCTGTTCAGTTTGGCAGCCCAACGCGCGGCTTCGCGGATGATGCCTACCGCAGGGCGCTGGCACTGGCGCCGAACCACGCCACGGTCTACGCTGCGTGGGGACAGACGTACCTGGACGACGGCGATGCCCAGCGCGCCGCGGAATTACTGCGGCAGGCGGTGTGGCTCGACGCCAGCCACGGCGAAGCGTACCTCTACCTGGCTGCGGCGGAACAGGCGCTGGGGCGTCTTGGGGTAGCGCTGGCCGATTACCGGGAGGCAGCCCGCCTCTTGCCTGATTCCGCCGCAGCTTATGCCGGTATCGCTTATTGTCATTGGCAGCTTGACCAGCCCCAAGCGGCATTGGCTGCTGCCGAAGCGGCCTTGCAGCGCGATCCTGGTAACGTGCAGGCCGCAACTATCGCGCAAGCGACCGCCAAGCGCCCGTAGGAAGGGTGAAGGCGTGTCTTGTCCCCAATGTCTTCAAACCTGCTGCGTGCAGCAGTCGAACAAAGCCAAGGAGGTGTAGATGAACGGCAGAAAGGTGTCTTTGATTGTTAGCGGTGTTGTCATCCTGATGCTGGCGGCGGGTGTTGCGGGGGCGCTTGCGGACCGCACGCCGCAGGTGCCAGCCATGGGGGAGGCAACGGTGGCGAGCGGGATCAGCTACCAGGGCCGATTGACCAACCCATCCGGGGCGCTACTCGACGGTACCTATCCGATGCGGTTTATCGTCTATAACGCGGCCGCAGCCGGCTCAGCTTTGTGGGACAGCGGCACGGTTAACGTCACCGTCGACGACGGCCTGTTTAATACGAAGTTGGGAGTGGACGCGACTGACTTCAATGGCCAGGCCTTGTGGCTGAGCATCATCGTCGACGGGGAGACATTATCGCCGCGGCAGGAGATCCTGCCTGCGCCGTATGCCCTGAGCCTGCGACCTGGGGCTGATATAGTCGGGGATAGCATCGCCGGGGGCGACGCGGTGTTGGCAGCCTATGCGCCGGCGACGGGGACGGCGCTTTACGCCGACGCCAACGGCGGGGTAGGGTTGTTTGGCGACAGTGAAAACAGCTATGGGGTGTGGGGCTCGAGCAATGACAGCTGGGGCGGCTACTTCACGAGTGCGGGTGGTTACGGCATTCGGGTCAAAACGGACGGGTTGCTCCACTATGATCACGGCGCGTACATCACGTCACAAGGGGGATACGCGGTGTACGCGCAGAGCGCGCAGAATCAGGGCGTGCGCGGCGAGGCCGGGAACGTGGCGGGCATCTCGAAGCCGGCCGGGGCTGTGGGCGTCGTCGGTATCGGTGCCAATCGGGGCATTTACGGCGCCAGTGGCAGCGGCGTCGGCGTCTATGGAACCAGCAACAGCAATTATAGTGGCTACTTCTACAGTAACGGGTATCGTGCTATTTATGGCAGCAGCCCTTCAGGCTACTACGCTGGGTACTTCACGAATCGAGGCGGTTCCGCGCAGCCCGGTATCTACGTGAACGGAACTATGATAGTTACAGGCTCCAAATCCGGTTATGTGGTAGACATCTGCTTGAATGCCGGACCCGATCCCCTGGAAGTGGGCGACGTGGTGGCCGTGGTCGGAGTCGGCGAACCGGTCGTGGGCGAGATCCCGGTGATGGAAGTGGTGAAGGCCACCGCTGCCAATGCCGCTGCCGTCGTGGGCGTAGTCGACCAACGTTTCCTCGTCGCCGAAGAGAACGGGGAGCGTCTGGCGCGGCCAGATGCGGCGGCGCCCCAGATCAGCACCTCCAGTGCCGTTCAGCCCGGGGAATATCTCAGCGTCGTTACGCTGGGTGCGTTCCGCCTGGTGAAGGTCGACGCGAGTTATGGCGCCATCCAGCCTGGCGACTTGCTCACGCCCTCGCCCAATCAGGGCTATGCTATGCCCGCCACAGAGGCAGCCCCGGGCACGATCATCGGCAAGGCGCTGGAAGAGTGGGACTCGGGACAGGGCGCTATTGCCATTTACGTCACGCTGCAGTAGGAGGCACCGATGAACCGCAACTATGTTGCAATGTTTTTGCTGTCGGCCCTGCTATTGCTCGTGATAGCTGCTGGCGCCGTCGCGCTGGCCCAGACCTCGGCCGGGTATAACCTGGAATGGCACGTTGTGGGCAGCGGCGGGGGCGAAGCCGCGTCAGCCAGCTATCGCGTCCACGGTACGACCGGCCAGGGTGTCGCCAGCCCGCCGCGCGCAGGCGGGGCAAGTTACACTGTGAGCAGTGGCTACTGGTATTCGGACCAAATCCACCTGTATTTGCCGGTGATCAAGGGAAACTAGATGCCGGCGATCGGACGGCGAGATGCTATTGCGCGCCGTCTGACCAGTCCCAGAACCAGAAGGCCATGCCTTTCCACGGGCCCCAGGGGGCGAAGGCTGCTTCGACCTCCTGGGGGCCGATGGGCTGGCCGCCGTGGAATTCGCTGGAGACCATCTTCAGTGCCCAGGAGTCGATGGGGATGTAGTCGGTGCGGCCAAGCAGCATGAGCAGGTTTGCCGCGGCATAGGCGCCGATGCCTTTTATTGCCAGGAGCTCTTTGCGCAGCTCGGCGGTGGGCAGGTCGCCGGTCTTGAGCGCTTCTAGATCGAGGTCGCCGCGGGCCACCTGCTCAGCCAGTTCTTGCACGTAGGGGGCGCGGTAGCCGAGGCGTGCCTCCTGGCGCAGCGCTTCGACGCTGGCCTCAGCCAGCCGCTCGGGGGTGGGGAAGGCGCGCTGCCCATCGTCGCCGGGCGCGGGCTCGCCGTAGAGATCGACGAGGGCACGCACCATGCGCTTCGTGCCGCTCCAGGCGGTGTTCGTGGTCAGGATTGTCTTGACCGTATCCTCGAACAGCGTGGGCGAGCGCAGGATGCGGCCCGCTCCCTTTTCTATTACGGGCGCCAGCTTGGGCTCGTTTCTGGCAATGGCGTAGAAAGGGGCGAGATCCTGATCGAGAGCGAGCATCCACGTGGCCTTGGCTTCCGTTTCCTGCTGTTCGGCAGGCGAGAGCTCAGAATCGACGGTGACGAGCACGCCTTCCTCATGCGCCTGTACGTGCCAGGGGGTGACACGGCCGGTCTGTAGCCGGTCGACATAGGTGAAGTCATGGTAGGGGTCGGCAGCGGTAAAGGGAGCAAGCTGCACCCAGCCGTGCGAGCGGATGACGGGTGGAAGG
>JAVVFG010000234.1:0-6991 GCA_032260445.1 Anaerolineae bacterium | reverse complement strand
TCGGTGCGATAGTTGACCGGCTCCTGCTGCTGCACGCTGGTGATGCGCTCCAAGCCCATGCCCGTATCGACGCCCGGGCGGGGGAGCAAGGTGCGTACGCCGTCCTCGTCCTGATTGTACTCCATGAAGACGAGGTTCCAGACCTCGAGCCAACGGTTGCAGCCGTTGTCGAGGGCGACACTGCAGGCCTCTTCGCCGCAGTCGCAGGCGTCCGGACCCCAGTCGTAGTGGAGCTCGCTGGTGGGGCCGCAGGGACCGACGTCGCCCATCATCCAGAAATTGGTCTTGTCGCCCATGCGCAGCACGCGCTCGGTCGGCACGCCGATCTCGTTGACCCAGATATTGTAGGCGTCGTCGTCATCGTCGTGTACGGTGTACCACAGCTTCTCGGGCGGGATCTTGCAGACGCGGGTCATGAAGTCGTAGGCGTAGCGGATTGCCCCGGCCTTGAAGTAGTCGCCGAACGAGAAGTTGCCGAGCATCTCAAAGAAGGTGTGATGCCGCGGCGAGGGGCCGACGTTCTCCAGGTCGTTGTGTTTGCCCTGGATACGCATGCACTTTTGCGAGGTCGCTGCGCGTTTGTAGGGGCGGGTCTCTTTGCCGAGGAAGGTATCGACGAACTGGTTCATGCCAGCGTTGGTGAAGAAGAGCGTCGGGTTGTCTTCCACCGGCAGGGGCGAGCTGGGGACGACAGTGTGCCCCATCTCTTCAAAGAAGTCTAGAAAGGCCCTGCGGACCTCCGCACTAGAAACCGGTTTTTTCATTCTTTCTCCAGCTTTTCGTGTAACCCGGCAATTTTACGGGAGTGAGATGGGCATGTCAACGTGTGGACGGGAGTGCTCATGTCGGGGCGGGCAGAATGCCCGCGGTCCGGTTGGGGAGCTGGCTGCTTCAGCGCTTGACATGGTGACGGCAAAGCGGCATAATGCGTAGCAATTGAATAAGTTACACCCGCCGGGAGGAGTAAGCGGTACGAATTGTGACAGAGAAGCAGGGGTCGCGCTGGATAGCGTGGTTGAGAGCCCCCACACAAGTTCCCCGCCGAATGTCGCCCGGGCTGTATGCCGAAGAAAGGCCGGAATGACGGCCGAGTAGACCGGCACGGGTAAGCCCGTTACAGCGCAGCCCTGCTCATATGGCCAGGGCAAGAGAGCGCGCCTGACGCACAGGCGCGAATCGAGGTGGTACCGCGGAAGGTGACCCTTTCGTCCTCGTGCAGGCTTCTGCCAGGATGAAAGGGTTTTTGCTTTCAGGGCCACTGCGGGCGCCCTCCAGCGGCGGGCCGATGTAAGGTGTAAGGAGATGGAACTATGTCTCTCGCAAAACGATATCGCCCAGATGAACGCGAGCTGGCGCTGCAGGCGTGGTGGGAGGAGGTAGGCGTCTACGATTTTGACGCCGATGGCAGTGGCGAGATGGTGGCGATTGACACACCGCCGCCGACGGTCTCAGGCCAGCTGCACCTGGGCCACGTCTATTCGTACAGCCAGACGGACTTCATGGCGCGCTTCTGGCGCATGAATGGTCACAATGTCTTTTACCCGATGGGGTTCGACGACAACGGCCTACCGACGGACCGGCTGGTCGAGCGTACGGCGGGCGTGACGGCAAAGGCAACTGGCACGCGAGCGTACATCGACCTCTGTCTGGAAGCCGGGGCGACGGCAGCCGAACAATACCGCGCGCTGTTTCGCCGGCTCGGCCTATCGATTGACGGGCGCTACACCTATCGCACCATCGAGCCACAATCGCAGCGTATCAGCCAATGGTCGTTTATCGACCTTTACCGGCGCGGGTTGGTTTATCGCCAGCAGGCGCCGGCGATCTGGTGCCCGACCTGCCATACGGCGATCGCCCAAGCAGACGTGGACGACCTGGAACGGGATAGCACGCTGTACACGGTGGCCTTCACGCTGGAAGACGGCACGCGGCTGCCCATTGCCACGACCCGGCCGGAGTTGCTCCCGGCGTGCGTGGCCGTGTTCGTGCACCCGGAGGACACACACCACGCGCACCTTGCAGGCGAGCAAGCGGCCGTTCCCCTGTATGGGCAACAGGTTCCGATCCTGTTGGACCTCGCCGTTGACCGGGAGAAGGGTACGGGCGCGGTGATGTGCTGTACTTTTGGCGACTCGGCCGACGTGGCCTGGTGGCGCACGCATGACCTGCCGCTGATCGAGGCAATCGATCGTGAAGGACGGATGCGCGAGCCGTCGGGCCAGTTCGCGGGCCTGGGTGTGCGCGAGGCGCGCACGGCAATCGTCGGCGCTCTGGGCGAAGCCGGCTTGCTCCTACAGCAGTCGCCGGTGACGCAGACCGTACGGGTGCACGAACGGTGCGATACGCCGGTGGAGTTCATGGTTAGCGAGCAGTGGTTCGTGCGGGTGCTCGACGACAAAGAGGCGTTTGTGGAGGCAGGCGAGCAGATTGCCTGGTACCCGCCGCACATGAAGGCACGCTACCGGCAGTGGGTGGAGAACCTCGCCTGGGACTGGTGTATCTCGCGGCAGCGGGCGTTTGGCGTGCCGTTTCCGGTGTGGTATTGCGAGGCGTGCGGCGCAGCGCTGCTGCCGGCCGAGGCACAGCTGCCGGTGGATCCGCGCTTTGAGGCGGCGCCTGGGCCTTGCGCGCAGTGCGGCGCAGAGAGGTTCAGGCCAGAAGAGGACGTGATGGATACCTGGTTTACGAGCAGCATGTCGCCGCAAATTGCCGGCCGGTTCTTCACCAGGCCAGAGCTGTACGAGCGGGTGTTTCCTTACGCGGTGCGCCCGCAAGCACACGAAATCATCCGGACCTGGGCCTTCTACACCATCGTCAAGTCGCACTACCACTTCCGCACGCTACCGTGGCAGGATGTGGCGATCAGCGGGTGGGGGATTGCGGCGGAAGGCGCCGGGAAAATCAGTAAGAGCCGGGGCGGCGGGCCGATGTCTCCCGAGGAGCTGATGGCCCGCTATTCGGCTGACGCGGCGCGCTACTGGGCAGCCAGCACGAGTCTTGGCAAGGACGCGGTGATCGACGAGCGCAAGATTGCGGCGGGACACCGGCTGGCAACGAAGCTGTGGAACGTGGCCCGTTTCAGCGAGCGTTTCCTCGAGGGTTATACGCCACCGGCTACAGCGCCCGCGGGGCTTTCGCTGGCCGATCGGTGGCTGCTCTCGCGGCTGCAGCGACTGATCGGCCGGGCAACAGAGCGCTTCCTGGCTTACGACCATGCCATGGCCAAAAGCGAAACGGAGCAGCTGTTCTGGTTGGTCGCCGACAACTACCTGGAAATGGCCAAGCAGCGGCTCTACGAGGGTGGTCCAGACGGCGAGGCCGCACGTTTTGCCCTATACCATGCGCTCCATACGTTCGTGCACCTCCTGGCGCCGATCATGCCGTACGTGACGGAAGCCATTTACCAGGACCTGTGGTCGCCGGGCGTTTCGCTACATCGCGGCCCGTGGCCAGAAGCTGAGGCGAGCCTGGTCGACGAGGAGGCGGAACGAGGTGGGGAGATCCTGCTGGAGATCGCCACGGCCGTGCGGCGCTATAAGAGCGAAGCGAGCCTCTCGCTCGGCAGCGAGCTTGGGCAGCTGCATCTGTGCGTGAAGGACGCGGCCCTACGCGAGCTGCTGGATGGTGGGCGGGCGGACCTGGCCAGCGTTACCCGCGCGCGGTCGATCGCCATCGCCGCTGTGCCAGCGCCAGACATGCAGCCGGTGCTCACGGCATATGGGATCAACGTCGCCGTGGCGCTGCCGCAAGAGCAGGTGCAAGACAGGGGGTAGCGGCAGATCAGGGTGATCGACGTGACCAGAGATTGCCCCTCTGCTTTCTATGCTGTTAGAATCCGGGAGGAACACAGCAGCAAGGAGGAACGCGAATGCGAGAAGAACTGCGCGCGAGCGCCCGCAAGGTGCAGGAGGCGCTCGATGCGCTTGGTTTTGGCTTCCAGGTGGTCGAGCTGCCGGACTCGACCCGCACGGCGAAAGAAGCCGCGGCCGCCGTGGGATGCACGGTAGGGCAGATCGCCAAGTCTCTCGTCTTCCAAGGGAAAGTGAGCGGGCGCCCGCTGCTGGTGATTGCCAGCGGCAGCAATCGGGTTGACGAGCAGCGCCTGGCGTCCCTCGCCGGCGAACCGGTTACCTTTGCCGACGCCGATGTTGTGCGCACGGCGACTGGCTTCGTCATCGGCGGCGTCCCGCCTACAGGCCATATCCAATCGTTGGAGACGTACATCGACGAGGATCTGATGGCCTTTGCGGAGATCTGGGCGGCGGCGGGCACGCCGTTCGCAGTCTTCAAGCTGCATCCAGAAGACCTGCCGCACATGACGGGAGGCCAGGTGGTGACCATCGCGCGCTGATCACCCGTGGTATAATGTGGCCAGGCGGCGGATGGCATTCCCGGCCGCTGCGTTGAGAAGTAGCGTAGAGAGGGGTTGATGCCGACCAATCTACCTCCTGAATACTACGATGCCGAAGAGCGCTTCCGGGCGGCGGTGACGATCGAGGAGAAGGCCGAACGGCTGGAAGAGCTCCTTAGCACGATTCCCCAGCATAAGGGTACGGATCACCTGCGGGCGGATCTGCGGCGCAAGCTGTCTAAGCTGAAAAGCGAGGCGCAGAGCGGCCGGAAAGGGGTCAGCCGCCACGAGTCGGTATTTCACATCGAGCGCGAAGGAGCCGGTCAGGTGGTGCTCGTCGGGCCACCGAATAGTGGTAAGTCGGCACTGGTGAAGGCCTTGAGCAATGCGGCGCCGGAGGTGGCTCCGTTCCCCTTCACAACGTGGACGCCGACGCCAGGCATGATGCTCGTCGATAACGTGCAGATCCAACTGATCGATACACCGCCCCTGCACAAGGAGTATGTCGATCCCCAGCTACTCGACCTGATCCGGAGGGCGGAGATGATGGTTCTGGTTGTCGACATCCAGACGGCGCCCCTGGAGCAGATCGACGACACGGTGGCGTTGCTGGCCGAGAACCGGATCATCCCGGCCCACCAGCGGATGGCGGGCGACGACCGTGGCCGCTTTATCCCGACACTGGTTGTCGCCAACAAAGTGGACGACGAGAGCTGGGACGAGGAATTTGCAGCGCTGGGGGAGCTCGTTGGCGAGGAGTGGCCGTGCCTGCTCGCGGTGGCGGCCGAAAGGGAGCGCGGGCTGGACCGGCTGCGCTGGGCTGTCTTCGACGCGCTGGAGCTGATGCGTGTCTACGCTAAACCGCCGAACCGGGAGGCAGACCTGACGACGCCCTTCGTTCTCAAGCGTGGCAGCGCAGTGGAAACGTTCGCCGCCAAAGTGCACAAAGATTTTCTGGAACAGCTGAAGTGTGCGCGGGTGTGGGGAACCGGCGTGTTCGACGGGCAGATGGTCAGCCGCGACCATATCCTGCACGACGGCGACATCGTCGAGCTGCGAACGTGAGCAGCCGCTCCCGGCTCTAGACGAAGGTGGCAATCTCCTCCAAGGACTTCTTGGCGAGCACCGGCACCCGGGCGTCGGGCGCGGGGTAGCCAACCACCAGCAGCAGAAAGGGACGCTCGTTGGCTGGCCGGTCGAGGATCTCGTTGAGGAAACGCATCGGGCTCGGCGTGTGGGTGAGCGTGGCGAGGCCAGCGTGGTGCAGGGCGCTGATCAGCATGCCGGTGGCGATGCCGACAGACTCGTTAGCGTAGTAGTGCTTGACGCGACCCTGCTCTGGATCCTCCGCGTAGCTTTGCACGAAGATAGCAATAAGGTAAGCGGCATCTTCGAGAAAAGGCTTGTGTTCGTTGGTCGCGAACGGCTCCAGCGCCTCGAGCCACTCCTGTGGCGCCCGCTCGCCGTAGAAGGCCGCTTCCTCGATCTCGGCGGCTTTGCGGATCTGGCTCTTCACCTCGGGGTCAGCGACGACCACAAAGTGCCACGGCTGCTGGTTAGCGCCACTGGGAGCGGTGCCCGCGGCAAGTAGGCAATGTTCAATCGCCGCGCGGGCAACGGTTCGCCGGTCATAGGCTCGTACCGTTCGCCGCCGCCGCATTTCTTCGTAGAAGGCGCGCGCGCGTCGCGCCATTTCTTCGGGCGGATATTCGCGATACTCGTCGAGCGGCCTGAATCTCTGGTCGGACATCGTCTACCTCCATTCACAGACAGTGGGACGGACAGCGTTGTGGCACCCCACGTTTTACCGCTTTTTACGCGATCCTGCTATACTCAACGCCTGCCCATCAGCCAGCCACGGCGATGGGCTTCTTATTGCGGAAGGCGGGGCGATGAGCATCGCTGCCGCGCTCGTGCCTATAGGAGGCGAAAGGAATGCACGTTGCCTTGCTGGCCAACCTGAAGAAGAACGCGCCGACGTGGGAGGGCATGTCGCCGGACCGCTGGGACGATCTCGATTCTGAAGAAACGATCGCTGACATCACCCGAGCGCTGGAAAGCGGCGGGCACAACGTGACATTTCTCGAGGGAAACATCGATCTGGCGCGCACGCTGCCACAGGTCAAGCCGGACATCTGCTTCAACATCAGCGAGGGCCATTATGGCGATGCGCGCGAGTCGCACGTGCCGGCGATCCTGGAGATGTTGCGTATCCCGTACACCGGCTCGCGCGTGCTGACGCTGGCGCTCACACTGGATAAGCCGATGACGAAGCGAGTTCTGACCTATCACAACCTGCCGACGCCGGCTTTTCAGACCTTTGAACGGGTCAACGAGCCGCTAGACCCGGATATGCGCTTTCCGCTCTTCGTGAAACCGAGCCGTGAGGGCACGGGAATGGGGATCAGCCCTGCGTCGATCGTACACAACGGAGAGGAGCTACGGGCGCAACTGCGCGCTCAATTTGAGCGCTACGATCAGCCGATCCTTGTCGAGCATTACATCAAGGGGCGGGAAGTGACGATTGGCGTCGTTGGCAACCTGACGAGCCCGGTTGCCTGGCGCTTACCAGAAGATGAGGAAGCGCCGCGCGTGCAGCGTGGCCTGACGTTCTTTCCGCCGCTAGAGGTTGACGTCGAC
>JAVVFG010000233.1:0-7001 GCA_032260445.1 Anaerolineae bacterium | reverse complement strand
CCCCAACCCGTACACATCGCCGGCTGGGCTTGCCTCCCCGCGGTACTGCTCTGGCGGCGCATAGCCCTCCGTCCCGATCGTCGTGTTCTTCTCTTCCGATTGGAATACCTTGGCAATGCCAAAGTCGATCAGCCGGATGCGCCCGTGCGGGTCGAGCATCACGTTCGAGGGCTTCATGTCGCGGAAGATGATCGGATCAGGCTTCTGCCCGTGCAGATAAGAAAGCACGTCACAGATTTGCAGCGCCCAGTCCACCACCTTCTCTTGCGCAAAGAAATCGTGCTGCTCGTTCAACAGCGATTCCAAATCCTTGCCGCGGATAAACTCCAGCACCAGATAGCTGCGATCCGTTTCGTTGAAGTAATCGTAAACGCCGACGACGGCCGGGTGATCGAGCGTCGCCAGAATGCTCGCTTCCCGTTCAAAGGCGCGTGCAGCCAGCGCCCGGATCTGCGGGTCCGGCGCAATATTCACCATCTCTTTCACCGCACACAGCTTGGTGACGTTGGGGAAGCGCATATCGCGCGCCTGATACACCGAGCTGAAGCCGCCCACACCAAGGATGCCGACGATCCGGTACCGGTCTTGCAAAACATCGCCGGCCTGCAGTTGGCCGTCTTTCGTCTCGCGCCGGCGTGTGCGCCGTTGCGAAAGCTGCCTTGTCGTTAGATCACCCATAGCCTCTCCCTACTGCTCGACATGCTGCAATTATGAGGTACCTGTGCCCAATTATCAAGTCTACCACGCGCGCTCACGGCCGGTACCAGGACCGTTCGCCCCCCGTTGCCGCCACTTGCTCGCGTACGAGGCGGGCCATCGCGTCCGCATGGTTAAACAACACGCCGATCTGCGACTCGTACGCCAGGATCGCCTCGATGCGCGCCGCGATCGCTTCCTCGTCAAGCGGGTACAAGACCGCCTTCCATGCGTCTGGCGGCTGCAGTGCTGTCCCCAGCGAATCCGGATGGCGCTGGACGTACGGGTAATCCTCGTAGTAGAGAAGATCCGAAAACGCCCGCTCTGCCGCCGTCCGCACGAGCTGGTGATCGACGTGGTTGCCGAGACACAGGGGCGAGACGGTGCACCGCGCAGGCGGAAGCGTGGCCATCTGCGCCGCCAGCTCGGCGATTAACGGGGCTTCCGCCGGCGACAGGGGTCCAAACAGGTCGTCATTCGACGTGTACAACGGCTCCCCACTGTCCGGGTGCAGCCGGTAGATCGCGTCCGGCAGCGACCAGGTAACGTGTTCGGCGCCGAGCCGCGCCACCGCACGCGCATCTTCCTCCCGTCGTGCCATCATCACCTCCCTCTCGTCAAGGCCCCAGTTATGGTGCTGGAACTCGGCAAAGATCGAACGCACCTCTGTCTGTGGTTCGCCTGCAGCCAGCGTCACGATCAGTACCCGTTCCCCTGACTTACTCCTCTGGTAAATCTGGCCCCCACAGGAAAGGGGCGCGTCATCTGGATGCGGCGACAGATAGATAGCGTCGTACAATGGCGTGCCTTCGTCTGCTCCTGTTGCCTGTTCCTTCATTGTTGCTCTGTTCTCCTGCTTGTCCCTGTCTGGCTTGCCCCTATAATTGGAGGCGTATGTGTGAAGAACTTAGTCATCTCGACGAAAGTGGCCGTGCTCGCATGGTCGATGTCAGCGCGAAAGCGGTCACCGAACGCCTCGCCGTAGCTCGTGGCGCTGTTTACATGCAGCCGGTAACACTGCAGCTGATTATAGAAGGAAATGTCAAAAAGGGGGATGTTCTCACCGTTGCTGAGCTGGCCGGCGTCATGGCTGCCAAGCGCACAAGCGATTTGATCCCTCTCTGCCACCCGCTGCTCCTCAATAAAGTAGAGGTCGTCTGCACGCCGGAACCGGAAGCCGGCCGCGTTGCCATTGAGGCCAGCGTCGGCGTCAGCGGCAAGACCGGCGTCGAGATGGAGGCGCTTACCGCCGTCACCGTCGCCGCCCTGACCATCTACGACATGGCCAAAGCCGTCGATCGCGGCATGCGCATCGCCGATGTCCGTCTCGTGCGCAAAGAAGGGGGGCGCAGCGGCACCTTTGTTGCCGAGGACGAAGCCTAATGGAGCTCGACGTACGTCTCTTTGCCACTCTGAAGGAGCGTGCCGGTCAGCAGCACGTCCGGGTCCATCTCGATGAGCCGGCCCATGTTGCCCATCTCCTGTCCGTCCTTGCCACACAATTCCCGGCCCTCGCTCCCGCGCTGGACACAGCCCTCGTGGCCGTTAACCGCGAATTTGCTTTTCCCGATAACCCCCTCCACCCCGGTGACGAGGTCGCCCTGTTCCCACCGGTCAGCGGCGGCGGTTCCTTTCCCCATCCAGCCTACTTTGCGCTGACCACCGCACCGCTCGACGTGGCTGCGGTCACGCGCCAGCTCGTCACCCCCGAGGTCGGCGCCGTCGTCTTCTTCCAGGGTGCCGTGCGCGGCGAGACAGAGCGCAGCGGCCTGCCGGCGGAAACGCTCTACCTCGAATACGAGGCATACGAGGAGATGGCCCAAGAAAAGATGGCCCAGATAGCGCGCGAGATCTGGGAACGGTGGCCCGCTGTGCGCGGCGTCGCCATTGTCCAGCGCATCGGCCGGCTGGAAATTGGCGAGACCACGACCTTTGTTGCCTGTGCCGCCGCGCACCGTGACCAGGGTGTCTTCGAGGCTGCTCGCTATGGCATCGACCGCCTAAAAGAGATCGTGCCGGTTTGGAAGAAAGAAGTCGGCAGCGATCACAGCCTTTGGATAGATGGCAGCTACCAGCCCACACCGCAGGACCGCGACCGCTCGCCGCAACAGAACTCGGATCGCGAAGGTCGGGAGTAACTGCCGGCGTCTTAAGGTGTTATTCACTCTGAGCCGTCGGCGCCCAAAAAACTGAGAAGGAGAAAGAGTATGTTCATTGCCCTTTACAACTGGATCGGCACGCCGGTCGCGAATTTGCTCCTCCTGGGCGCCACTGCGCAGCAGGCGGATGGCTACCCCTGGTGGTACTGGCTCGTTGGCCTATCCATTTTGCTGCTCTTTCTATTTGTTGTCGTCGTCGCCCTTGCCTGGAAGGACGCCAACCGCCCGGATGGCGAGGGTTAAGCAGCACTCCGGAGTAACGCTATGTACAATGAGCAACATAGGGTAGTTATCACGGGGGCGGGCATGATAACCCCCCTGGGTCACAATGTGGCCGATACCTGGGAGGCGATCCTGGCCGGCCGCTCCGGCTTCGGCCCGTTCACCCTGATTGAGAAGCGCGAGCACACGACTGGTGGGCTGTGCGAGGTCAAAGGATTTGACCCTAACGAATACCTCGGCCGCCGCGACGCTCGGCGCCGCGACCGTAACCAGCAGCTTGCCACGGTCGCCGCGCGCGAGGCGATGAGCCAGGCCGGCCTGGAAATAAGCGATGCCAACCGGGAGCGCGTCGGCATCCTTTTCGGAACCGGCGTCGGCGGCATCCGCACCCTGGTCGATCAAGAGCTGACCCTGCAGGATCGTGGTTTGGGTCGGCTAAGCCCCTTCGGCATCACTATGATTATGCCCAACGGCGCTGCTGGCATGCTTGCCATTGACTACGGCATCCAGGGTGCCAGCACGACCATCACCACCGCCTGTGCGGCCGGTAGCGACGCCATCGGCCACGCCTTCCGCGCCATCCAGCGCGGCGAGCTCGATGCCGTCCTCGCCGGCGGCAGCGAGTCAATTATCACCCACGTTGCCATTGGCGGCTTTGAGCAGGCCCGCGCCACCAGCAGCCGCGATGCAAACACGCCGCGTCCCTTCGACCGCGAGCGTGACGGCCTCGTCGTCGGCGAAGGAGCCGCCCTCCTTGTGCTTGAAAGCCTGGAGCACGCCCAGGCCAGGGGCGCGACGATCCTGGGCGAAATCGTCGGTTACGGGCAGACGACGGACGCCTACCATATCACCGCCCCGGCCGAAGGGGGTCGCGGCGCCGCGCGTGCCATCACCCTTGCCCTCAACGAGGCCGGTGTCGCGCCCGCAGACGTTGGCTATATCAGCGCGCACGGCACTGCCACGGAGCTCAACGACAAGTACGAGACCATGGCGATCAAAGCAGCGCTCGGTGCCGCAGCGGCCACAACGCCGGTGAGTTCGACTAAGTCGATGACTGGCCACATCATGGGAGCCACCGGCGCCATCGAGAGTATCTTCTGCCTCCTGGCAATCCGTGACGGTGTACTCCCCCCGACGATCAACTACTCGGTGCCCGATCCAGAGTGTGATCTCGACTACGTACCGAATGAGGCCCGGCCGGCTCGGGTGCGCGTGGCCGTCAACAACGCCTTTGGCTTCGGCGGGCACAACGCCGTACTCGTCTTCAAGGAATTCACGGGCTGACCTGAAGGAAGTCGATGGACGAACTACGCGAGCTAGAAGCACGCCTCGGCGTTGACATCACAGACTACAGCCTGCTGCAGCGTGCCCTTACGCACCGTTCCTATCTCAACGAGGCCGGCGACGTGGGAACAGAAGACAACGAACGGCTAGAGTTCCTCGGCGATGCTGTCCTCGATTTTGTCGTCGGCGCCTACCTCTACACCCGTTTCCCCGAAATGGACGAGGGCGAGCTGACCGCCTTGCGCGCCGCTTTGGTGCGGACGCGCACCTTGGCCGGCTTTGCCCGACAGCTCGAGCTCGGTCGCAGCCTACGGCTTGGCTACGGCGAGGCCGAGAGCGGGGGTCGCGATCGTTCGCCCAACCTGTGCGCCGCTTTCGAAGCCGTCATTGGCGCCATCTACCTTGACCAGGGCTTGCCTGCCGTGCAAGAGCTGGCCGAGCGGCTCATGGAACCGGCGCTGCAAGAGATCCTTGAGCGCTCCCTCCATAAGGACGCGCGTAGCGAGTTCCAGGTCTGGGCCCAGGGCGAGCATAACGTTACCCCCACCTACCGTGTCGTCGAAGAAGAAGGACCCGACCACGCCAAAGTCTTTACCGTAGAAGTGCTGCTCGGCGGCGACGTCTGGGGGCGTGGCAGTGGCCGCAGCAAGCAAGGTGCAGCCCAGGCGGCGGCCTCCGATGCACTCGCCCGCATCGAGGGACAGACCCCGTAGTGACCCGTCTGCTCATTACTGGGGGCAGTAGCTATCTCGGTCAACATCTTGTACCGCTCGGTCGCCAGCAGCTTGGCGCTCGCGATGCCCTTCTTTACACCTACTTCAGCCACGACCCGCTGCAGGGCCCCGGAGGAGGGCAGCTTGACCTCCGCGACGAAAAGGCAACCCGCACGCTCGTCGACGACTTCTCTCCCAGTGTGATAATCCACACCGCCGGCTCCAACCGCCCCGCCGCAACAATGGAGAGCGTCATTCGTCGTGGTGCCGAACACGTGACTGCTGCTGCCATCCGGCACGGTGCCCGTCTCATCCATCTCTCCACCGACGTCATCTTCGACGGCCGGCACGCCCCCTACCGCGAGGAGGATACGCCACAGCCGCTACATGTGTACGGCCGGGCAAAAGCAGCCGCCGAAACGATTGTCTCCCGGCACCAACGCACGGCCATCGTCCGTACGTCGCTGATCTATGGTCTGCACAAGATGGACCGCGGGACCGAGTGGGTGGTGCGTGCCTTGCAGGCTGGAGAGCCGGTAACCCTGTTTGGCGATCAGATGCGCAACCCGATTCTCGTCGATTCTCTCTGCCGTGCCTGTCTCGAACTGGTCTCTCACGCCTATACCGGGATTCTACACATCGCCGGGGCGGACAGGATCAGCCGCGCTGACTTTATGCTGCGCCTGCTCGCCTGGTGGCGAATTACGCCCGGCCCCGGCCTTGTTGTGGGTCCCAGCGACCCCGACCGCTGGCCTCTGGATACAACGCTTGACATAACCAGGGCAACGGCCCTTCTGCGCACCCCTCTACCTGGCGTTCGCGAGATACTTCCTTCGGAAACGCCAATCTCCTGATCATACCTCTCTAACCCACTTTTTACACCATTGCGCTACAGTGTAGATTACAGAGAATAAGAATAACTTTTGCAGTGCGGGGATGCCGCAGCTGGATTTATTCACTACACCGGCTGTCTTCCATTTTTCTGCTGTGGCATGAGGATAACCGTGCGATTGTGGTCGTTGACTTTCGACCTTTAATTATGCTAGACTGCACTCGTGTTTGACAGGTCTGAAGACGGAGCCAATTGCACTACCCGTTGAACACAAATCCGACCCTAGGAGGAAGAGGATAGGATCTCTATGAGCGATTTGGGCAATTTTGATGGAATGGACGTTGTCAACGTCTTGTTGAGCGACGCTGCCGATCGTGGTTACCTAACCTACGATCAGATTATGGAAGCGTTGCCCCAAGTTGAGAACAACGTCGTTCTGCTAGACGCCATTATGGAAGAGGCGCAGGCGGTGGGGATCACCATTTACGAAAACGAAGACGAAGTTGAAGAGCTGAAAGACGACGAGGACGATGACGCCGACGTTTTCGATGACGAAGACGAACCGCATCGCGCCCCGCTCTTTGATTTGAGTAACGTGCCGATCGATGATTCTGTCGGCCTGTACTTTCGTGAAATGGGACAGCAAGATCTGCTGACGGCTGAAGAAGAAGTTCAACTGGCCAAAGAGATTGAGGCCGGCCGGGAAGCCGCTGAACGTCTCGAGAGCGACGAAGAAATGAGCTGGGATGACCGCGACGAGCTGTGGCTCGTCAAGGAGCGCGGCGATGCTGCGCGCGCCCACCTCATTCGCGCCAATACTCGCCTCGTGGTGAGTATTGCCAAGAAATACCGTGGCCGTGGCCTGCAATTCCTCGACCTGATTCAGGAAGGAAATGTCGGCCTGATGAAAGCGGTTGAAAAGTACGATTACCGTCGTGGTAACCGTTTCAGCACCTACGCGACCTGGTGGATTCGCCAGGCAGTGACCCGGGCCCTGGCTAACCACGGCCGCACGATCCGCATCCCTGCCCATCTGGGTGGGCGGATCAGCAAGCTCTATCAGGTCGCCCAGGAGCTCGAGCAGCAGTTTGGACG
>JAVVFG010000232.1:0-7012 GCA_032260445.1 Anaerolineae bacterium | reverse complement strand
TAGTAGGCCAGCGACAGCGTTAGGCAGATCATCCAGCAAGGCAACAACTGATTTCACGCGGTGGTAAGCGAGTTCTTGAGCAGCATGATCGAGTTGGACCATGGCATCATCGACGGCGCCGGAGGTGAGGGAGGCGGGCGGCTGTCTGAACTGTGATTTGTGGGATTTAAATGATTGAGATGATTGGGGGGCGGCTAGAAGCGGAGGCGGTTGGCTGTCTGAACTGTGAGTTATGGGATTGGCGGGTTTGTGTGATTGGCGGGCCGCTGGGCCGGCTTACACCGTGCGGTCTTTCCACAAAGCGCCTCGCCCCAACACGTCACGAACAAGACCCCAGGTAGCGGCTATTTGCACGAGGAGGGCGCCGACGGGAGCCAGTAGGGCCCACCAGCCATGGCCAAAGCTGCGCGCCCACGGTAGAAAGCCGGCGGTCACCACTGCCCACGCGACCATGACCCAGCGCAGCTGCAGGGTTCCAGCCAGCGCCTCGCGCAGGCGCAGGATGGGCGACATCGTCGCGGTGATCAGGGCGCCCGTGATGAATGATCCAACGCCCGCCCATCGTAGCGAGCGCCCACCCCAGCGGCTGAGACCCGACCACCACTCCATCCGGCTCTGGTACATTCGCGCCGCCGCCACGCGCTCGCCGCGCCGTAGGGGAACGACATAACCAAGCGCTTGCAATCGCCTGCCCAGTGCCAAATCCTCCATCGCCTCGTGCGCCACGGGCGCATGCCCGCCGTTCGCCCAGTAAACGTCGCGACGCAACAGGATGAACTGCCCGTTGAGCAGTGCCCGTGCCTGGGGGATAGCAAACAGGCCGGCGAGGGCGACCATTAACGCCAGACCATCGGCTGTCCCCCGGAATTCGTTGCGCAGCCAGAGACTGAGGCCGTCGAGGTCATGGCTGGCGGCGTAGGCCACTGCTGCTGCCGCCGCCTTTGGCTGGTGAACCGTATCAGCGTCGGTAAACAGCAGCCAGTCACCGCGCGCCGCCTGGGCGCCCTGCTGGCAGGCATGGGGCTTGCCCAGCCAACCGGCCGGCACCTCGTCCACCCGGATGACCCTCATCCCGTGGCGCGCCGCTACCGCTGCCGTCGCGTCCATGGAGCCGTCGTCCACAACGATGACTTCCACGTCGCCGGGATAGTCGATGGCGGACAAGGACGGCAGCAGGCGCGAGAGGTTCTCCGCTTCGTTCCGCGCGGGGATGATAATCGACAGCGACGGCAGGCATTTGGCGGAATGCGTCGCCGCTAGCTGGGGCAGCCGCCGGTAGACCTGATGAGCACGCCAGGCCAGTAAGGGTGCGCCTGCCGTGAAAGCGACGATGCGGAGGGCTCGCCAATCGACGGCAGCCAGTGCCGCCTGAAGCGGCCGCACTATCTTCGGCCTCCCGCACTGTTGGCGACAATCCTGCCTGCCGGCTGCGGCCCCCACCCTTGTCCTGCGTCTGGTCCAATCAGGCGCGCGAACGTTGGTAGAGCCAGTTTCTGACGGGCATTGAATCGGTCGTGCGATTGTGTCCGCAAGGGGCGTATCCGGGTCGAAGGGGGTGAGGTCGTGGTTGGCGAGGACGGCTTTGGTCATGACAGCGAGCATGGCTTCGCGGACTGCGGTGGGGTTCGTTATGGGGCGTTTCATTTGGCCGTATTATAGCGCAAGCTGTTGTCTGAACTGTGATTTGTGGGATTAAAATGATGGAGATGATTCCGCGCCCGGACTAGAAGCGGCGGTGGGAGCGAGGCGGGACAGCGGTAGGGTCGCGAGGAGGAATGAGGGCGGAGGCGGCGCGACCAAGGGGGAGTATGCGGTCGCGGCGGAGTGGTGGCCAGGTAGGGGCTACTACGTAGCGGCTACTGTGTAGCTAGGTGGACAACAGCCCGTTCGCAGCGTGAAGGCGCAGGTGGTTGTGGTCTAGGCATGCTCGGCAGCCTGCTGTTCGGCCAGTCTCCGTTGCGCTGATGAAGACGGTTCGGCCCGCTCGAAGAGGGCATGCTGGCCGACAACCAGGGCCATACGCTCGGCGACGGAGAAGCTAGCCCAAGCTCGCTCGGGCCAGTACATCGCCCATGTCTTGCCGACCGCCACGAGTGCGTAGCGGTCGTGCCTCAGCCTGATGGTCATGTTTGCTCCCGGTGGTAACGATGCTGCCGTGTAGCAGCGCGTTTCTGTTAAGCACGCGGGCAATCCGCATCTTCACCGAAGATAATGGTGAATTCGCAGGGAGACCATAGGTAATCAGGGCCATTTGACCAGTTAGGCACGGTGCGAGCCCGCAGTGCGCGGCTTAAGGGAAGAAGGAGAGTGCGGCGGGATCGGGGATCGGCCAAGGATGGGCGTCTGTGTCGTGTGGCGCCGAAGGTCAGATGTGGGGTGAAATGCCCGCGCTCAAAAAACGTTTCCCTTGACTGGCCGCGACTACGCCTTTAACCAGCTCGGCGGGGGTGGAGCGCTTGAGCAGATAGCCGGTGGCGCCGTTCTTCAGGGCCTGTTCGACCAGGTCGGAACTCGCGTACATGGACAGCATGACGACGCGTGTGTGCCGGCCGTTTGAGGCGGTAATCTTTTCGGTGGCCGTGATACCATCCATCCCGGGCATGGAAATGTCCATGACCACGACATCGGGCATCAGCTCCTCGACCACGGCAATAGCCTCTTTGCCGTTGGTGGCTTCGCCGATGACCTCCATCTCGTCGTTAGCGTCCAGCAGCGCACTCACGGCACCACGGACAACGTCATGGTCGTCGACCACGACTACTTTGATCATCAGCTATCCTTTCCCAGGATTTAGAGAAGAACCGGTGCGTACTGACGCGGATGCATAGCCGGCAGATGGACGGTCAGCGTTTTCCTTATGTCTATTGTCCTTCTCGGCGGTAGCAGGGGCAAGGGGTAAATACCCTACTCTTTGCCGCGATCGTCTCTGTTCTTGAGGAAGGTGGGAAGCGGAGAGGGGCCGAACCCTGGCTTCCATGGTGAAGGCGCTGGCCGGTTATTGTTCCGCCGGGGAAAAGAAGTGAGGTGGCCGGAGCGGCGGGAGCCGTCTAGCCACCTCTGGGCGGGGAGCAAGGAGCGTGTAGCAGGCGGGGAGAAATGTGCAAACGCCTATGGTTCTGTGTAGCTGCGCCCCTTGAGCTCGGGTGGAACGCCGTGCAGGAAACCGACGAAGACAAGTTCTTCGTCCAGGGCCTGGATCGTGTGGTCCTCGCCGGGGTCGAAGATGAGCAGCGATTGGGGTCCAACCTTCTGCTCCTGGCCATCGCCGCCGGAAAACAGTCCTTCCCCCTTCAAGACGATCGCGTAGAATGGGGAACTGGGCGCATTATGTTCGCGAATGTGCTGGCCAGGCTTAAGCATGAAGCGAAGCACCCGGCCGTTTTCGTCCACCCACAATGGCTCGGCATAGGGATTGGTTTCGTGGAACTGCAAGTTGTCCAATAGTGCCATTCTCTTCAAGATGACGCTCCTTATTTTCCTACCTGTAGACGGGCGGTAGGGTGAAACGATATAGTGACGTGCGTGCGCCGGGCTGGAATCCACCATTCCCTTGGGGATAGACGAGTGGAGAAGCCGGCCCAGCCACGCCTGGTCGACTCTAGGGCAGTTGCTCTTTGGCTTCTTGCTCCATCCTGGCGAGACGGGTGTAATAATCGGCAAACTCATTCAGATGGGCAAGGGCAATTTTGCCGGTGAGAAGGGCATCGTCGCCGGTCACGTCCGTTGCAGGATCGTGCAGACCATGCTCTAGCTCCACCTCCAGACCCATGTGGAACTGCTCCGCGTCGAACCGGTCCCACTCGATGCCGAGTGCGGCTCCGATTTCGCGGGCTTGCTCAAGTGTGAAGTGCTTTGGGGTTGACATGCTGCTTCCTTTACAAAGAGGGTCGCTTGGACTCGAAGGCCGGGCGACTCCCAACCGCTATGACCCAGTCACATCCTCGACAACTGTGGCAAGACGCTCTTTGCCGGCTTCGAGGATATCCTCACCACGCTGCTGCAGCGCTTCAGTCTGCTCGTGGATGCTGCCGGTCACGTCGTGGGCCGTAGCACGGACCTGGGCTACGCCGTCTTCAATGGTTCCGGCCGTCTGCTTGCGCAGCGCCTTGCCTTTGCGCCGGATTTGCCGCCGTGTTTTCTTGCCTGATTGGGGCGCGAGCAGCAGCATCGCCGCTGCACCGGCCAGGGCGCCGAGCAGAATCCCGGCCAGGAAGAGCAGCCCCCCCAGGACGGCGGTCACATATCTCGCATCGTATTCTTCAAAGCTATATTCATCCATCGTTTCGTCTCCTAAGTTACGTCACTACACTCTTCGTAGGTCGTCGTTTGCATCAGACATGGTATCCGGTGTACGAACCATCATCTGGGTGATGCCAACCCGTTACCGGCGCGGGCGATAGTAAAGCACCCGGACGAGCCACCCAATACCCAGGGCCAGTAGCGCATAGACCAGTAAGGCGATGATGGAAGATAGCTCCAGCACCATCCTGCCGCTTGCGGGGGCGCCTACCAACCCCTCAAAGGGGAAGAGGAAGACGTAGCTGGCGTCGTAAATGAAGGCGGCGAAGAGAATGGTGGGGTCGGCTCCGATCAGCTTTAGCACGATGCGGATGGCAATCAGCGCTTCAACCAGACTAAAAGCCAACCAGAATAACTGGATGGCCTTCGAGTAGGATAGCCGTTGTTCGCGGTCTATTTCTCGTTGTGTCATGATGACTTCTGGCGTCCGTTCTTGGGTCATGTACACCTCGGCGCACGCCGTCCCAAGGTCCAGACGAGAAAACGGCCGACGATAGGCCAGATGAATAGAGCCACCGAGTTCTATCCTTTGACGGTGATTGTCGACAGGGAACGGAGGCGTGTACGGTTAACACACAAGACCATCGTACCTTGAATGCATGGCGGCGACATCGGCCGGGCAGACTATCTTGAGCTCCCCCAGTTGGGGGATATGGGCGATGGGCTTCACCCGCCATCTGCCCGCCTTCTCTCTGGGAGGGAGAAGGGAGGATTAGGGCGGAGGCGGCGCGCCACGGGGCGGCTGTCTGAACTCTGATTTTTGGGATTAGAATGATTGAGATGATTGGGATCTCGAGCTAGAGGCGGCGGCGGGCGCAGGGCGGTGGGAGTGCTGACGGTGGCGGCAAAATGGGCACTTGCCTGCCGTAAGATGGGGCCGCCGTTCAGCGCGGGCACGGGCTCGACGATACTGGCGACACGCGGCCTCACGTCCACGACGAGGTGTGGGGCTTCCAGCTGAAAATGCTGCAGCGCAAAGCCCGTCCGGGCATTGGTCCCGGCGCGAGACGCCAGCGAGCTGGCCCCTAGATGCCCAGAATGGCCTTGGCAATCAGCAGATAAATCAGCAACCCGGTCGCGTCCACCAGCGTCGTAATGAGCGGAGCCGAAACCACCGCCGGGTCGATCCGCAGGCGCGCAGCCAGCAGCGGGATGAGCGAGCCAATGGTGTTGGCCCAGACGACAATGACCAGAATGGTCAGGGCGACGACCAGCGACAGCGCCGAACTGCTGCCCCACAGTTCCGAGCGGAAGAAGGCGGCGACCCCCAACAAGAGGCCTAACAGCAACCCGCTGAGCAACTCGCGCCTGAGCACGCGCCAGATATCCCGCGGCCCAATCTCGCGCAGCGCGTGTCCGCGGATGATGGTCGAGACGGTCTGCGCGCCGGTATTGCCGCCCGTACCAATCAGCAGGGGAATAAAGAAGGTGAGCGCGACGACAGCATTTAGCTCGTCTTCAAAGAGACGAAGGACGCTGCCCGTCAACGTTTCTGCCAGGAAGAGCAGAAGCAGCCAGCCGACACGGGTACGCACCACCCGCCAGATCCGCGTGGTGAAGTAAGGCTGGTTGATCACGCCCCCTTCCACAGCCCCGAAGCGCAGGACGTCTTCCGTGGTTTCCTCTACCAGCACATGGATGATATCGTCCACGGTGATGATGCCCAGCATGCGCCCGGCCGTGTCGACCACCGGCATGGTCAGGAAGTCGTAGTGCGAGACGAGTTGGGCCACTTCTTCCTGGTCCATCTGCGGCGGCACGGTCACCAGCTGCGTGGTCATCATCTCGTCGAGCCGCCTGTGGCGCTCAGCAACCATCAACTCGCGCAGCGAGAGCACACCAACTAGCCGCCCTTCCTCGTCGAGCACGTATAGGTCCGTTAGCGTCTCTACCTCGGGGTCAATAACACGCAGGTAGTCAATTGTCTCGGCCACGGTCATTTCGCGCTGCACGCGTACGAACTTCTCGGTCATTAATCGCCCGGCGCTTTCCGGCGGGTACTGGAGTAGAGCCCGGACCTCAGTCGCGTCAGGCGGCTCCATCGCCGACAGCAGCTCTTCCTGGCGCTCCGGCACGTCACGGGTCAGTACGCGGGCGACCTCGTCCATGGGCATCGCGTCGAGAACGTCGCCAATCGCCTCGACTGAGAGACAGTTCAGCAACTGCCGTGTGCTCTCCGTACCCAGCTCGTGCAGCACGCCGGCGGCCTGGGCCATCGAGAGGAGCTCAAAGAGGCGGCATTGGGCAGCGGCGCTTTGCCGCTCGATGACATCGGCGACGTCAGCCGGATGTTGGGCCAGCAGCAGCTGCCGCAGCCTCTCCGCATCGCCGCTCTGCAGCGCACGGCCGATGGCCTGTTCCAGCTCCTCCAGATTCACGAGGGTCATTCGTTCCATGATACGAGTTCTCCACTCAAACGCCTTATCGCGAGGGCCGCCGATTCTACTATTCACCCCTAACAGAGTCGAGTACGCCTGCCGCAACCGCGCTGCGTCCGGGACACGCCGGTACGGTCTCGCCATTGCCGCGCCGCCGGCTAGAAGCGGAGGCCGGAGAGGAGATTTGACGGGACGATGAGAGCCGAGGGGGAGGAGTGGTGTCTGAACTGTGATTGCTGGGATTTTAGTGATTGAGAAGATAAGGCGTTCGAGCTAGAAGCGGCGGCGGGAGGGCGGCGGGCTGCACAGCAGCTAAGCGCGGCCGAGGGGGGTGT
>JAVVFG010000231.1:0-7015 GCA_032260445.1 Anaerolineae bacterium | reverse complement strand
GGTGATGCGGTCCACGGCGGCGGAAAGCGGGGCGGCAGGGACAGGCGGCGCTGCCGACCCGCGGCGACGGCGAGCAACCCGATCCGTGGCACACATCACAAAGATGGCGGAATGTAGGGGAATAGCGCTCAGAAGAGCTCCCGGTAAAGCGCGAGCCACTCGTCCAGGCTCAGCGTCTCCGCCCGGCGGCGGCCGTCGATGCCCGCGCTGGCAAGCGCTGCGTTAATCCGCGCGCGCGGCAGCCCCAGGCTGCGTAGGTTCTTTTGCAGCTGCTTGCGCTTTTGCGCGAAACTCGTCTTCACCAACCGGAAGAACCGCTCCTCCTCCGCCAGCGGTAGCCGCGGCTCGTCGAAGAGGTCGATGCGCAGGATCGCCGAGTCCACCTCCGGTCGCGGCCAGAACGCCCCCGCCTTAATCTCACCCACGTAGCGCGGCTCCCCGTAAAACTGCACACTGACTGCCAGCAGGCTCATCTCCCCCGGCCTCGCCGTCACCCGCTGCGCCACCTCCTTCTGCACCGTCATGACCACCAGACTCGGCTTGCCTCTGCCGCTCAGAAGATGCCGCAGAATCGCGCCCGTGATGTAGTAGGGCACGTTGGCCACCACCTTGTACGCCCCATCGCCGAACCAGAGGTCCAGCTCTAGGTGCAAAATGTCGCCGTGTACGACGGTGACGTGTTCGTAGCGCGCCATCTCCGCCTGGAGCAGTGGAATGAGCCGGTCGTCCAGCTCCACAGCCAACACCCGGCCCGCCGCCCGTGCCAGGTGGTGCGTCAGCGTCCCGGCGCCCGCCCCAATCTCCAGCACGGGATCGTCCGGCCCCACTTCGGCCGTCTCCACAATCCGCGCCAGGATGTTGTCGTCAAAAAGGAAATTTTGCCCGAGACTCTGCTTTGGCTGCAAGCCGTGCCGGTCGAGTAGCTGCTTTGGATGCTCCATTAAGGGAGTTGCGTGGGGATCAGGTAGCTGATGTCCTTCGGCTCCGGGACGGGTGTCAGGTAGTAGACGTCGACGTAGCCAGACCAGCTCTTATACTCCCCTTCGCTGTAGCCGAGATCGATCCAGCGCCCTTTCACACCGCCGCCCGTGTCCCCGGCATAGCCGGTTCCATATCCCGGCACGTACACCCACGTCCGGAACGGCACCACCCGCGGATCCACGGCGACGATTCCCGTACCAGCGCGCAGCCCGCTGGCGGTAATACCATAAGCAGGATGATCCGGCGGCTTTCCAGAGCTGGCGGCTGTATATGCTGTTACGCGCATGCGCACGACGCGCCAATACTCCAGAAAGCCTTCAGGTGTCTCCACGGCGCGCACGACGATCTGCGTACCGTAGCCAATGATCTCCGGCACCGGCTCACGCGCGACCCACTGTGCGTCCGGCGTCCGGCTGACCTCAACCCCATTCTCATAGCGCACGCGCAACCGTTGCCGCAGAATACCCGGTGCGCCACTCTGTAACAGTGTCCGTGAATCGATCTCCAGTTCGTCTGTCGGCTGCCACTGCGTCTCGTAGGCAATCGGCTGATCCTCGAGCCGGAAATCCTCCGTCACCCGCACCACTTCAATCGTATCACCCGCCTTGAGCTGCACGTCCGGCCCCGGCCGCGCGTAGTCCAGCCCAACAAGCCCGATCCCGGCCTCGGCGAGCACGTCGCGCGCGTTCGTATGATGGCTGCGAGTCTGGATCACCCGCCCGTCCACCCTGATCGTCAACGGCATCGAGCGTCTCACCGTGATCGCCATTCCCGGCGTCAGCCAGCTCCCCTGCGGCGGCTCGACGCCATCGGCGGCATAGATCACGATCCCCGCTTCCTGCAGGGCACGCCCCACCGTTTGCGCCGCCGTCCGTAAAGTCTGCTCCCGGTCGCCGTCATGAATCGTGACCGTCACGAAATTCCCGATCTCCAGCACGTCCGGCAGTGGCGCGCTCTCCAGCATCGCAAAGGGAATCGGCTGCCCATCGCCCGTGATCTGATCAGTGCGCTGCAAGGACAGCCCGGCTTCCGCGATAAATGCGCCGGCCGTCACCTGGTGCGTCCAATACGTATTGCTGCCTGACTCCGTCCGCACCGTGACCGCATGCGCGCGGATCACCTGGATCGCCTGCTCCTCGCCGGCCCGTGCCCCTAGGCCCGGCTCAACACGATCTTCCGGGCGCAGCGTCACGTCCGCGGCAGCCAACACCTCGGCTACCGTCTGATGGCTGCCCGAAACGCGCCGCGCCTGGCCGTCCACGTACACCGTGTACGACGGCTGCGCGACAAGATAGCCGGCGGCAAGAGCTCCGAACAGGACGAGAACTGCGACGATGAGGAGACCCCAGCGCGGGAGGTTCGGCAGCGGGGTGATGGCCGTCATGTGGACACGAAGCGACGGCCGGTAGAAAACAATGTGTCCATGAGACCGATGGCCACCAGGTGATCCTGGGCACCCGAGGGAGACGCCTTAGGGCTGCTTCCTCCCGGACCTGACCCGGTTCGACGGCCCTCGCCGCCAGGGACCCAGTCACCACCGGTCTCACAGACACATTGTGTATCAGACACAATCTTCATCCTGATTATAACAGCAAGCGACGCCGGTACCATAAGAATCGGCTAAGCTCTGTACCGGCGCCGCAAACCTCAAGCGCCTAGTTCCACTTACCCAGCACTTCCGGTCCGCGGTCGATCTCCCACGGATAGATGATATACGCGTCACTCACCGCAGCGTAATACGTCGGCGTGTGCCCCGGATAGAGCGAAGACGCCGGCTTATAGTGAAGCACACACGAATCCGGCAGCCCACCGGCGGCGTCAATCCGTTTGCTCACCGTCACGATGTTGCGGCCCCGCGTCCAGACATCGTCGACCACCAGGATCCGGCGCCCCGCCAGCAAGGCATCCGACGGAAACTGGATAAACTCGGGTATCGCGTAACGGTTTTCGGGGTGAACCTTATCCAGCCCAGCGAAATCGCCGGGAAAGTCAGCCGGGAAGCGCACCGACGCGGTGAGGATATAGGTGATGTTGAGCGCTTCGGCAAGCATCCCGCCCGGTACGAGACCACCCCGGGTAATCACGACCATCGAATCATATTGCCCGCGGATCTGGGGTACCAGATAGTCGATCAGCTTGTCGACGTCGGACCAGGTTAGTACTTCACGACGCACGGAACTCTCCTCATACGACGAATTGGCATAGAAACCGCCATTATAAGCCGGTCAGGTCAAAATCCCAAAGGCTGCCGGCCGGCGGGTCTACGAACCACCTCCCAACCGGACCACGGCCCAACGGACCGCGAGCATCCTGCTGGGTCCGCCAACAGTCCAGTTTCCATCAGGTCGTCCGTCGAGCACCGGCCGGGCGCCAGGAAAGGCTGCTACTTCCTCTTCCGCGACGGGAAGCGTGACAGTACCGTCGCGCCATCCGGCGCTGGCATCCGTTGTCCGACATCCAGGCTTTGCGGCAGTCGCAGCGAGCGCGTTCCGCCGCCAAGCTGGTAAATGGCAATCTGCGTTCCCGGCTCCTGCATATCTAGCGGTAGGACCGCCTGTCCCAGCAGATAACCCTCGGAGTCGATCGCGCAGCTCGTCACCGTGCCCACGATCTTACCGCGGCGGTCCAACACTGGATCACCCAGTTCCGGCCGGCGCACCGCTTTATCATTCATCCGGAACCGCGTTACCATGCGGTTGCGGCCCTTCTCGCGCGCGATAAACGCCTCCCGGCCGACGAAGAACGGCTTCCACAGCTTCACGTAACTGCCGAAGCCTGCCTCGGCCGGATTCAAGCCGAGCTGCCCAGCCATCTCGTGCCCGTATAGCGGCAACCCCGCTTCTGTCCGCGTGCTGTCGCGGGCCGCCAGGCCAATCGGTTTCAGCCCCATTGGCTCGCCTACCTCCAGCAGCTTCTGCCAGAAGGCCGGCGCCTGCTCAGGGTGCACGAACAGCTCGTAGGCAACCCGTTCACCCGTATACCCCGTGCGCGAGATAATCACGTCAAAGCCGCCGAGATTACCTTCAGTCAACCCGGCCCACGGCAGCGCCTTAATGCGTGCCGAGAGACCGCCATCGTCACTCATCGCTAGCAAGATGTCGCGCGAGCGCGGCCCCTGCAGCGCGATGTCCACCCGCTGCTCCGCACCCCACTGCGGGTCGCGTAGGTCGCGCAGCTCCGCCGGGTGCTGGATGCGCACCCACGGCCGCTCGTCGCCAATTCGCACCCGCCCTTCGCTAACCGCGTTCAGCCAGGCCCAGTCCTTGTCATTGTTCGAGGCATTGACGACGAGCATGTACTGCGCAGGCCCGCGCCGGTAGATTAGGAGGTCGTCCACGACACTGCCATCTGGATAGAGCAGCTGGCTATAATGCGACTGGCCCACTTCCAGCGGCTCGACGTCGTTCGTCGTGACCACATTCAAGAATTCGGCGGCATACGGCCCGCGCGCCTCCAGCACACCCATGTGGCTGACGTCGAACAGGCCGGCTGCTTCGCGCACCGCCTGATGCTCTTCAGACACCGACGTATACCACACCGGCATATCCCAGCCGCCGAAGCCGACCATGCGCGCGCCCATCGCCACGTGCGTATCATACAAGCTGGTGCGGCGCAGTTCGCCCTCCTCCGGCTCCTCCCACGTGAAGGCCGGCAACGCCTCGTCCGGCGCCCCATGAAGCTCGTGCCCGATGAAGTACGGCTTAGTCGGCACCACGGCGTCCTCCGTCGCCAGCGGCTCGGCGATCTCCTCCGCCGGCGGCACCGGAACCACGACCACCGGCCCCGTTAGCTTCGCGTACAGATCGTCGAACTGGACGAAGCCATCAGAGAGCGCACGCAGCCATTCATTTGCGGCCGCAGCCGTCTCGGGGTCGGAAAAGCGGAGCTCAAACTCCTCATCCGCGCTGCGGTAGAGGTTGGCGTCGGCGTCTATCCCGTCGCCGTACAGGTGCGTCGGCTGCGCTTCGTCCACGCCCAGACCAAGCACGTCGCTGGTTAAGGCGTGGTTCAAGAACGCCTGTGCCACCTCGCCGCGCACGAGAAGGCTGCCGTGTGCAGGCTGCGGTGCCTCCTGCCCGCTTAGCTCGCGCACGATCTCCCGCGCTTTCAGTAGCGCTGCAAAGTTCACCTTGGCACGTAGCAGTTCCTTGCCACCCATTGCCGCGTAGGCGAACGGGCAGATGCCGTGGAGCACCGTGGCGATCGCCTCCGCAACCCGATCGATTTCCCCGGAACCATAGCCAAGCTGGCTGATCCAGACCGTGCCCAGCCGCACGCCAGACGCAGACAGCGCCGTGGTGTCGCCAGGGATCGTGTTGCGGTTGGTCACCAGGCCGGCGAGATCAAGAATGCGTGCGGCCATATCACCGCTTAGTGCGACGCCTTCGTGACTGATGCTACTGCGCGCGTCGATAAGCAACAAGTGGGTCTCGCTGCCGCCCCCTGCCACGACGATGTCCCGCTCCATAAGCTGTTCCGCAAGGCGGCTGGCATTAGCCACAATGCGTTCTTGCAGCGCCCGGAACTGCTCCGTCTGTGCCAGCTTGAGGGCCAGCGCCATCGCAGCGATCGTGTTCATATGTGGCCCGCCCTGCTCGCCCGGGAAGACGGCGCGGTCAAGCTTGCGCGCCAGGTCGGCCCGGTGCGTGAGCGTCAGCGCGCCACGCGGGCCGCACAGACTTTTGTGCGTCGTGCTCGTCACCACGTCGGCGACCCCAATCGGGCTCGCGTGGACGCCGGCGGCTACCAGGCCCGAAATGTGCGAAATATCGGCCAGCAAATACGCGCCCACGCTGTTAGCGATTTCCCGGAAGCGCTGCCAGTCGACGGCGAACGGGTAGGCCGAGTAGCCGGCGACGATGACCCGCGGCTGCACCTCTTCCGCCAGGCGCGCGACCACCTCGTAGTCAATCCGCCCCGTCTCCACGTCAACCCCATACCCCACCGAGTTGTAGATCTTTCCGGAGCGATTGACGGGGCTGCCGTGGGTAAGGTGCCCGCCGGCGTTCAGGTCCATCCCCATAATCGTGTCACCCGGCTCGAGCAGCGCGGTATAAACCGCATTATTGGCGGGCGCCCCGCTGAGCGGCTGTACGTTGACGAACAGATCGTCAGCGCTCAGGCCATTGGCGGCGAACAACTTCGCCGCGCGCCGGCGCGCCAGCGCCTCCAGGATGTCGGCGAACTCGACCCCTTTGTAGTAACGTGGGTCGCTGTAGCGGCGGTAGTGGGCGAGCTCCCGCTCGATATCGAGTATCTGCTCCTCTAGCAAGAGCCGGCTTTCTTCGCGCGGGTAGCCTTCCGCATAGATATTGGCAAACGTGCTACTCATCGCCTCGCGCACGGCATCCGGTGCCATGCTTTCAGACGGGATGAGAATGATGGCGTTTTGCTGGCGGCGGTCCTCGTGGGCAAGCAGCTCCTCAAGGCGAGGATCGAGGTCAGCGAGCGCCCCATCGAAGATGAAGTCTTCGGACATGGTGTGTACCTCACTGAGATGGTTGGGATGTTAAAAGGTCGTCGGCGTGCGTTTCCCCCGGCGCCGAATTGTAACACGAATCGGCGATGAGGCGAATCTCGCTCCTGCAAGCTATAATGCCGCTATGGACGCGTTGCAGGGTAAGACGGTTGCCATCGTTGGTTTGGGCTTGATGGGCGGATCGCTCGCTCTGGCGCTGCGCCCGCACGGCGTCCGCCTCGTCGCCGTCGAGCCCGACGAGGCGACACGGCGGCTCGCCCTCGAGCAGGCCGTCGTCGACCGGGCGACAGACGTGCTCGCCGATGGTCTCGCCGGCGCCGATCTCGTTGTCCTCGCCGCCCCCGTCCGCGCCATTCTTAACCTCCTCGCTGCCCTGCCCGGCGCCTGCCCGGCCGGTTGCACCGTGCTCGACCTCGGCAGCACCAAGTCGGCCGTCGTCGCTGCCATGGACCGGCTGCCCCCATCCTTTGCCGCCGTCGGCGGGCATCCGATGTGCGGCAAAGAGACCGCAGGTTTCGCCGCAGCGGATCAGAACCTGTATCACGACCAGACCTT
>JAVVFG010000230.1:0-7031 GCA_032260445.1 Anaerolineae bacterium | reverse complement strand
GCGGCGGTTGGTAGCGTCTCGTCCTCGCCGGTGAGTTCTTCGAGGAGCTCTTCTAACCCGGGGTTGTGGGCCACGACCGCGACACGGTTCAGGGCGTCCGGCAAGGCGCGTAAGGCGCGCACGAAGTCGCCGGTCGAGCCGTGGTAGAAGGAACGAAGCTGCTGAAGGGGACCGTCATAGCCGCTGGCTTCGGCGACGAGGCTGGCTGTGGTGCGGGCGCGGACGGCGGTAGAAGTCAGGATCAGGTCCGGCACCAATTCCTCACTCCGCAGGAGATCGCCGATGCGCGGCGCATCGCGCTTGCCCCGATTATTGAGCGGGCGCTCGTGATCGGCGAGGTTGCCCGCCCAACTTGATTTAGCATGACGCAGGATCAGTAGCGTTTTCATCGTCCCTTCCCGGCGGCGCGAAATGTATCGCGGAATTATATCCCGAAGCTGTATCGGGTCATACGCGCCGCCTGGGCAGGTATGTTATATAGAAAGGTATGAGCAACGAGCAGCGCGTGCTGCTGACTGGCGCCTGAAGGGGTGGGAGCCGATGCAGATCAAGATGGAGGAAGCGAATGACACATCATGACCATAACCTGCCGCCGATGGAAGCTAGCGAGGAGGCGAAACCGCACCAGCTAGAGATGGCCCGGGTCCAGGGAGAAGCCTACCTCAAGGCACTCGAAGAGATGGCAACCAACGTGGCCAGTGACGGCGACATGAAACGGGCCGGGGATTATATTGTGGCCTATGCCGTCGAAGATGCCGAGGGCATGTACCATCTGGAGAATGGGGAGTTGGTGTGGAAAGAGCCAGAAGAGGAGAACTGCCACATCGAGATTTCGGTACGGGATGCGGCTGATAACCGGTTCATTCCAGGCCTGACGGTACACGTACGCGTCACGGCAAGCGATGGGGTAGACGTGGGACGCCACCAGCAGCGATTCTTGTGGCACCCGTGGCTCTACCACTACGGTCGGAATTGGAAGGTGCCCGGCGACGGGCGCTACAGGCTCGACGTGAGCATCGAGGCGCCGCAATTTGCGCGGCATGACCCGAAGAATGGCAAGCGCTACGCCGACGATGTCGAAGTCACCTTTGAGAACGTCGAGATTAAGACGGGAAGCAAGTAACCCTGTGATGACGGCCATGGGCGACGCATGGCGCTACTGGAGACCAACCGAGGAGAGACCACGATGCCAGAGATTGGCTATGCTTTATCGAGCGAGGAGCACCCACCGGACGATCTGGTGCGTAACGCGCAGCGGGCGGAAGAGGCTGGTTTTACCTTCGCGCTCATTTCCGATCATTACCACCCTTGGGTGAGCGCGCAGGGGCACAGCCCCTTTGTCTGGAGCGTGATCGGCGCGATCGCGCAGGCAACGGATGAGCTGCGGCTGGGCACGGGCGTGACCTGCCCGACGATGCGCATACACCCGACGATCATGGCGCAGGCGGCGGCAACGTCGGCCGCGATGATGCCCAGACGGTTCTTTTTCGGCGTGGGGACCGGCGAAAACCTGAACGAGCACGTCCAGGGAGAACGGTGGCGCCCGTTTGACCTGCGGCTGGCGATGCTTGAAGAGGCGCTGGAGATCATCCGCATGCTGTGGGAAGGGGAGACGGTCAGCTACTGGGGCGACTATTATATCGTCGAGGATGCCCGGCTGTTCACCCTGCCAGACACGCCCCCGCCCATCTATGTGGCGGCCAGCGGTGAAAACATGGCCGAGGCCGCCGGCTATCTGGGCGACGGGTTTATCACAACAGCACCGAAACAGGAGCTGCTGAAAGCGTATAACGACGGGGGCGGCGATGGACCCAAGATCGGGCAACTCACCGTGTGCTGGGCGCCAGACAAAGAGACGGCGAAGGAGACCGTGTACAAGATCTGGCCGAACAGCGGGTTGCCCGGCGAGCTGACCCAGGAATTGCGCACCGTGGAGCATTTTGAGCAAGCGGTCAAGGCGGTCAGTAAAGAGGAAGCCGTCAAAGGCATCGTTACTGGTCCCGATGCGCAGGAACATATCGACGGCATCCAGGAGTTTGTGGACGCCGGATTCGACCAGGTATACATCCACCAGATCGGACATGAGCAGGATGGGTTTTTCGAGTTCTATACGAAAGAGATCCTGCCGCACTTCCAGAGTTAGACCGGAGGAAGCCAATGCAGTTTGAAGAGTTTAGTGGCCAAGTTCAGAATGCCGCCCGCCTGCCCTCGCAGAGCGAGACGACCCGGGCGATTGCCGCCGTTCTCGAAACGTTGGGCGAGCGCCTGCACGGCGATCAGGCAGAGCATCTGGCGGCGCAGCTGCCAGAGGGCATCGGCGCCTATTTGCGGCTGGCGAAGCAGAATGAGAGTTTCGGCGTGGACGAGTTTTTCCGGCGGGTCGCCGAACGCGAAGGCGCGGGCGTCGACCTGCCGCAGGCGGTGCACCATGCACGTGCGGTGATTACCGTGCTGCAGCAGGCCGTTTCGGCAGGCGAAATGGAGCACGTGCGGGCGCAGCTCCCGAAGGATTGGACGGCGCTCTTTGAGGCTGGCGCCGAAGGACGTCTCGATATGCCCGACTAACGTTCGAGCTGAATGAGTGCCGGTTTCAGGCACGAAATCAGGCGGCGCGTTCTGCTATACTATAGAAATGAACATGGGCGCTGCCGCGTTTATTGAGCGCGCCAGCCAGTCGATAAGCATGCGGGGACGGCGAAACAACTGCATAGACGAAAGGAGAACAGAATGGCATTAAAAGTAGGCATTAACGGTTTCGGGCGCATCGGACGAGCTGCCTTTAAGATCATCCAGACCGTTCCAGAGCTGGAGGTGGGTGCGATCAACGATCTCGTGCCGACCGACAACCTGGCGTATTTGCTCAAGTACGATACGGTATACGGGCGCTATCCGGGGACCGTCGAGGTGGAGGGAGACACCCTGATTGTCGATGGGGTCCGATATCCCGTGTCACACGAGCGGGAGCCGGCACAGATTCCGTGGGAAGAACATGGCGTGGAGCTGGTCATCGAGTCGACCGGGGTGTTTAATACGACCGAAGCGGCTCGGAAGCATCTGGAAGCGGGCGCCAGGACGGTGCTCCTCTCTGCGCCAGCAAAGGATGACATGGCTACGCTCGTATACGGCGTCAACAAACTCGAACCAGAGGAGAACATCGTCTCGTGCGCCAGTTGTACGACGAATAGTGTGGCCCCGGTCGTGGAGATCCTGGACCGCCATTTCGGCGTCGAGAAGGCGATCCTGACGACGATTCACGCCTATACGTCGTCACAGGCGATTGTCGATTCGCCGGCGAAGAAATGGAATCGCGGCCGGGCGGGTGCGGCGAACTTTGTGCCGACGACGACGGGCGCTGCCATAGCGACGGCCAAGGCGTTACCCGCTGTCGACGGGAAATTCGATGGCGTCGCCGTGCGCGGCCCGGTGCCTGTCGGCTCGCTCTCTGACCTGACCTTCGTGCTTGGGCGGGAGACCACGGAGGAGGAGGTCAACGACATCTTCCGGCAAGAGGTGGCGACAGAGCAGTATGATGAGATCCTGGCAGTAGCGGAAGATCCAATCGTCTCGTCAGACATCATCGGCGATGCCCACGCTTCGATCATCGATCTCAACATGACCAAAGTGGTTGGCGGGAATTTAGTTAAGGTCATGGCGTGGTACGATAACGAGTGGGGCTACACCAGCCAGATGGTGCGCGAGGCGCGGCGTTTCGCGCGGCAAAAGGAACAGGCAGAACGTTTCGTCACCGAGCGCAGCCGCTAGTCCCGGCACGGGCCGGAACGCAACGCAGAAACCAGCAACGAGCAGTAATCCTCCCGGTGGCACCGGCGCCGCCGGGAGTTTTTGGTCGGGAGATACATAGCCGATGATCCTCGAACGAATTACGTCGCAAGGGCTGGCGCATTACTCCTATCTCGTGGGGGACGAGACAGCAGGCGTCTGCGCCGTCATCGATGCGCGGCGCGATGTGGAGGTGTACCTGGAAAGGGCACGGCACCACCAGGTAGAGATCACACATATTCTGGAGACACACATTCACGCCGATTATGTGTCGGGCAGCCGCGAGCTAGCGGCACGTTGCGGGGCGCCGATCTACACCGGCGTTACGGCAGAAGTCGCCTTTGAGCACAGACCCCTACAGGACGGGCAGGAGATAGAGCTCGGCGAGTTCACGTTACGGACGCTCCATGCGCCCGGGCATACGCCGGAGCACATTGTGTTCCTGATCCGTGGCGGGGCCGGCGCGTCCGCGCCGTGGGGGCTGTTTAGCGGCGACACGCTCTTTGCGGGCGACGTGGGCAGACCGGACTTGCTCGGCGAGGAGCAGGAAGAAGAGTTGGCAGACAAGTTGTACACGAGCCTGCACGAGAAGCTGCTGCCGCTGGGTGACGGCATCATCATTTACCCAGCGCATGGGGAGGGCTCGCCGTGCGGCGCGTCTATTGGCGCGCGCCCCAGCAGCACGCTGGGATACGAACGAGCGAACAATGAGCTGCTGCAGATAACGGATCGTGAGACGTTCGTCAGGCAGGTGCTGGCGGCGCAAAGTGCGGCGCCGAGCTACTACGCGCGGATGAAAAAAGTGAATGCGCGCGGACCAGAGATCCTGGGGGCGTTGCCGGCGCTACCGGCGCTGGATGCAGCGACATTTATGGCTGAGATGCAGCGGCCGAACAGCATTGTTTTGGACCTGCGCTCGCTGGAAGCGTTCGCCGGGGCGCACATCGAAGGAGCGCTGAATATCGGCATGCGCGAGCCGTTTCCGATTTGGGCCGGGCGTATCCTGGAGGAAACGCTGCCCATATGGGCCGGGTGGATCGTGGCGCCGGACAGCCGGATCCTCCTTGTGGCCGATTCGGCAGAACAGGCAGCCGAGGCCCGCACCGAGTTGTTGCGGGTCGGCTACGAGCAGATTGGGGGCTACTTGCGACGCGGCCTGCATGGCTGGACAGAACAAGGGATGCCGGTCGTGCACAGCGAGTTGCTGAGCGTCCAGGAGCTGCGCGCCATTCAGGAGGCGGGCGAAGGGGAGAAGGGGTGGCAGATCCTCGACGTTCGCAGCGAGCAGGAGTGGAACCAGGGCCACATTCCCGGCGCGGTGCATATCCCGGTGCATGAGCTAGACGAGCGGCTCGGCGAACTCGACCGGAACCGCCCGCTCGCCGTCTATTGCGGCAGCGGCTACCGGGCCAGCATCGCCGCCAGCCTGCTGATGCGCAATGGCTTTGAGAAAGTCGCCAACGTGCCGGGGAGTATCAGCGGGTGGAAAGGGGCTGGCTATCCCCTAGAGGGGGACTAGCCAGCCAGCGGCTATCCCCTAGAGGGGGACTAGCCAGCCAGCGGCTATCCCCTAGAGGGGGACTAGCCAGCCAGCGGCTATCCTCTCGCCGGGGAATGGCCAGCAAGCGGTTATCCGCTCGAGCTACTCAGAGGCGGACCCGCCGCCGGACGTTTGCCATACTTCTTGACCGAGGCGAACCAGCACCTGGTGTGTCGCGCCGTCGCCGGTGAGCGGGATCGTGTCACCGTCAACGGGCTCGCCGTCGAGCTCGAGGTAGACGACGGCAGTGCCGCGGTCGCCGTTTTCGACGGTAATCTCATAGAGGGAGGGGCCGAAGCGGTAACGAATCTGGTAGGCGGGCCAGTGGGCCGGGATGCGCGGCTGCAAGCGAAGCGCATTCCCCTCGCGGCGCAGGCCGAGGATCCCTTCGAGGCCAAGCCGGTACATCCAGCCACTGGAGCCAGTGTACCAGGTCCAGCCGCCGCGCCCGCGATGGGGCGGCACACCGTAGACGTCGGCAACGATGACGTAGGGTTCGACCTTGTAATGGGCGGCACCAGCCTCTGTCGCCGAGCGGTAGATCGGGTTGGTGAGGCGGAAGAGGAACTCGGCATAATCGCTCTCGCCAAGCTCGGCGAAGGCCCAGATCGTCCAGAGGGCAGCATGGGTGTACTGCCCACCGTTCTCACGGATGCCGGGCAGGTAGCCTTTGATATAGCCGGGATCGTGCGGCGTCTGGTCAAATGGCGGGGTAAAGAGGAGGATGAGCCGGTCGTCTTCGCGCACGAGATGGTCGCGCACGGCTTGCATCGCCCGTTGGGCGCGTGCGGGTTCGGCGGCGCCGGAGAGGACGCCCCAGGACTGGGCGATGGCGTCGATCTGGCATTCGCGGTTCTGGCTGGAGCCAAGGGGGGTACCATCATCATACCAGGCACGAAGATACCACGCACCGTCCCAGGCGGAAGCCTCGATAGCCTGGTGTAGCTTGTTGGCCTGACTTCGATAGTCCTGGGCGAGGGTCTCCTCGCCAATCCGCTCACAGAGGGCGGCAAAGGAGGTGAGTGTTGCCTGGAGGAACCAGGCCAGCCAAACGCTTTCACCACGCCCGCGATGGCCGACCCGATTCATGCCGTCGTTCCAGTCACCACCGCCCATCAGGGGCAGCGCATGCGGCCCTGAGGTTGAGCCACGGCGCAAGGCGCGCCGGCAGTGTTCGAAGAGCGTGAAGCGCTCCGTCGTGGACTCGTATTCGCCATAGCGCTCCTCTTCGTCCGGACCGAGCGGCTCGCCGCGCAGGAACGGCAGCTCTTCGTCAAGGATGCTACTGTCCCCGGTGGCAGCGACGTAATGGGCGGTGACATAGGGCAGCCAGAGCAAGTCATCGCTGATACGAGTGCGCACGCCGCGGCCGGACGGCGGATGCCACCAATGCAGCACATCGCCAGCTTCGAACTGGTGCGCCGCCGCGCGGAGGATATGAGCGCGGGCCAGATCAGGCCGGCTGTGGATGAGGGCCATGACATCCTGGAGCTGATCACGGAAGCCGAAAGCGCCGCTCGACTGGTAGAGGGCCGAACGCCCCCAGATACGGCAGGAGAGCGCCTGGTAGAGCAGCCAACGGTTGAGGAGCAGATCCATCGCAGCGTCGGGGGTCTGCACCTGCACGGCGCCGAGAATCGCGTCCCAGCGTTCGGTGGTCGCCTCCCAGGCAGCACGTACGGCAGCGGGGTCGCGGTATTGCGCGAGCAGC
>JAVVFG010000229.1:0-7034 GCA_032260445.1 Anaerolineae bacterium | reverse complement strand
GTGATGAACCACTCGCCGCTTTCCATGTCCTGGGTGGCGGAGAGGAAGAGCAAGGCGAGCAGCGCCAGGATGATCAGGCGGGCCCGGTTTCTGGTGAGGAATACGCGAATATCTGTCATCGGTAGTGCCGTTTCCATCCCCTCATGCAGCGCCGAGGTAACGCTGGATCGTCGCCTTGTCCTCGACAAGATCAGCCATCAAGCCAGCTTGCACCGACTCCCCCTCTTCGATGATCACATAGCGTTCGGCGAGCTGGCTGGCGACGAGGAAGTTCTGCTCGACGAGCAGCACTGTCGTTTCGGCCGATAGCTCGCGGATTGCAGTGATCATCTGCTCGATAATCACCGGGGCGAGCCCTTCGCTAGGCTCGTCGATGAGGAGCAGGCGGTTGTCGGGTACGAGGGCGCGCGCGACGGCCAGCATCTGCTGCTGCCCGCCGGAGAGGTTCGTGCCGGGCAGGTGGATGAGCCGCTTGAGGTCGGGGAAGAGGGTGAAGATCAGCTCTTCCTTGCGCGCGAAGTCGCCGCGGCGGCGCTCGGCGATGCGCAGATTCTCGGCAACAGAAAGATCACGGAAGATGGCGCGGTGCTCGGGCACGAAGCCGATGCCCATAGCGGCAATGTCGTAGGCGCGCCGCCCGGCGATCTCCGTGCCGGCAAAGCGGATCGTGCCACTGCGCGGCGGCGTCAGGCCGAGGATTGACTTAAGCGTCGTCGTCTTTCCCGCACCGTTGCGGCCCAAGAGCACGGTAATCGTGCCCTGAGGTACGACAACGTCCACTCCTTCGAGGATGTGGAACTGGCCAACAAAGGTGTGGATTCCCTGAACTTCGAGCAGCGGCGTCAATGTCTGTCCGTTCATCGGGTTAGCTGGTAGAGGCCACCGAGATAAGCCGTCTGTACGTCCTCGTTCGCCGCGATCTCCGCAGGCGTTCCTTCCGCAAGAATAGCGCCCTGGTGCATCACGGTGATCACGTCGGAGACGCGCATGACGACGTTCATGTTGTGTTCGACGAGGATGACGGTCTTCTGCCCCGCTTCCTGGATGCGCTGGATCAGCGCCATAAGCTCCGGCACCTGCTCCGAGGCCATCCCGGCTGTTGGCTCGTCCAGTAGCAGCAGTTCGGGATCGGGGGCGAGAATCATGGCCAGCTCCAGCTTGCGCTGGTCGCCGTGGGGAAGGGTACGCGCCGGCAGCAAGGCGGCGTGCTCCAGACCGACCTGCTCCATGACCTCCCAGGCTCGCGCGAGGTAATCGGAGAAGGCGCGGTAGGAACGCCAGAAGCGGAAATTGGCGTGGCCCATCGCCTGCGCCGCCAGGCGCACATTCTCCAGCACGCTGAGGCTGGGAAAGAGGTTCGTGATCTGGAACGAGCGACCGATACCCAAGTGCGCCGTGCGATGCGCCGGGAGGTTGGTGATGTCGCGCCCTTTGAAGAAGACGCGCCCGCTAGTCGGGGGCAAGTTGCCGCTAAGCAGATTGAACAGGGTCGTCTTGCCGGCGCCATTCGGCCCAATGATCGAATGGAAGGTGTGCGCCTTCACCGCCATGCTGACGTCATCCACAGCGACGAGGGCGCCGAATTCGCGCCGCACGGCCTCTGTGTGCAGGATGATCTCGTCTGACATGCGATCTCCGTAAGAGGGGGCGCTGCACTGGCAGACGCCCCCTCGGGGTTACGATGGGGTCAAGGAGCCTTACTCGCCGCTGAGGCTGCCAACAGGCAGGTCGCCGCAGCGATCGACTAGATCTTCGGGCAACAGGCAGGGCACGTCGGGCCGGTTGGTCTCCACCAGCTCGAAGAAGCGGAATTCAGGATCGTCAACGTTGGTGAGGGTGACGATGTACATATCCTGCATCGCCACGTGGTCCTCGGGTCGGATGTAGATCTCGCCCTTCGGGCCCTGGAAGGTCATGCCTTCCATGGCGTCGATGAGCGCCTGGGGATCGGTGTCGCCGCCGGTCGCCTTGAGCGCCTCGACGAGCAAGATAGCCGCGTTCATACCGTCGGCATCGAAGAGGTCGGGTGGGGTGCCGTGGCGCTCCATCGTCTGCTCGACGAGCCAGTCGTTGATCTCATTGTCTGGAGCGGTGTAATGATAAAGGATGCCGCTGGTACTGCCGACTGCGTTGGCGAAGAAGGCAGGCATGACCACATTGTCGACGAATGCAGAAGCAAGCGCTACCTCGTCCATCACGCCAAGCTCCTGGGCAGCCTGCATCATGGGCACGAAGCCGCCACCGGCCCAGGTAACGAGCCAGGCCTCGGCGCCAGAGTTGAGGATCTGCTCCATGTAAGGCGTGAATTCACTGGTATCGGCGGGCGCGAAGATGTCATCGGCTACGAATTCACCGCCGAACTCCGTGCAGGCGTCGCGGAAGGCCTGGGCGCCGCCGTAGCCAAAGGAGTAATCGGGCGCGATCTGCACGAAGGTGTCGTATTGTTGGCTAAAGTATTCGCAGATGTTGACCGCGTCCTGGTAGTTATTGCGGCTAGTGCGGAAGGTGTACTCGTTAAAGGCGGCGCCGGTAATCTCGTTCGCCGCAGCGGGCGCCGCAATGAGGATCACCTCGTTGTCGCGGGCAATCTCCTGCAGGGTCGCCGTGGCGCCGCTGCTCACGGTGCCGACAATGAAGTCGACATCTTCAACCTCGACGAGCTCGCGCGCGACGGTCGCCGTCGTCTCCGGCACGCCCTGATCATCGCGGACGAAGACCTGGATTTCGCAGTCGCCGAGCGTGTAGGCAGTATAATCGCCCTCGTCAATTCCCGGGCTGCCCGTCGCATACTCCATGCCCAGCGGGAAGGAGCGCAACATGTGCGCGCCGTAGATGGCCAGCGCGCCAGTCGCGTCGGTGATCAAGCCAACTTTCACCGGGGCATCACAGCTAACGTCGACGGCTGCCGCTTCTTCCTCAGGGGTCGCTTCTTCGGCCGGGGCCTGCGCCGTTGGCGTGGGCTCCGCCTCTTCGGGTTCTTCCACCGGCTCCGCGGTCGGCTCCGGTTCCTCTACTGCGGGCTCTTCTTGCACGACGTCGGTGGCCGGCGCCGGTTCTGGCTCGGTCGTCGCTTCTTCAACTGTGGTCGTCTCACCGCCACAGGCGACAAGCGCCGCGACCAGCAGGAGCATGATCATTAACCAGACTAGTTGACGTTTCATTTCTTTCTTCCTCCTCGAATATCAAGCAATATGCCTCAAGTTGATTGTCTGCTGACGGATTGTTGACGGATCATCTCATATGCACCTCTATTCACCTCCCACACGCGACACGTGCAGGTTATCAGGGTTCACGACGGCTCGCCTCCCAGCAGTTTTCCGCCGCTTCGACGGCCAGCGAGAAAGGAGATAACCGCCTCCGCGGCAGCCTCGGGAACTTCGAGGGCGAAGTTGTGACCGGCGTCTGCCAGAATCGTGATAGCAGTGTTGGGAATCTGCGCCGCCATGAGTTGGGCATTGCCCGGCGGCGTCACCTGGTCATGCTCACCCCAGAGCAGAAGAGTCGGGGCAGTGATTTGCTGCAGCTTGCCGTCAAAGGCGGCTTCTCTGGCAAATAAGGCCAGGCCCACGGCAAGCTGGGCCTGGTAGGCGATCGGGTCCACCGGATTGTCAATGCGATACTGCAGCCATTCCTGGACGAAGGCCGGCTCGCGCGCGGCAAACCCGGGCGCCGCGCTCACCGTCAGGCCGCGCATGAACCGCTCGGCCGGATCGCCGCTGAGATCGGTCAGCACGGCCATCGCCTCGGGCGACGGGGCGATCTGGTCTGGTCCGCCAAAGCTCGTGGACGCCAGGATGAGCCGGTCAATCCGTTGCGGCTGTTCCACGGCCAGTGCCTGGGCAATATAACCGCCCATAGAGTGACCAAGGATGTGCGCGCGTTCTAGCGCCAGGGCGTCGAGCACGCCGGCCGTATCGGCGGCCATCATCGATGCCGAGTAAGGGCCGGGTGGCTTGTCCGTCGCGCCGACGCCGCGGTTGTCGAATGTAATCACGCGGAAATGCGCGGCAAGCAGCGGCACGACCCGGTGCCAGTACCACAGCGGGTAGCTCAATCCGGTGATCAGCAGCAGCGGCTCGCCGTCACCTTGCTCCTCGTAATAGATGTCGATCCCGTTTACGGCAACAGTTGGCATCCTGATCTCCTTCTACTCCGCCTCCCCTTCCGTCTGCGGCATGGTCTCTTCGGCTGCCACGTATTGCTGGCGCAGCTTCCGTTTCTCCACTTTACCGTACGGCGAATAGGGCAATTCGGGGGCAAAGACAATAGCCTTCGGCACCTTGTAGCGCGCCAGCCGCTCGCGGCAGAAGGCAGTTAGCTCTGCTGCCGAGATATCGACACCGGGTTGCGGCACCACGACCATCAGCCCAACTTCGCCCCAAGTCTCGTCCGGCTGGCCAATGAGCGCCGCCTCGGCCACGGCCGGGTGCTCGCGAAAGGCAGCTTCCACTTCCGCCGCGTAGACGTTTTCGCCGCCGCTGATAATCATATCTTTAGAGCGACCGACGATGGTGTAGAAGCCCTCTTCGTCGCGGCGGGCCATATCGCCGGTGTGGAACCAGCCATCGACCAGCGCCTCGGCCGTTGCCTCCGGGTTGCGCCGGTAGCCGGAGAAAACGTGCGGTCCACGGATGAGCAGCTCGCCTACCTCGCCTGGTGGCACGTCGTTGTCATCGCCATCTACCAGGCGCATCTTGCTATGGAAGATCGGTTTGCCCACGGTGCCGGTCTTCGGCGCCGATTCGGCGTCGGTCATGCTGAAGCAGTTCGTGCCGACTTCGGTGAGGCCGTAGCCCTGGCGAAAGACGATCCCTTTCTCGGCACGCCACGACGCCATGAGCTCTGGCGGGCATGGCGCGCCGCCGCTAACGAAAAAGCGGACGTGGCCAAAGCCGGCTGTGCGGTAGGCCTCGGCCTGGCGCCACATCTGGAAGAGGGTGGGTACACCGAGAACTGCCGTGCAGCGTTCGTCGCCGATAACCCGCAGCGAGTCATCGACGTCAAAGGTGCGCGTGAGGACAATGCGCCCGCCGGCGTAGAAGAGCGGCGTGAGGAAAATGAACAGGCCGCCGGCGTGAAACATCGGTGTGAACACAGGGGCGACGTCGTTTTCCGTCAGGCCCCAGCTAATCACCGTATTGATGCAGTTCCACAGAACCTGCCGGTGGGGGATAACAGCGCCCTTCGGCCGGCCGGTCGTCCCGCTCGTGTAGAGGATGCACAGCGGCGTCTCGGCGTTAAGCGTCGCCGGGCGCGCCGGTTCTTGGGGCGAGGCTGCAGCCAGGCCGTCCTCGTAGACGCCGGCGCCCGCTACCTCCGCATCCTCGATGCCCAAGACGTGCTCGACGTCCACCTGGGTGGCGACTCCGGCCCACGTCGCGGCGAATTCCGGCCCGACGATCACTACGCGTGGCTGGCAGTCGTTCAGGATATAGGCCAGCTCCGTGGCGACAAGCCGCCAGTTAAGCGGGGCGAGGATGGCGCCAATCTTGGCCAGGCCGTAGAGCAAGTCGACGTAGGCAACGCTATTATGCGCCAGGATCGAGACACGGTCGCCGGCTTGCACGCCGAGTTCTTCTTGCAGGAAATTGGCGGCCCGGCAGGCGCGTGTGTTGAGCTCGGCATAGGTGTAGCGGCGCCCGCGCTCGCGCTCCAGCAGCGCTTCGCGGTCCGGTGTCAGCCGCGCCCGGTCGGTCAGCAAATCGGCCGCGTGCACCTATGCCTCCTCACGTGGCTGCATCGCTCCACTTTCGTCTTCAAGCGTGACGTAGCGGTTGATAAACGCCAGCGCCTCTCCCATCGTGGTGAAATGCACTTCTTCGCGGCTCTGCACGTGGCGGACCACGCCGTACCGCGGCAAGGCGGTGTCGCCCTGTTCGGGTTGGACAAAACGGAGGATAAAGGAAATGATGCGTGTCTCACTCATAGGCCGCGTGCGGCGTTAGCCGCAACTTTCAGGATAAGGGTCGAGGTAACAGGGAAGTTACAGAAGCGGGCCAGACCAGGCTATCTGCGGCGAATCTCCTCGAGGAGGGCGACGGTTTCGGCCATGGGAGCGACGCCGAGCTCCTGCTGCAACCGGGCTTCACAGCGCTGGTAGGCGCGTACGGCCTGGGCGCGGTTGCCCAACTCCGTGTACGCCACCATCTGCACGCGATAAGCCTGCTCCCAACAATCGTCACGGGTGAGCAGCGCCTGGCTGACGGCGATCGCCTCTTCCCACGCTGCAGCAGCCAGGAGGGCGTCGGCGACGCGCTCCGCCGTGCGGAGGTAGAGCGTCAGCAGACGCTCGCGCTCTTCGCTGCACCATTCCGCGTAGGGATATTCCTGGAGGAAGTCGCCGTGATAGAGCGCGAGGGCGCGGCGATAGCAGGCGAGAGCGGCCTCTCGCTCGCGCTCCCACAGGCGATCACCGGCGGCAATCTCGTCGAGAAAGGCAGCGCTATCCAGCCACAAGTCAGCCTCGTCGCGCAGACCGTAACGGCTACCATCACGCACGACGTAGGCCGACGGCGCATTGCGGTCGCGGTCCGGCTCCAGCACGCGCGAAAGGGTGCTGAAGGCAATTTTAAAGTCGCGCAGGCCGGCCTCCGTTCCCAGCTCAGGCCACAGCATCTCGACGATCTGCTCGCGCTCGAGCAGGGTCTCGCGGTAGGTGAGGAAGAGATGCAACAACTGGCGCGACTTCTTCCGCTCCCACGCGGCAGGCTCCACTTCGTCGGCGCCACGCCAGAGCCGAAAGCTGCCGAGCGTCTGGATACGCAAGCGGTAGCCCGGGTGGTTCTGCAAATGGCTCAAGCCGAGCTGCGCTAGAAGCCGGGCGGCATAATGAGCGGCAGGGGTACGCCCCAACGACTCGCTGTCCCGTGCAAAGAGCAGCAGCGGCACAAGAACGCGCGGGTCGGGCGGCCCCATGAGGGTCTTGCGCGTAAAGAGATAGCCGTAGTCGTTGTCTTCGGCAAGGGCGAGCAGGGCGGCGAGATCGCGCTCCAGCCGCGCGGTGTCGTCCATCCGCCGCCACAAGAGCGCCTGCC
>JAVVFG010000228.1:0-7142 GCA_032260445.1 Anaerolineae bacterium | reverse complement strand
AAGCGGAGCTGGAGGAAGCCCTGACGTGGCTGGACGAGGTGCCGGAAGGGGTGGCCGTGGCGCCCGAAGGGGCCGTTCCGCAGGACCTGGAAGAGGCGATGAACTGGCTCGACGCGCTGCCCGGCGAAGAGGCTGGTGCAGCGGACGTGGGCGAAGCGCCGGAAGATCTGGACGAGGCGATGGACTGGCTGGAGCAGCTTGCCGCCCAACAAGGCGTGCCGCTTGAGGAGCTGCCATCTCTGGCCGGTGTGGCGCCAGAGGCGGAGGTTGACGAGGCGGAACGTCTTGAGATTCCGGAAGCGGCAGAGGTCGAGCCAGAGCCGGAACCGAACCTGGAGTGGATGGAGACCCTCGCCGAAGCGGAGGAGCTAGTCGCCAAGGAAGCCGGAGAGGGGGCCTTTGCTGAAGAGGAATTTGACGTGCCTGAGGATCTGGACGAGGCGATGGCCTGGCTTGAGGGGCTTGCCGCGCAACAAGGCGCGCCGCTTGACGAGCTGCCGTCGATCGAGACAGATGAAGACCTGCTCCTGACGCCGTTCGAGGATGAGCTTGAGGAGAAGGCGGTCGAGGAATTTGCCGCCGAGACGCCCGTCACGGAGGCGGGCGAAGAGACGGTCATCGACCTGGAGGCGGTGCCAGAAGACCTCGAGGAGGCGATGGCCTGGCTGGAAGAGCTTGCCGCGCAGCAAGCGCCTGCCGAAGAAGCCGCCGCCCCTGCAGAAGAGATCGAGCCCGAGGTGGAGCTAGCGCAAGGCGAGGCTGCGCTAGTAGAAACAGAGGTTGAGCTGCCAGAAGCAGAAGCTGAGAGGGCAGAAGTGCCGGAAGAGGCGGCGCTGGAACCGTCCCTGACGGACGAAGATGAGACGCCAGAGGCGATGGTCGTGCCCGACGTGGCGATGATGTACCTTGATAGCCTGGTGGAAGGGGAGGGGCGCTTCGGTGATGAGGCCGAATGGACCGAGGAAGCGGCGCCGGCGGCCGATCTCGTCGCGGAAATACCCGACGATCCAGAAGCAGCGCTTGCCTGGCTCGAAGAGCTGGCAGGCGGCCCCGAGCCGGAAGCGCCCGCCGTGAGCCCGCCCGAGCCGGAGGCAGCTGAGGATGCGGTTGCCGGACTCCCCCCAGAGATCGAGGTAGATGTAGACGACGTACCAGAGGATCCCGATGAGGTCATGGCCTGGTTGGAGCGGCTCGCTGCGCGGCAGGGCGCGTCGCTCGACGAGCTGCCGTCGGTCGACAAGTACGTCGAGGACGTCGAGACTCCCGACTGGCTTGCGGCCGAAATTGCCGAGGACGAGGCGGAGGAAGAGGTCGAGACTTTCGCCGGGCCAGCCGAGTCTGTCGCCGACGTCGAAGCAGAGGCTGAACCGGAAATCAGTGCGCTAGAGGAAGAGGCCCCGGCGGGCGTGGACGAGGAAGCAGACGAAGCAAGCTGGCTGGACGAGGAAACCGGCCTCGAGTGGCTGGATGCGGTCACCAGTGACCAGCCAAGTGAAGGACGGGAGTGGCTGGACGAGAGCGAGGTCGCCACGGAGGAAATCGCGGAGGAAGCCGCGGACGAAGCCGCGGTCCTCGAAGAGCCGGCCCTACCGGTGCTGGACGACGAAAGCGACGACCTGATGCCGGACTGGCTCACGATGGACGAGGATAGCTGGCTTGAGGAGGAAGCGGATATAACAAGCTGGCTGGAGGCCGAGGAAGAGATGACGCAGGTCTCGCCGGAGACGCCGCCGCCGGCTGTGGCGCCGCTAGAGCCGGCACGGCAGCCCGCGCCGGAGGCTAAGCCAGAACCAGAACCGGAAGTCACCTTCCAACGCATGGCGGCGCCGGAGGAGATGGACGCGGCCAGGCTGGAAGCGGCACGCGCCGACCTGGACGAAGGTAACCTGGATGCCGCTCTCGGCGTCTACCAGGAGCTGCTGGATGCGGGGGCAGGGCTGAATGTGATCATCGCCGATCTGGAGCTGGCGACGGATGCCGGCTACACACCGGCGCTTTGTCGCGTGCTCGGCGATACGTACATGCAAAATGGGCAGCTAAACCGGGCCCTGGAGGTCTACCGCAAAGCGCTCGATCTGCTATAATCGACGCCGTGGGGTGCTGGCGCACCCCTTAACAACGAGACCGGTGAGAGGCAGCCTCAGGCTGCCTCTTTCTTTGCCGGCAAGCACCACCAACAAAAAGGAGAAGGTTATGGAACGAACACTGGTCCTCATCAAGCCTGATGCTGTACAACGTGGACTGATTGGACAGATTATCGCGCGTCTTGAGCAGCGCGGCCTGAAGCTGGTCGCGATGAAATTGATCCAGATGGACGGGGATCTTGCCGGGCGCCACTATGGCATTCACCAGGGTAAGCCGTTTTACGAGGGGCTGATTGCCTTCATCACCTCGGCGCCAGTGGTGGCGATGGTCTGGCAGGGGGAGGATGCGGTCCAGGTAGTGCGCAATACGATGGGCAGCACGCGGCCGGTTGAATCAGCCCCGGGCACCATTCGCGGCGACTTTGGCCTGACGGTCGGCCGCAACCTGGTACACGGCTCGGATAGCCTGGAAACGGCGGCGCAAGAGGTTGCTCTCTTCTTCGAGGACGACGAGCTCGTCGACTGGCACCGCAGCGGCGAGGGTTGGATTCACGAGTAGAGGATAGTCATGTAGACATCCGATTCTCTGGAAATATCGGATGTCTGGCTGCGTTGTCTACTGGACGCGCAGGACGACCTGCGCGTCGGCCCACAGCTCTTCAAGGTTATAGTATTCGCGTTGTTCCTCGGCGAACAGATGCACGATCACGTCGCCAAAATCGACGAGCACCCAGCCGGTCGCCGGATCCCCTTCATTCCCTCGCGGTCTGCGCGCGCACTTCTCGCGCGCTGCTTCGAGCAAGGCGTCGGCAAGGGCGTTGATCTGGCGCCGGTTATCGCCGTTACAGAGGATGAAGTAATCGGTGAAAATGGCCTGATCGGTAATGTCCAACAACAGGATATTGCTCCCCTTCTTGTCGATGAGGGTTTCGACCAGTGTGTGCGCAAGTTCTAATCCTTGCAGAGGGCGCCTCCAGATTCGCTGTGAATAAGACAGGGCGCATTGTAGCATGGGGTTGCCCAAGTGCACAATCACTCATACAATGCCTCGAGTGAAACGGGAACCGGCCGGCGCGTACCGGCAGCCACGAGGATGGCTATGACCACCGGGAGCTTTGCTTCTCTCTTCAGGCAAGAAGACGACACGCCGTGGACGGTTAGCGGCCTGACCGCTTATGTGCGCGAGCTGTTCGAGCTGGACTACCGCCTGCAAGATCTGACGGTCGCCGGCGAAGTCTCGAACTTCACCCACGCGCGCTCGGGCCACCTCTATTTCACGCTCAAGGATGAACAGGCGCAGGTAAAGTGCGTGATGTGGCGCAGCCATGCCGAACGGCTACGCTTCCGTCCCGCCGAAGGGGATGCGGTGATTGCCCGCGGGCAGGTTTCTGTCTACGAGGCAGGTGGTGTCTATCAGCTTTATGTCAACACAATGCGCCCGGCCGGCCGTGGCGATCTGGCACAGGCGTTCGAGGCGCTGAAGCAGCAGTTGGCGGCGGAAGGGCTTTTTGACGGCGAGCACAAGAAGCCAGTTCCGGCCTTTCCGCGGCGCATCGGGGTGGTGACCTCGGCCGACGGGGCGGCGCTGCGCGATATTCTGAACGTGCTGCGGCGGCGCTGTGCCCTCGTCTCGGTGCTGATCGCGCCGACGCTCGTGCAGGGCGCCGAAGCGCCGTCGGGTATAGTGCGCGCCCTGCAGTGGCTCGACGGGCGCGACGACGTGGACACGATCATCGTCGCCCGCGGCGGCGGCTCCATCGAGGATCTGTGGGCATTTAACGACGAGCAGGTCGCCCGGGCGATCTACGCCGCGCGCCACCCGGTCATTTGCGGCGTGGGCCACGAGACCGATTTTACGATTGCCGACTTTGTTGCCGACCTGCGCGCGCCGACGCCCAGCGCCGCCGCCGAGCTAGCCGTGCCCGAGCTCACGGAATTGGACAACGTGGTCAAGACGCTGCAGCAGCGGCTGGCCCTGCGCGTGTCCGGGGCGCTGCGCCAGCGGCGTGACCGCCTGGACGGCCTGGTGCGGAGCCTGCGCCACCTCGGCCCGCAGCGCGAGCTGATGGGCCACCGGCAGCGGCTAGACGGCTTTACGCTGGATCTGGAGCGGACGATGGTGCGCCGGCTGGAGCAGCTGCGCGGGCGCCACGCGCTGGCCGTTGCCCGGCTGGAGGCGATCAGCCCGCTGGCGACGTTGGAGCGCGGTTACGCCATCGTGCGCCAGCAGGATGGACAGGTAGTGCGCCGCGCCGCCCAGGTGCGCCCGGGCGAGCAACTGGGCGTCCGGGTGGCGGAAGGGGAATTCGGCGTGCGCGTGACCGGTAGCGAAAGTGAGGAGTGAGATGACAGAACAAGCGGTAGACGCGCCGACCTTGAGTTTTGAGGAGGCGCTGCACGAGCTGGAAACAATTGTCAGCCGGCTGGAGACGGGGGACCTTTCCCTGGAAGAATCGCTGGCGCTGTTCGAGCAGGGGCAGCGGCTGGCCCGCCACTGTGGCGAGCAGCTAGAAGCAGCCACGCTGCGTGTGGAACAACTGACGAGCGACGGCGAAATCGTGACCGTCGAGCTGGAGTAATTGATGTTTAGAAGTATCCGTGAATCGCTGACCCGGACGCGTGACAACGTATTTGGGCAAATCGTCACCGTCCTCGGCGGCGGCGAGATTGACGACGAAACCTGGGAAGACGTCGAAGCGCTGCTGATCCAGGCGGACATGGGCGTGCCGACTACGCTGGAGCTGGTCGAGAATATGCGCGAACGCGTTGACCGCGAAGGGCTCTACCGCACTGACCAGTTGGTGCAGGCGCTCAAGGAAGAGCTGCGGGCGATGCTCACCGATCCGCCGCCCATGACCATCGACGACCCGCGGCAGTTGACCATCGTGATGATCGTCGGCGTGAACGGCTCGGGCAAGACGACGACAATTGGCAAGCTGGCGCACCACTACAAGGAGCAGGGCCGGCCGGTGGTGCTGGCTGCCGGTGATACCTTCCGCGCCGCCGCCATTGACCAGCTAGAGATTTGGGGCGAGCGCGCCGGGGCACCGGTTATTGCCGGGCAGCCGGGCGGCGACCCGGCAGCGATCATTTACGACGGTATCCGGTCGACACGTGCGCGCATACGTGCGAACGAGCGCTACATCTTGTTCATCGATACTGCCGGGCGGTTGCACACGAAGTACAACCTGATGCGCGAAATCGAGAAGATATACAACGTGTGCCGCCGCAGCGTGCACCAGGCGCCGCACGAGGTATTCCTCGTGCTCGACGCGCCCACCGGGCAGAATGCACTGGTGCAGGCGGAAAAGTTCAAAGAGGCGGTCAACGTCAGCGGCGTGGTGCTGACGAAACTGGACAGCACGGCGAAAGGTGGCATGGTCTTCGCCATCTATAAGGAACTCGGTCTACCCGTGCGCTTTATTGGCACCGGCGAACGCATCGAGGATCTGGCGCCGTTCGACGCCGATGCTTTTGTTGATGGGTTGTTTGAAGAGGAAGGGGAGAGTTAGCCGGGCCGCGGTTTGATTGCAGGAACGGTGGACAGGATTACAATGGTTTGGGCGAGCAGGATGCTCGCAGTCCGTGGGGGGGTGATAGTAGCACGGTAGGCAAGAATACGGAGAAGGAGCGACGATGGAAGAACTGATTACACGCCTTGAGACTTTGCAGGATACGACGGATCATTTGCGGAGGCGTCTTTGACGTAGATGCCCGTCTTTTGCGAATGGCAAAGCTGGAGCAGGAATCGACGGCTCCGGACTTTTGGGACGATTCGACGCACGCGCAGCAGGTGATGCGCGAGCTAACGCGGCTGCGGCGGCAGACCGCGATCTGGGAAAAGGTGAACCGCCGGCTGAGCGACGCGCTCGAGCTGGCCCAGCTCGGCGATGGCGACCTCCACGACGAGCTTGCGGCGGAGGTCGACGCCGTTGCCAGGATTGTCGATCGGCTTGAGTTCCAGGCCCTTTTCTCCGGCCAATACGACGACGAGGACGCGCTGCTGGCCATACACGCCGGCGCCGGCGGTACCGAGGCGCAGGATTGGGCGCAGATGTTGCAGCGTATGATCATTCGCTGGGCCGAGACGCACGGCTTTTCGGTGGACATCCTGGACGAGAGCCCCGGCGATGAAGCGGGTATTAAGAGCACGCTGATGGCGATCCAGGGGGAGGACTATCCGTACGGGCGGCTCAAGTCAGAGCGCGGCGTGCACCGTCTCGTGCGCATCAGCCCCTACGATGCCTCCAGCCGGCGCCACACGAGCTTTGCCAAGATTGAGGTCTGGCCCGACGTGGCCGAAGATATCGAGATCGAAATCGACGAAAACGATCTGCGCATCGACCGCTTTCGCGCCAGCGGCGCCGGCGGGCAGCACGTGCAGAAGAACGAGACCGCCATCCGCATCACGCACTTGCCCACGGGCATCGTCGTCTCCTGCCAGAACCAGCGCTCGCTGGTACAGAACCGCGAGACGGCGATGAAAATCCTGAAGGCGCAGCTCTTCGACATGGAGCGGCGCAAGCAGGAGGCGGAAATCTCGCGGCTGAAGGGGGAGGACGTAGACGCAGGGTGGGGCAACCAGATCCGCTCGTACGTGTTGCACCCGTATCGCATGGTGAAAGACCATCGCACCGATTACGAGACGGGCAACGTGCATGCCGTGCTGGGCGGGGCGCTGGACGGCTTTATGGAAGCCTATCTCAAGGAGCGGCTGGGAGAGACGCAGGAAACAGGCGCTTAGGTGTCGAAGTGCGCCGCGCGCGCAACTGAATAGGAGGTAGACCGATGGCTGAAGGACCGGGAAAAAAGAAGGGAACGTTGCGTGATGTCGCCCGCAAGCGGGCCAACAAGAAGCCGGCAGCGTCACCAACACCGGCCCGCCCCTCACGGCGATCCACGCCGCGCCCTGCTGCCCCGAAGCCGCAGCAGAAGCCCCCGGCACCGGCGTCTCGGCCGGCTCCCTCGCGCCGCTCGACGCCACACGCGCGCGGCGGCACGTTGGGCCGCGCCCCGGCCGAACGCAAACCGCCAACCAGCGCCGCGAAGACGCCCGCG
>JAVVFG010000227.1:0-7156 GCA_032260445.1 Anaerolineae bacterium | reverse complement strand
ATTTCGTAGGTTCGAATCCTACCACCCCAGCTACCACTCCGGGGCGTTCGGCGAGCGCCCCTTTTTGTTGGATAGAGCGTCACAAGAGGGCCACTCTCTGAAAGAGGATCGCAGCACATGACCGTCGCCACCATGCTCCTGGCCGCGGGACACGGCACCCGTATGAATTCGAAGACGCAGAAGGTGCTGCACGCTGCCGGCGGGCAGCCGATGATCGTGCACGTGTTCCAGGCAGCCGGTGAGGTTAGTGACCTGAAGCCGGTGCTCGTCGTCGGCGCTGGCGAGGATGGCGTACGCCGGCTACTGGGTGAACGTGCCACCTACGTGATACAGGAAGAACGTCTGGGAACGGGCCACGCGACGCTGATGGCTGAGCCGGTGTTGCGCGGGCGAGCCGACCAGGTCATTGTGACCTACGGTGACATGCCCCTCTTGCGTGCCAACTCCCTTGCGATGCTCGCCTCCAGGCAGCGAGAAAGCGGGGCGGCCGCCGTCCTGCTCAGCTTCGACGGCAATCCTGGTTCCAGCTTTGGCCGGGTGATCCGTGCCGCCGATGGCACGGTGCGCGAGATTGTAGAAGTCGCCGAGGCGCGGCAGCGCGAGGACAGCGCAGCGCTGCTTGCCGTACGCGAGCTCAATGCCGGCGTCTACTGCTTCGACGGCCCCTGGCTGTGGGAAAATCTGCCCGAGCTGCCCCTGCGCCAAGCGCGCGATGGCGAGGAATATTATCTCACCGATATGGTCGGCCTCGCCGTTTCCCAGGGCCGGCGTGTCGAGGCAGTCGTGGGCGACGATCCGGACGAGTTTCTGGGCGCCGGCACGCGTGCCGAGCTGGTCGCCGTCGAGCAGGCCTTCCGCCGCCGCGCGAACCGCCACTGGCTCGAAGCCGGCGTTACGCTCGTCGATCCCAACACAACCTTTATTGACCAGGATGTCTTCATCGGGCAGGATACAGTCATCTGGCCTAACAGCTACATTCAGGCCGGCAGCCGTGTCGGCAACGACTGCGTGATTGGGCCGAACACCATTCTGCGCAACGCGCGTGTCGGCGACGGCTGCTATCTGGAGCAGGTTGTCGTCGAAGATAGTGAAATTGCGGCGGGCGCGCGTATCGCGCCGTGTACCCACCTACAAGGAAATCATCCTGCAGCGAACGAGGAAGCGAGCTCATGAGCATCACTGCTAGCGAGCGGACCGCTCTGGAAGCAGCCGCCTGCCAGGTGCGCGACAATGCGTACGCACCTTATTCCGGTTTCCGTGTCGGCGCGGCGGTGCTTGCCGGCAGCGGCGCCATCTACAGTGGCGTAAATGTTGAAAACGCCGCCTACAATCCCACGATCTGTGCCGAACGCGCGGCGATCTTTGCGGCCATTAGCGCCGGCGAGCGCGAGCTGCGCGCCGTTGCGGTGTGTACGGGGACAGGTGCTACGCCGTGTGGCCCCTGCCGCCAGGTGATGCGCGAGTTCGCCCGCGATCTGCCTGTCTACATCATTGACACGGCCGGTAACAGCCGCGAGACGAGTCTCTCCGCGCTATTACCCGATGCTTTTGGCCCGGAGGATTTGCCGGCGTAGCCAGCAGTCACCTGCTGCCGCCTGGCTTTGAGTGACAATGGCTCGCGAACGGACCTACCGCACAGAAGCGATCGTCTTGCGCCGCCGCGATTTTGGCGAAGCGGACCGGCTGCTCACGCTCTACGCGCGCGACCGGGGCAAAATCAGGGCGATTGCCAAAGGCGCGCGCAAGCCGCAGAGCCGCAAGACGGGCCACGTTGAGCTCTTCATGCGCACCCGCTTCCTGATCGCCGAGGGGCGCAACCTGGACATCATTACGCAGGCGGAGATGGTCGAAGCCTACCCGGCGCTGCGCGAAGATCTGGTGCGCGCGACCTACGCCTCTTACGCTGTCGAGCTGCTGGATCGTTTTACCCCAGAAGAGGACAGGAACCCGCAGCTCTATGATTTGCTCGCCGAGGCGCTGCGCTGGTTTGCCGCCACGCGCCAGCCGCTCCTCGTCGCCCGCTTCTACGAGCTGCATCTCCTCCAGCTTGCCGGCTTCCGCCCGCAGCTCTTCCAATGCGTCGGCTGTGGCGAGCCGGTCGCCGAGCAGGACCAGTTCTTTAGCGCCGAGCTGGGCGGCCTGCTCTGTCCCGGCTGCGCCGCGGCCGATCGCAAGGCGCGGCCCATTTCGGCGGCTGCCGTCAAAGTCCTGCGCTATTTACAGTCGCGCCCGTGGGAGACAGTACGCCAGCTCAATCTGCGCCGCGACCTGCATGCCGAGATAGAGACCGTGATGCACTACTACATCACCTATTTGCTGGAGCGTGATCTGAAGTCGACGGAATTCCTGCACCGGCTTCGTCGCGAGATGGGCGGCCATTCGGCCAGCGGCGCCTAAGCGACTCTGGCCCCTCTGGACGATTCGCCTAAACCGGGTAGGATCGAGGGTCGCCGTCACGGCTGGCAGCGGCCACAACAACGATGAGTGAGCGAAAGATATGAGTGAGAAGTTATCCTTTCAAGACGTCATCCTGCGCCTCCTTGACTACTGGCGCGAGCAGGGCTGCCTCATTTGGCAGGCGCACAACGTCCAGGTCGGCGCAGGGACGATGAACCCGGCGACGGTGCTGCGCGTGTTGGGGCCGGAGCCCTGGAACGTCGCCTACATCGAGCCGAGTATCCGCCCTGACGACGGCCGCTTTGGCGACAACCCCAACCGTATGCAGCAGCATTACCAGCTCCAGGTGATCCTCAAGCCAGATCCCGGCGATCCGCAGGACCTCTACCTGAAAAGCCTGGAGGCCATCGGCATCAACCCGCGCGAGCACGACATCCGCTTCGTCGAGGATAATTGGCAGAGCCCGGCCCTCGGCGCCTGGGGTCTTGGGTGGGAAGTCTGGCTGGACGGGCAGGAGATCACCCAATTCACCTACTTTCAGCAGGCCGGCGGGCACGAACTCGATCCAGTCTCAGTTGAGCTCACCTACGGGTTGGATCGTATCGTCCTGGCCCTGCAGGATGTCGACTCAGTGTGGGACATCAACTACGGCTCCGGCGTCGTCTATGGCGACGCTTTGCTGCAGCAAGAGATAGAACACTGCAAGTATTACTTCAACGTCGCTGACGTCGATTCCCTGCGCACGCTCTACGACATCTACGAAAACGAGGCGAAGCGCTGTATCGAAGCCGAGCTCGTCGCACCGGCCCATGACTACAACCTGAAGTGCTCGCACATCTTCAACATTATGGACACGCGCGGGGCCATCGGCGTCACCGAGCGCCAGCAATTCTTCGCGCGCATGCGCGATGTCGCCCGGCAGATCTCTGACCTCTACGTGGCGCAGCGGCATGAGCTCGAGTATCCGTTCCTGGATAATGAGCTGTGGCAGGGAGGGCTGCACGAGGAGACCGGTACGGAAACGACGAGTGGGGGCGCCAGTAGAGTCGCCGTCCCCGACACCCCGCAGCCGTTTGTCCTGGAGATCGGCAGCGAGGAGCTGCCCGCTGGCGACCTCTACAGCGCCCTGCGGCAGTTGAGGGTTGCTGTTCCTGAGCTGCTTGAGGAGTTGCGCCTTGCCCACGGCGAGATTTGCATTCACGGCACGCCACGCCGCCTGGCGGTCATCGTCGAAGAGCTGGCGCCGCGCCAGACCGACCTGGAGAGGGTCGTCAAAGGCCCGCCCGCCGAGCGCGCCTTCGATGTCGACGGCAATCCAACCAGGGCCGCCGAAGGTTTTGCCCGCGGCAAAGGGATTGGCGTACACCAGCTGACCATCGTCGAAGAGGGTGACAAGCGCTATGCCGCGGCGACGATCCACGAGAAGGGCCGTCCGGCCGTCGAGGTTCTCGCCGAGGCGTTGCCGGGGCTGATCGCCGCGCTCCGTTTTGAAAAGAGCATGCGCTGGAACCAGACCAATATTGCCTACAGCCGCCCGCTGCGCTGGATCGTCGCGCTCCACGGGCGGGCTGTCGTGCCCTTCCACTACGCCGGCGTGACCAGCGGGCGCATCAGCCATGGTCTGCGGCCGATGGGCTCGCCGGCAATCGCCATCGACAACGCGGCCGATTACGAGAAGATGATGGCGGGCAGCGGCATTGTCGTCGACGTCGAGAAACGGCGCGACATCATCCGTGCCAACACCGCCCAGCTTGCTGCCGAAAAAGGTGGCGTCATCACCGGCGATCCTGCGTTGCTCGCCGAGGTGACGAATCTTGTCGAGCGGCCGACACCGCTGCTCGGCAGTTTTGAGCGCCGCTACCTGGAGCTGCCGTCGCCCGTGCTCATCGCCGTCATGAAAAAGCACCAGCGCTATTTTCCCGTTCAGGACGAAGACGGGCAGCTCCTGCCCTATTTCATTGCCGTGCGCAACGGCGATCGCGAGCACCTCGATATGGTCCGCGCCGGTAATGAGCACGTCATCCGCGCCCGCTTCGCCGATGCCGCGTTCTTTTACGGGCGCGATACGCAGCGGGCGCTCGCCGATTTCCTGCCTGACCTGGCGACACTGACCTTCCAGTTCGACCTTGGCAGCATGCTCGACAAGGTGCACCGGCTCGAACAGCTCGCGCCCACCATTGGCTCGATGATCGGGCTGGACGGCGAACAGCAACAGGTTGTCGTTCGCGCCGCGGCCCTCTCCAAAGCCGACCTGGCGACCAGCATGGTCGTGGAAATGACCTCCCTGCAGGGTGTGATGGGCGGGCATTACGCGCTCCGCAGCGGCGAGCCAGAAGCTGTCGCCGCGGCAATTGCCGAGCAGTACGAGACGGTGAGCGCGACGGCGCCAGGGCTGGCGCTGGCGCTGGCAGACCGGCTCGACAGCTTGACCGGCCTCTTTGCCGTCGGCCTGGCGCCGAAAGGCAGTAATGATCCCTTTGCCCTCCGGCGCGCCGCCATCCAGATTGTCGAAAACCTGATCGCCAACGAACAGCCTTTTGACCTGCGCGAAGGCATCGCCGCTGCCGCCCAGGTCCAGCCGGTCGACGCGCATGAAGGCGTGCAAACCGACGTGCTGGCGTTCATCACGGGCCGGCTGGAGGTGCTGCTGCGCGAGCAAGGCCTTCCCACCCACGTCGTGCGCGCCGTGCTCGCTGCGCAGGCGCACAATCCCTTCAGGGCCGCCCGCGCCGCGCGCGCGCTCCACGCCGCGACCACGGCAGCCGGTTGGGATAAGCTGCTGGATGCTTACGCACGCTCCGTGCGCATCACACGCGCCGAAGAGAGCCGCTTTCCCCTGCGGGCCGAGGCCTTCGCCGAGCCCGAAGAGCAGGCGCTACTCCAGGCCTACCATGAAGCGGCGGCTGCCAACGACGGTACCGTGGAGACGTTTGTCGCATCCTTACGCCAGATGGAGCCGGTAATCACCACGTTCTTCGAGAACATCCTGGTCATGGACGAGGATGCTGCCGTGCGCGAGAACCGCCTCGCGCTTCTGCAGCACATCGCCGCCCTGGCCAACGGCATCGCCGATCTGTCGGAACTGGAGGGGTTCTAGTAGACTTCGTAACGAAGCCGGCAGCTACCTAAAATGCATATTAGTTCTCGCGAGCCTGGTTGCCTCTCGCTTGCCGCACGGCTATAATACCAGTCGCTTTGGCGCCATAGCTCAGTGGTAGAGCGGGGGACTCATAAGCCCTAGGTCACTGGTTCAAATCCAGTTGGCGCCACAAGAAGCCCGGTCAGGCCGGGCTTTTTTTGTTAAAGGCCAGCATGACGACACGTACCAGCGCGCATACCGTCCTTCAGTCCCTTCGCCAGGGCCGCCTACCCGGCTGGGTCGCGGTCATCGCAGGTGTCGTTGCCGCCTTTCTCTGGCTTACGTGGGCCAGCCCATCCTGGTGGGTGCCGATCCGTGCGGAAGACTTGAACCAGCCGCGCCTCGACGTCGCCCCCGCAGCGCCCCGGCCGGACAACCCCCTCGTACAAACCTTCGTTTCCGTGCACAACGGGTTGGAGATAATCGAGGTTACCCTGGCGCGCACCGGCACCGGTGACGGCAGCGGCGGTACCTTCTCGTTACAGCTGCATGACGACGCCGGGGCGTTGATCGCCGGACAGCAGTGGCGCAACGCACAGCTGCGCCACAATCAGACACTACAACTCGACCTCACTCCGCAGGCCGGTTCGGCCGGACGCCGTTACACCCTTACCGTTGAAGGAAACGAGGCTAACGTCTTTTCGGCTTGGTCCTACTCGCTCGACGTGTACGCCGGTGGCGCACTGGCGGGCGGCGCTGGGGCTGCCGAGCTGCAGTTCACGACGCGCTACCGGCTACTACCGGCCGGGGTCCTGCACGCGCTGGCACGGCTCGTGCGCGAAGGAGCTCAGCTGATTGCCCTCTTAGCGCTCCTGTTACTGCTGCCCGGCACCGTCGTCTTGCTGCTCGCTGGTCGAACGCTGCCGCGCTTCGATCCGGCGGCCTGGCTGGCGCTTGCCATGACCCTGGGGGCCGTCTTCTGGCCCCTCCTCTGGCAGTGGACCACGTTGCTCGGCCTGCGCTGGCGCCAGGGTAGCGTGCTGGCCTTACTTGTTGCCCTGGCGCTCCTGGCTGTGGGACTCGCGTGGCGGCGGCCTCCCCGGCTGGCGCCCCTGCGCTCACACCACTTGTTGCTGCTGTTATTACTGCTGTTGGCGCTCGCCGTGCGCTTGCTCGCCGTGCGCGATCTGGCCTTTCCCCCCTGGGTAGATTCCTCGCGCCACGCCCTGATTACCCGCCTCATGGCCGAGCGCGGCCAGATGCCGGACGACTACCTGCCCTACCTGAACGTCTCGCGCACTCTGTATCATTATGGCTTCCACACCATCTCTGCTTCGCTGGCGCTCCTCGGCGACTGGCCCTTAGCGCGCCTGCTCCTGCTTACTGGGCAGGCGCTGGGCGCCGCGGTTCCCCTAGCGCTCTACGGCGGCGCGTGGATGGCGACACGCCGGCCTGCGGCGGCCCTGCTCGCCGCCTTTCTGGTTGCCTTCCCCTTCCACTTTCCCGCTTACTATGCCACCTGGGGCCGCTTTACCCAGCTAACAGGCGTCCTCGTTCTGTCCATGCTTCTCATGCTCACCTGGCAGCTACTGCGCGGTGCGCGTCGCTGGCACCGCGCCTGGCCCCTCGTCGCGTTGCTGGCGGCTGCTTCGTGTGGCGACAAGGTCGACCCTCTGCAGC
>JAVVFG010000226.1:0-7186 GCA_032260445.1 Anaerolineae bacterium | reverse complement strand
AACAGATTGCGCAACCTTCTTGCGACGGCAAGGGAACACGATGATCGGCCCTGGGCGCTGGCCCTTCCCGGCGTTGTGCTGGGGTTAGGATTCGCTCTCTTCATGCGCTTCTTCTTCATCTTCCTCCCGCTCCTCCTGGGCATCGCCGACCAGATGCGAGCGGCGCAGCAGCAGGGTGAAGGCCCGCCGAGCGAGCTGTTTCGCCGCTTCATAGGCGAAACCCTCGCCCTGCCTGAAGTCCGCCAGCCCATGCTCATCGCCCTCGCCGTCCTTCTCGCCGGCGCCTTGCTCGCTTTCGCACTTATCCGCAACCGGCCCTACAACCCGCGCACCGGCAGTCATTTCGGCGGTTTCTTCCAGATAACGGTGCTGACCATCGCCGCCCTCTTCCTCGCCTGGTTCACCTGGCAAGGGGTGGAGGACGCCTACACCGCCGCCCTTGAGAACGAGCAAGAGCTGGCGATCTGGTCGCAGATTGTCACCATCAGCGCCGGCATCGTGCTACTTGGCCTCTCGTGGATCGTCTGGCGCAGCGCGAATGAGCGCGACTCGAATCTCAGCACCGTCTTCCGGCTTGCCGCCGCCGCCATGCTGATGATCGGCGCGTGGCTGCTTATCGGCGAGGTGCCGCGCGCGGCGGCGAGTGGCGACGACGACTGGTGGTATGGCCTGCTCGTCACCGTTTACTATTCGGCTGGCTCCATCCCCTTCCAGTTCGCCATCTCGCTGATGCTGGCCACCTTCCTCTTTCAGAACATCAAGGGCAAAGGTCTGTTCCGCATGATCTACTTCTTGCCCTACATCACGCCGACCGTGGGCGCCGCCGCCGTCTTCCGCGTCATCTTCTCCGGCCGGGCTACCGCGCCGATGAACAGCCTCCTCGACCTGCTCGGCTTTGGCACGCTTGGCTGGCTGAATGAGCCCACAGGCATTTTCCAGATGATCGCCGGCAGCAGCGTCAACCTGCCGACGTGGGCGGCGGGTCCCAGCTTATCGATGGTTGTGATCATCCTCTTTGGCATCTGGAGTTTTGTCGGCTTCAATACGGTGATCTTTCTCGCCGGCCTCGGCGCGATACCTAGCACACTCTACGAAGCAGCGTCGATCGACGGTGCGGGCCGCTGGGCTCAGTTCCGCCATGTGACGCTTCCCCTCCTCTCGCCGACGATTTACTTCCTGACCCTCTACGCGGTGATCGGCACCTTCAAGGCATTCACCCACATTTACGTCTTGCGCTCGTCAGCCGCCCTCGGCACGGCCGATACCGTCAGTGTCGTCATCTTCGACGCCATGAAGCGCGACACCCGTTACGGGTACGCCGCCGCGCTGGCGGTGCTCCTGTTGATCATCGTCATGGCCCTGACCGTCGTCAACAATCGTATTGCCAGTAAACGAGTTTTCTATGGCTGACATGACCTCTACCCCTCCGGCGACTGAGCGTGAGATCCATCCGCAGGCAAACCAGGTCGACCTCGGCCGGATCCTGATATATGCTGTACTAATCACCGGCGCAATTGTTGCCATCGTCCCGTTCCTTCTTACGGTCAGCGTGTCGCTGATGAATCTTTCTGAGTCCGGCGGGCGCACCCTCCTCCCGGCAACGCCGCAATGGGGCAATTATGCGCGGGCATGGCGAGACGCCCGCTTCGGGCTCTATTTCTGGAACAGCGTGCGCATCGCCGCGATCACCGTCACCGGCCAGGTCATCTTCTGTACGATGGCCGCCTACGCCTTTGCCCGCATGAAGTTCCCCGGCAAGGAGTTCTTGTTCGCCCTGCTGCTTTCGACCCTCATTCTCCCAGAAGCGATCACCTGGGTACCGAACTTCATTACCGTCGTCTGGCTGGGGCGGGTGACGCCGATCTCCTGGATCAACAACTGGCCGGCGCTCACCATTCCCTTCATGGCCAGCGCCTTCAGTATCTTGTTGCTGCGCCAGTTCTTCCAGCAGATCCCGGAGGAGCTATGGGATTCCGCGCGCATTGACGGCGCCGGTCATGTCCGCTACCTGCTGCAGGTCGTCGTGCCGCTCTCCAAGGCGGCCCTGGTGACCATTATCCTGTTCAGCTTTATTGGCTCATGGAACGCCCTCGCCTGGCCTATTCTGGTGACGACAACCCCCGACTGGCGGCCGATCAGCTACGGCTTGCTCAACTTCCTCGACGAGTCCGGCGCCCAAAACCACCTACGGATGGCCGGTGCGGTCATTACCATATTTCCCCTAATTGTCCTTTACTTCTTTACGCAAAAACAGTTCACCGAAGGCATCGCGACCTCGGGACTAAAAGGCTAGCCGCAGACAAAGGAGGTGATGCCAGGGGACGACAATCAAGATTAGCGTGGCGCACGTCATGCGCCCACTTTAACCGCGATCAGAGAAGAGAGAACCCGAACCGCGCAAGCGGTCATGGCCAACCTTTCGCTTAATGGAGGAGAATTACGACAATGAAACTAAACCGTAATTGGACTAAGTGGCTGCTCATCCTGGCGCTACTGATTCCCCTCGTTCTCGTCGCCTGCGGCGGTAACGAGGAGCCGGTCGAGGAACCGGCCGAGGTAGAAGTTGAGGAGCCGGTGGCAGAGCCGGTGGAAGAGCCGGTAGAAGAGCCGGTTGAAGAGCCGGTTGAGGAACCCGTCGAAGAGCCAGTGGAAGAGCCGGTGGAAGAGCCGGTTGAGGAACCTGTCGAAGAGCCGGCAGAAACCGTCGAGAACCCGACGCTCAACGGCATCGAGCAGTGGGTCGTGGCGGAGGACGGACCCTTTGCAGGCGTCGATCCCAGCGGCGTTGCGATCACCTGGTGGCACCAGCACAGCGGTGTGCGTGAAGAACGTCTCATCCCCTTGATTGAGGAGTTCAATAGCGCGAACGCCTGTGGCATCACCGTCACCGGCGAGAATCAGGGCGGCTACAACGAAATCCGCGATAAGGTGAACGCCAGCATCGCCGCCGGCGAGCTGCCCGCGGCGATCATCGTCGGCTACCAGAACGACCAGGCCTTCTACCAGCTTAACGATGCGCTCGCCGATCTCCAGACCTACCTCAGCGACCCGGTCTGGGGTCTGAGCGAAGAAGACCGGACTGACTTCTATCCGACCTTCCTCGATCAGAGCGTACATCCGAGCTTCGACGACCAGCGTCTCGGCTTCCCGCCGAACCGCTCGATGGAAGTGCTTTACTACAACCAGACCTGGCTTGAAGAGCTCGGCTTTGATGGACCGCCAACGACGCCAGAAGAGTTCCGCGAACAGGCCTGCGCGGCTCGCGACGCGGGCTCGGGTGGCTTCATTCTGCGCGATGACGCTTCCGCCGTTGCCGCCTGGACCTTCGCCTTTGGCGGCGATGTTCTCACTGAGGATGGTACGGGCTACGATTACGCGACCGACGCGACCGTCGAGGCGATGGCTTTCCTCAAGGACCTGTACGACGACGGCTGCGCCTTCTTCTTCACCGAAGGCTTCCCCAATCCCGAGTTCGCCGCGCGCCGCGCCCTCTTCACGATGGGCTCCAGCAGCGGTCTGCCCTTCTACTTCAGCGACATCGCTACCATCGCCGAGGAAGAAGGACGCGAGCCCGACGAGTGGGGCATCACCGCTATCCCGCACACAACCGCCCAGCCCGTCCAGAACATCTACGGCGGTGACGTGATGATTACGCAGACGACGCCAGAACAGGAGCTCGCTGCCTGGATCTTCGTCAAGTGGTTTACCCTGCCCGAGATTCAGGCCGAGTGGGTCGACATCAGCGGCTACTTCCCGACCCGCGAAGGGACGAGCGAGTACCTCGAAGGGTACGTCGAAGAGAATCCGCAGTGGGGTACGGCGCTTGACCTGCTCCAGTACAGCTACTACGAGCCGCAGCTCATCAGCTACCAGTCGGTGCGCGACGCCGCAGAAGAGGCGTTCAACACCATCATGAACTTGCCGGCTGACGTCGGCGTGGACAATACCGGCCCGATCGAGGACGTCCTCGTCCAGCTCACCGAGACAGCCAATGAGCTGCAGGAAGAGCTGATGGCCGAGATCGAGAACTAAGGCTGGCCGCTTAGCCTATAAATAGGAACGGGCCAGGGTGGCCACCCTGGCCCGTTTTTTGTAGCCATATGAACGAAGAGCTGATTACCGATCTCTTAAGCCTCGCCCAGGACGCCGCGTATCAGGCAGGTGCCTATCTGGACGAACGCCACGAAGCGGAACGGATCCTGCATAAGAAGGGCTTCCGCGACTGGGTCACCGACGATGACTTCGCCGCGCAGGCGCTAATCACAGACCTGATCCGGAGCCGCTTTCCCGAGCATGGCTTTCTCACCGAAGAAGAAGATGCCTCGCTGCCCGCCGCCGGCACCATCCGCTGGCTCGTCGATCCCATCGACGGCACGAGCAACTACAGCCGGCATGTCCCGCTCATCTCCATCTCCATCGCCGCGGTCGGGCAGGGTCGCGTGCTTGCCGCCGTCACATATGATCCAATCCGGCGCGAGATGTTCAGTGCAGCGGCCGGGCGCGGCGCCACCCTAAACGGCATCCCGATGGCGGTGAGCGAGCTGGGCGAGCCGGGGGAAGCATTCGTCGCCCTCGACTGGTCCCACGCTGAAGAGCGGCGCGCAGAAACGCTGGCCCAGCTCGACCGCATCGCACCGCGCGTGCACACCGTGCGCGCCATCGGCACAGCCGCCCTGGCTCAGGCGTGGGTCGCCGCCGGCCGGCTCGACGCCTACTTCAATGCGTCGCTCAAACCGTGGGACGTCGCTGCCGGCGCCTTGTTGGTCCAGGAAGCCGGCGGCCGGCTCACCGACTGGCAGGGCCGGTCCTGGCAGCCGGAGACACATCGCGATGCCTGCCTGGCCACAAACGGCCACTTACACGGATTGTTCCTGTCGCTCCTCTAACACGCCTGCCGCCCGAGAGTAGGCGCAGCGCCACCGTTGCCAATCCCACAGCCGCCCAGTACAATCAGTCACGCTGTCGACTACACTACAGGTACGCGATGCGTTGGCCCCCATACAAACACGTCCTCTTTGACTGCGACTCCACATTAACGGCGATTGAAGGTATCGACGCCCTCGCGGCGACCGCCGGCAAAGGCTGGCGCGTCGAGGTGCTGACCCGCGCCGCCATGGACGGCGACCTCGACCTGCACGAGATCTATGAGCGCCGCCTGCGGGCCGTCAAGCCAACCCGGCAGCAGATCGCCGCGATGCGCCAGCAGTACAAGGATCATGTCGTCGAGGACGCGCGCGCCGTCATCGCCGCGCTGCGACTACTGGGCCACGAAGTTTACATCATCAGCGGCGGCCTCGCCGAGCCAGTGGCCGAGTTCGGCATCTTTCTCGGCGTCCCGCGCGAAAACATCCGCGCCGTCCCCGTCGCCTACAACGAGTTGTCGGGCCGGTGGTGGCTGAATGACGAGAATACAAAGAAGCAGTATCGCAACTACGAGCCAAACGCCCTGACGGTGAGCAGCGGCAAACCGCAGATCGTACGCGAGCTGCTGCACGGCAAGCGCGGGCGCGCGCTCCTCGTCGGCGACGGGGTGAGCGATCTGCTCGCGCGCGCAGCCGTCGACCTGTTTGTCGGCTATGGCGGGGTGGTTATACGCCAGCGAGTGCGTGCCGAGGCGCCGGTATTCCTACATAGCCGTTCGCTGGCCCCGGTGCTGGCGCTCGCCGCCGGCCCGGCGCAACTGGCACGCCTGGAGCAGACCCCTCACGCTGCGGTCGCCGCGCGGGCCTGGACGACGATTGATCAAGGAGAAATCACATTTAACGATGAGCGAATCGCAGCGAAGTTCCGAGAAGCATATCAAGCTGTTCATCCCCGGCCCGACTGAGGTCCGGCCAGAAATCCTCGACGCGCAGACGCGCTGGATGGTCGGCCACCGCATGCCAGAAGCGGCCGAGCTCTTTGCCAGCGTGCAGGAGAAGCTGCGCCAGGTCTTTCTGACCGGGAAGCGCGTTTACGTCACCGCCTCCTCCGGCACCGGCTGGCAGGAAGGTGCCGTGCGCAATCTGGTGGGCCGCAAAGTCCTCTCTTGCGTCAACGGCGCGTTTGCCGATCGCTGGCGTGAAGTCGCCGCGGCCAATGGCAAAGCGTACGAGGTGCTGGCGGTCCCATGGGGCGAGCCGATCCGCCCGGACCCCGTTGCCGAGCGGCTGGCAGGCGGGGCGTTTGACGCCGTGACCATCGTGCACAACGAGACGAGCACGGGCGTCGTCAGTCCCATTCAGGAGATCGCTGCCGCCATTCGCGCGCTGCCCGGTGGTGACAGCATCATGATCCTTGTGGACTCGGTCAGCGGCCTCTCCGGCGCCGAGCTGCGCTTCGACGACTGGGATCTCGACATGGTTTTCACCAGCAGCCAGAAAGCGTTCGCCCTGCCTGCCGGGCTGGCCTTTGCCGCCGTTTCTGACCGCGCCCTTGCCCGCGCCCACGAGATTGAGAACCGCGGCTACTATTTCGACCTACCCCTGCTGGAGAAATACCTGTTACGCAACCAGACGCCGGCCACACCGGCAATCAGCCTACTCTATGCGCTCGACCGCCAGCTAGAGGATATGGTTGCCGAAGGAATGGAAGCACGTTTCGCGCGCCACCTGGCGCTGCGCGACCGCACCATCGAGTGGGCCACGAAGCGTGGATTCAGCCTCTTCGCCGCCGAAGGCTACCGCTCGCCCACTGTCAGCTGTCTCAGCAATGACCGCGGCCTGGACATCGCCGGCCTCAACCACTATCTGCGCGAGGCGGGCATGATCATCTCCAATGGTTACGGGCCGCTGAAGGGCAAGAATTTCCGCATCGCCCACATGGGTGATACGACCAGCGCCGACCTCGACGAGCTGCTGGCGGCGATTGACGGCTATCTCGATCAGGCAGCGACGTAGTTCACGAGAAGTCGGATTCGTCCAAAGAAATCCGATTTCTTCCAGCAAAAGGAAGAGAATGTATCGCATCTTAATCAGCGACAAGCTCGGCGAGGCCGGCCTGCAGCGGCTGAAAGCCGCGCCCGATGCCAGCTACGACGTGCAGACCGGGCTGAGCAAGGAAGAACTGCTCGCGATAATTCCCAACTATGACGCCCTGATCATTCGCAGCGGCACCCAGGTAGACGCCGGCGTCATCCATGCGGGCGAGAACCTCAAAGTCGTAGGCCGGGCGGGCATTGGCGTCGATAACGTCGACATACGGGCGG
>JAVVFG010000225.1:3085-7187 GCA_032260445.1 Anaerolineae bacterium | reverse complement strand
CATTGTCAGCGATCTCCACAAGGTCTTGCCGGCGCTGACCGAGGAATTTCGCAAACGGCTTGGCTAAGCCGCCACGTCCGGCAGCCAGCCGGTTCCTGGTTGAGCATTGTTGAGCAGGGGTAACGCTGCAGCGTTGCCCCTGTTTGTATTCCCGGCAACCCTATCTATAATTGCTGCTTGTGAATGAGGTAACCGCCACATCTGGTGTGAAGGTGGCGGTGAGGAGAGAGGGTACTGGCGAAGAACGAACGGATGGACGGCCTGGTCATCAAGGCGCAGAGCGGCTTCTTCACGGTTCGGACCGGTGAAGGCGACTTTGTCTGCAAGATCCGCGGGCGGCTGAAACAAGAGCGCAAGGAGAGCGCTCTCGTGGCCGTCGGCGACCGCGTTACGATCTCCCGCGTCGACGGCGCGACGGGTCTGATCGAGGAGGTGGCCGAGCGCGAGCGCGTGCTCTCGCGCGCACGGCCCGCGTCCGGTGTGCGCCAGATGCTATCCGATCAGGAACAGGTGCTGATTGCCAATCCTGATCAGGTCGTGTTTGTCTTTTCGATTCGCGAGCCGCGCCCCAGTTTGCGCAAATTAGACCGCTTTCTCGTCGTCGCCGAAATGAACGAAGTACCGGCGGTCATTTGCGTGAACAAAGTCGACCTCGCCGGCCCGGGCGAAGCGCAGGAAACATTTGGACTTTACGAAGAAATCGGTTATCCTGTCATTTATACGAGTGCCGAAACGGGAGAGGGAATTGAGGAGCTGAAGGACTGCCTGCGTGACAGAATTTCCGTTTTGGCAGGTTCTTCGGGCGTGGGCAAATCCAGCTTACTCAATCAAATTCAACCAGGGTTGGGGTTACGAGTGCGTGAAGTCAGCGAGGCGACCAGCAAAGGGTTGCACACGACGCGCCATCCGGAGCTATTCGAGCTCGACGAGGGCGGCTACGTGGCAGACACGCCCGGTATCCGCGGACTGGCCTTATATGATGTCGAGCCGCATGAGCTGGACGGCTATTTTCGCGAAATCGCGCCCTTGGTCGCCCACTGCCAGTTCAATGATTGTACTCACCGCCACGAGCCCGGCTGCGCTGTACGGGCGGCCGTCGAGGCGGGTGAGGTCAGCGAGGAGCGCTACGACAGTTACCTTCGCCTGCGCGAAGAACACGAGGACTTGGACGAAGCTGCCTATTGAACGACGATGACCGGTAAACGCGCCCTGATCGTTCTCCTCATCCTGACATGGCTGCTCGGCGTCGCCTGCCAGGACGAACCGCCGCCCCCGGCGCCTACCGGCTTCGCTGTTGCCCCCGTCTTCGACGGGTGGCAGACGGCCTATGGGCCCGATCTGCTCGGTGCGCCGATCACCGGGCAGTGCTTACCGGGCGACGGGCGCATTGTGCAATATTTCGAGAACGTGCGGCTGGAGTACGATCCGGAGGGTGATGTTTCTCCTTATCCGCTCGGCCAATGGGCGCTCAGCGGCGTGCGCAGCCGCGTACCGGCGCCGGTGCCAGCCAATAGTCCCACCCGCACGTTCGCTGAGACCGGCTACTCCGTGCAAGACCAGTTCCTGATCTTCTACGAGCAGAACGACGGCGAAAATCTGCTGGGGCCGCCGCTGTCCGAGCAGCTCGACGAAGGGGAGCTGCGCGTGCAGTATTTCCGCAACGGGCGTCTTGAGTGGCGTCCGGACGCGCCGCCCGACCGGCGCGTGCGCCTGAGTGTGCTGGGCCAGGCCCATTACCAGCAGACACGCGCCGCTGACATGCAGTGTGACCTGCTCGGCCTTTTCGATCCTGCCGCCGTGCCATCGTCCGTCCGGCTCACCGCTTCTGTCGCCGCGCCCATCCTCCACACGACTGTTGATGAACAGGTCGTTTATGTCAAGGTAACCGGCCCCAATGATTTGCCCTTCGGCAGCATCAACGTCTCGGTGACGGTCACCTATCGCGACGAGGTGATTGAAGTCGATTTGGGGGAGACTGCCCAGGACGGTGTTGCCAGCGGCTCGCTGGGGATGATTCGCTTCGATCCGGATGAAGATGTGCGGCTGGAAGTGACGGCGAGTAGCGGCAGCGGGGTTGCCCTCGGGCGGACGTCGCTGACCTTTAAGACGTGGTGGTAAACGAGGCCCCCGGCCACACGGCCGGGGGCTTTTTGCTTTCTGGCTAGCGGTAGCGCCGTCGCATGCCGGCGACCACGCCAATAGCGATGAAGGGCAGTAGGGCCGCGCCGCAGAGCGCGGTGGCGGTGTCGCCGCTGCCGGCGGGGGCGGTCGCGGGCGAGGCACTGCTTTCCGTTGGCACACCCACAGCCGCAGGAACCGGCGTTGCCGTTGGCAAGTCCAGCGGTCGATTCTCGCCGTCATCTCCAATCAGGTAGGCCACGCCATCGTGCACCAGCAGCACGCGCGTGCCCAGCGCGAGATACTGGCCCAGCTCGGGCGCCGCGTCGAGCAGCGAGAAGTAGGCGTCGCTGGCAAAGGCCACCGCTTGCGGCGTCTGCCGGTCGGCGTCAAAGGCAGTGTCGATCCACGTCTCCGCGCCTTCCCACGACCGGAAGACAAATGTCTTGCTGCCCGTGGTCTGGACGACTGGTTGCCCACTTGCCCCAGCACCACGCGGCAATTCGAGCGCGGCGGGCGCCTCGGCAGCGGCCAAACCTGCCGCGGTATCCGCCCTGTCGACAGCCGCTTCACCCGAGACTTCCATGGGCGCTGCGGCTGCTTCTTCCAGCTCGCTCTCGATGATCGCCCGCCGCCCGGTCTGGCTGAAGATATCGTCTTCTTCGATCAGATAGCTGGTATAGGGCGTAATGATCCCGTAGCGGATACTGAGATCAACGACGCTCTGCACCAGCTCCTCGTTTTCGCCGTGCAGCCGGATCTGCTGCAACAGGTGGCCGATGGCACGGGTCGCCCACAAGCGCGGGATGAACTCGGCGCCCCCGTTCTGCTCGAAGCGGATGTCCTCGTAGGTGAACTCCTGCGGCTGCCCGTTGACGCTGCCGCGCAGCGTGACCGTCGCCGGACCGCCTTCACGGTAGCGCCCGGCGAGCACCAACTGGCTGCCGGCGAAGAGGTCGGGTAGGGTAGTGGGGTAGACTTGCTCGACCTGAACGCCGTCTGTGTCCAGCTCCACGTCGGCAAGCACGGGCGTACTCATCTTCGCATAGAAACCACTCACGACCTCGTCCAGGGCTTCGCCCGGCCGCACGTACGTCGTGGTGCCGCGGTGGTTTTGCGCCAGGCTGTCCAGCAGCAGTGTATCGACGTCGTTGCCTACGCCAAACGCGAAGAGGCGTGCGCTATCCGGCGCGGCGCTGCCCACCGCATCCAGCAGCCGCGGCGTTTCCACGATCCCTTCCGTCGCCAGACCGTCCGTGAGGAAGAGGACGGTCAGGGGCCGTTCCGCGTCGGCCTGGGCCAGCGCCTCCAACAGCGCCATGCTGATGTTCGTGCCGCCAACTGCTTCCAGCCGCTCGATGAACTCCGCTGCCGCCGCCTGGCTACTGCTCGCCACCGGCGCCAGCTCCGGGGAGTAGGCACGCACGCCCGTACTGAACGCAATGACGTTGAAGCGATCTTCGGCGTTGAGGTGGTCGACGACGTAGCGCGCCGCTTCCTTGGCCTGCATCATCTTCTCCCCTTCCATGCTGCCAGAGGTATCGAGCACGAGAATAACGTCGCGTGACACGACGACATTTGGATCAACCGTCACCGCCGGCGCGATGAGCATCAGGAAAAAGCCATCCGTTCCCGCTTCCTGGTAGCTCAACAGGTTCAGGCCAATCGCTTCAGGGTTGACGCTGTAGTACAGGTCAAAGTCTTGGTCCGCTCTCACGTCGCTCGCTTCATACCCAATCGTCGCGCGGAAATCGCCGTCGCGGGCGATGGCGACGTTATGGCTCGGCGAGTAAAGGGTGCGGATCGCTTCGTCGCTTTGTAGGTCGACGCTGATTCGCTGATTCTCGAGCGGCAGGTTGCTGTAGAGGTGGGTTGACTGCGGGTAGGTGTAGCGGATAAGCCCGTTGTCGGCCGGGAGCACGTGGCGGTACTCGATCTCCACCCGCCGCTCGTCGTGGGCGGGGATTGGGAAGACGTTGGCCTG
>JAVVFG010000225.1:0-2985 GCA_032260445.1 Anaerolineae bacterium | reverse complement strand
CGCCACCTGGCCGGCGATGGTCACGTCCACGCGCTGGTATTCGATCTTCAGCAGGTCGACCGGCCGGATCGGCGGCATCGGCGGAAAGGGCGGCTCAATGGGCGAGGGTAGGGTTGGCTCAGGTGGGATCGGCTCCTGCGCTGCTACGCCGCCCGTGATGAGCAGGCTGGCAGCGGCAAGCAGGAGGACAAGGATAAACAGGGGAATGTTGCGTTTCATCGGGTAAACCTCCTTCTTCATGCTGTCGGACCAAAGCGGCTAGCGCGCTAACCATTAGACGCGACAGCATGCGCGGAAGTTCCCCGATCAATGCGGCGGCTTATCCAGCGGCGGCACGACTGCCAGAAAATCCTGGGCAAAGCGGCGGCTGTATTCGTCCAGCAGGTTCTGCACCCGCGAAGCGTCCTCACTGCGTACGATCAGCCCGGCGTGCTGCTTCTTCTGCAGCCGCCAGACAACCTCTGGCTCGTTGTAGCCTGAGAGATCCGGCCATTCCTGGCGCGCGAGACAGACTAGCAAGCCGGCGTGCCCTTCAGCGGGTACTGGCGGCACGTACGCTTCCCCGCGGATCTCGGCGACCTCCAGCTTGGCCCATTCGTGCCACAGGTTGACGCCGCTGGCTGCCTGCACCATCTCGTGGATGTTGGCGCCGCCTACGCGCGCTGCCGTCTCCAGGAAGTAGATCGTGCCGTCTTCGGCGCGGATGAACTCCGTGTGCGTTGCCCCTCGATGCATGCCGAGCGCCTTCTGCAGCCGTTCATTTAATGCGAGTAGCTCTTGACCGACCTCGTCCGCCGCCGGCAGCGTCTGCGTGATGAAGACGCCGCCGCCGTGGGCCACATCCATCGGCGGCTGCCCATACTTGCTGGCAAGCGCGAAGACGACCTCGCCGTTGTGCACGATACCGTCCGTATGGTACACCACGCCCGGCACGTACTGCTCCAGCAGGAAGAACGACTGCTCATCGCCCAGCTCCGAGAGCCAGTGCCAGACCTCGTCGCGGTGGTTGATCTTCTTGATGCCCATCGCCCCGGCCTCCGAGCGCGGCTTGAGCACCCACGGTGGTGGCACATCCTCCGTGAAAGCGTGGAGCTGTTCATAGTTAAGAACAGGTGAAAACGAGGGTACTGCCAACCCGGCCGCGCTCGCAGCGATGCGCATCGCCAACTTGTCGCGGAAGTAGCGCGCTCGTGTCGTGCCCATGCCCGGCAGACGTAAATGCTCGCGCAGCTGCGCCGCCGTCTCCACGTCATAGTCGTCCAGCGGGACAATGCGGTCCAGCGTGCGCTCGCGCGCCAGATAGCTGACGGCATAGGTGATATCCGGCTGCTGCCCCAGCTCAGGCATCAGGTAACGCTCGTCGATGCTGTCCATTGGCCACGGCTCGTCTGCCAGCTTCTCCTTGGTAATCAAAATGACGTGGCACCCGAGCTCGTGCGCCTTCTCCAGGAATGGTTCTCCTTTGAAGTAGCTCGCCAGGCAAAGTAGGGTGGGCTTCATCTCATTCTCCATCGTGTAACCCTCAACGTCTCGCCACGATAAATGTCGGTACCGAGGAACCACCACCCGCCGTGACGTTGAGCAGGGGGCCGGTCGCCAGCCGTGTCAGGCAGCCGTCGACGTACTCACCATAGAAGATAAACGGCGCTGTGTCCAGCATCCGGTCATAAATCACCAGTTGGCCGTCGACCATGCTCGGGTATGGCTCGCGTGGGATCTGCACCTTCTCCTGAACCACGTATGGCGAGGTCAGAGCGTGTTCTACTGCGGCCTCCCACTCGCCGTTATCGACGAGCCAGCCAAGCACGATGCCGTGCCCGCCGTAGTCGTCGTTCGGCTTGAGCACCATCCGCTCCTTATGGGCCAGGATATGGGGGATCAGGTCGATTTCTTCGCCGTGGGCGGTTGTATGGCGCTCTTCGACCACCCGTGTCCAGGGGATGTGCGCCGCGATTGCTTCAAGCTCGCCGGGCGTAAAGAGGGCCGCGTTGCGCTCGTCGCTGAGCACGGCGAGGCTGGCCTTCTTGTAGAGAAGCTTGCAGTGAAACGGGTTGACCATACACACATTCCCGTCGCGCACGGCCTGAACGACAGGATGGTCTAGCCCGCACTCCTCGACGAGCTCCGTGATCAGGATCCGCTTGTAGATCAGTGTGATGTGGAAATCGCCGGCCATCAGCTTACCGTTTTCGTAACGTACCTCGTGTGGTGCGCAGATAATCGTCTCCAGCCCCTGCGACCGGAAATAATCGAGGAACAGACGAAATTCGCTGTAGGTGGGTACGTCGTCCCAGTCGAGAATGGCGATGCGCGGCACGCGGCTGCTACCCCCGGACCACTGGCGGAATGCGTCGAGGAGGGCGTGCATGACGCGGTAGCGTGTGCTCAGCGAGCGTACCTCGTACTTGTGGAAGAACTCGCGCATGATCGGCAGGCCATAGAACACTTCGGAGAGCACGTCATTGTACGCCGACGCTGCCGGCACCTCGGCGTTGTACTCGGTGAAGCAGAGCGTGTCGCTATCCGTCATGTAGAAAGCGTCGAGGCGCGAGACTGGCGTCGGGTAGCTATAGCCCGGATCGATCTGCAGCAGCTCCTGTTCCCAGCCGGTGAGACCAAATTGCGCCAGCAGCGACGGCGACTCCAGCGCGGCGCGGTACGCTTTGTCGAAAGCGCGCAATAATGGCTGGATGCGTGTCTGCAGAAAGCGGTACTGCGGGTACGTCAAAAAGCGCGGGCGCAGTACCGTGCACAGCGGCCGGCCGCCAAAGAATAGGTCATGTCGCCGCAACTGGTCGTCCAGCTTCTGCTGTGACTCCAGCGCTACCTCTGGCGTGAGAAGCTCGTGATACGTCTGGATGGCGTCTTGCAGGCCCATGTCCCCTCGCTGCAGCTAAAAGAGTGCCGGCCAATGAAGCTCGTCGATTTGTCCATCACCCGCGCGTGCCGCTTCGATGACCATGTCGGCCATCGCGTTCACGACCC
>JAVVFG010000224.1:0-7209 GCA_032260445.1 Anaerolineae bacterium | reverse complement strand
ACTGATCGACTGGCTCCACTCGGCCGGCAGCTCCAGCAGGCGGATGGTGTGCCCAGTGGGTGCGGTGTCGAAGATAACCACGTCAAAGGGCACGGGTTGGTCGGCGGCGTTTTCCAGCACGAGGAAGTCGGTGAAGCGGTCGAACGCGGCCACTTCAGCCGTGCAGGGACCGCTCATCTGCTCGTCGATGACGGCGACCATCTCCGGCGGGAAGGCGGCGCGCAGCGGGGATAGCGCTCGCTCCTTGTACTCCTCGGTGGCACGGTCCGGGTCGATTTCCATCGCCCAGAGATTGTCGATGCCCGCGAGCGGCGTGATCGCGTGACCAATTGGCTGCTCGAAGACGTCGGCCAGGTTGGCTGCCGGGTCGGTAGTGACGATTAACGTGCGCCGGCCGGCCTCGGCGTAATGCACGGCAGTAGCGCAGGCCATGCTCGTCTTGCCTACGCCGCCTTTGCCGGAGAAGAAGATAAACTCGGTTTGCATGTCAGGTCCTTTGTTGCTGCGCCGGGCCGCAATTACGAGCGGGGCGCCTGAATCTTTAGCGCTTCTGGGCGCCGTTGAGCGCGACGCGGATCTCGTCGAGGGTCGGGTAAGCACCCACTTTGACGACCTGCTCGCGCACCATGGTGATGGGTAAGGCCGCCATCTGCTGCTCGCGCACGAGGCGCATGACCTCGCCGTTGTTGGTGAACTGCTGCGGGTGACTGGTCATCTGGTAGCGCGCCACGCGGATACCCTGCGTCTGCAGGGCGAGGATCATCTCGTTCACGTCCAGCAGCGTCTGGTCGAGCGCCGGGCCGCAGAGCCCCGTGGGGCAGCACATGGGCGGGTCAAAGAGGGCGACCTCGACCGTTGTGTCTGCCGTCGCTGCGGGCAATTTGGTTAGAGAAATGGACTGCATCATAACGGTTCAAACTCCTTCGAACTACTTTCGCAAAAAAAGACTCAACCCTGAATTTCAGGCCCTGAATCTCAGGCCCTTTCCAGGGCAATATCGGCGAGAGAGACGACGCTGCTACCTGGCCCGCAGGTCGGCCGCCGGGGCTTGATGCGCGCCGGGTCGAAGAAGGCACCGTAAGCGGCATTCAGATCCGCCAGCGCCTCTTCGTTCAGGGTATAGTACAGCCAGCGCGCGTCCACTACGTCCCGTTCTACATCCACCAGCCCCGCATCGCGCAGCAGACCCAGGTGGTGCGAGATGAGGTTCGGCGCCATGTCCAGCGCGTCGCCCAGCTCGCAGTTACACTGTACCCCTTCCATCAGCAGGTGGATGATCTGCAGCCGTTTGGGGTTGGCTAGCAGCTTCAGCCGCTGGGCGAGCAGCTCTGTGTTGGTGGGTGGGGATGCCAGTGCCATGTCAACTCCCAGAATATAGTTCAAAACTTTTCGAAGTATATCGCCGTAGTGCCAATCCGTCAAGGCAATGCAGGGAAATCAGGCAATAGGGACAACGGCCAAGAGTAAACTGGCCGGCAGCTCAGCCCGCTTTGTGAATGGCAATCTGCGACGGCTCCACCAGCTGCCCCTCGGGACCACAGACCTCGCGCTCCTGGATGCGCGCCGGATCGAGGAGAGCGCTGAACCAATGCTGCCAGCGCGCAGCCGCCCGCCGTTCAACGGAATAGTAGATCCACCGCCCATCGACGCGGTCGCGCCGCGAAGTAATCAGCCCAGTCTCGCTGAGCACGCGCAGGTGATGGGAGAGCAGGTTGGGCGCCAGCCCCAGCGCTTCGTTCAGCTCGGCGTTACAGGTGTCCCCTTTCATTAGCTCGGCAAAGATGCGCAGGCGGTTGGGTTCGGCCAAGGCCTTCAGTAACGTCGTGATTTCGGCCAACGCTGCCTCATCCGCGGGAAGAATTTCGTTCATGACCGTCCTGTCGTCCAATACTTCAACATAGATTGGATTATATTATCTCTGCTTCGCCGGTCAAACCGCGCTCGCTTGCGGCTCACCTTCAGATACCATTACCGGGCCCAGTAGCGGCACCTGTCCCTGCCGCACACAGTGGTAGGCAAAGACATACATACCCGCCGACCACGCCTGGTGCGGGTAGCCCATCGGCCGGCCGGTGCGCCCGTGGCACCACTCGTTGAACTCCCACTCGCCTTCCAGGCCGAGCTGGTTGACCGCGGCGAGCCTTTCCAATTGCCGTCGCGCCTCCTCCAGCCGCCCCGTCTTGACCAGCGCGGCGACGTAGAAGCCGCCGACGAAGGGCCAGATGCCGCCGTTGTGGTACTGCTCGGGCATGTTCAGGTTGTTGTTACGATAGTACTCGCGCCAGTCTTTGCTGCCGGGGTAGATGATGGGATGCAGCACGCGCACTGGATAGGGTTCAGCAATGCCGACCTGCTGCATGTAATCCAGGATGCGCTTCTCCTGCGCCGGGTTGGCTACGTCAAGGAGTATCGCGAGTAGGTTGCCGAACACATCACAGTAGTCGCCGTAATCGCGGAAGGCTACGTAAGGCAGGAAGTAGGGGCGTTTCACCAGCACCGGCCCTACCTGGCTCAGGGTGTGCTCCCATTCCGTGTGTCCAGGGCAATCTGGCCCCCACTCATCAGCTGACTCCGGGCCTACCCAGAGCACGATGCGTATTTTGTGACGCACGTCAGCCGCCATCTCGGCAAAACGGCTGCCGTCGACCGAGAGGACCTCGGCCATCTCGGCCATGGCCTGCAGCGCGCCATACCAGAGCACGTTGTCGTAGAGCACGTTGAAACGGTTGGCTAACAGGTCGGCCCAATCGGCCGCCTCATGCACCTCCAGCAGACCGCAGCCGTTCGAGTCCTGGTAGCGTAGCCAGAGTAAGGCTTTCTCCAGCGCGGGCCATTGCCGCTGCAGGAATGACAGGTCGCCTGAGGCACGGTATTGGAAGGCGTGGCCGAGGATGAACCAGAGGTTGGAGTCGACGGAGCCGGCGTTGGTGTGGTCCAGCCGGCCGGTGGCGACGCTGACGTTGTTGGGAATGGCCCCCAGCTCCGATTGCTGGCCGGACAGAGTCTGGAGTGACATCTTCAGGCATTCCTCATGACCTGGAGAAAGCAAAGCGCCGAGCGAGGTAATGACGCTGTCGCGCGCCCAGACATGGGGGTAGCCCTCGGGTGAGGCCATCAGGCCAATCGGGCTGCACTCGCTGCCCAGGATTTCTTCGGCTTTCTGCAGGGCCCTCTCTATCAGGGATGCCATTTATCAAGACTCCTTACGGCTGTCAGCACAGGGCTGCCAGCGCTTCGCGCTGCTCAACCAGCGTTGCTTCTCGCTCCAGCGGCAGGCACTCCGCCAGCTGCCGGCGTTGCTGCAGCAGGGCGAAGACGAAGGCCATACAGGTTGCTTCGCCGCACTGCCCGCAGTTACTTTGCGGCAGCAGGGCGTAGACGTCGAGCGGGCGTGCCGGTCGCCGCCGCTCGCGCACCGCTACCAGCTCTTCGCGGTGTTCCCAGGTGGCGTTGACAGCCTCGACGAGCGCCGCCAGCAGGGCCAGCCCTTCTTCGACGCCGCGCACCTGTGTCAAGGTGACGCGGTCCGCGTAGAGGGTCAGAAACCCGGGCTGGCGGCGAAAGGTCAGGGCCGGCAGCTCAGGGTTGTAGGCGATAACGTCCGGCAGCGTGGCCAGATAGGGCAGCACCGCCGCGAGTGAGCGCGCGGGCCGGCCGACGACGACAATCTTGTCCCGTTCGGCCAGACAGGGGTGCGTGCGCATCAGGGCGATGCTTTCTAGGTAAACGTCTTGCTTGACCATGTCAACGGCCGCGAAAGATATCACCCTGCACCTGCCGGATTCCCGCACCGGGAACCTCGATCATCACCTTTCAACCTCCCTCCAGGAGCTCGCGCGCCTTGCCCTTGAAATGCTGTTTTAGGAAAAGAAGCGCGCCCTCGTCATCCTCGTCGATAAGAATGCGCATCAGCTCGACGACGTCCTCATCCTCCAGCGGAAGGTTGATAACCCTTTTCACCACAGCCTCCTATACCCGAGCCACTGGCCCCTATCCAGGCTCGCCTGCAGCGGCGGGCAAGTTACCCTTCATCTTGAGGGAGACAGGCTGCTCGACCCGGAGTGTAATCGTATGGGCCTGGGCATCCACCTCGACCAGGTCGCCTACGAACTGCCTGGGCGGCGCCATAAAGGTGCCGATCGTGACAACGGGCCCTTCCTGTCGCACATAGCTGGCGTTGTCGGTGATCTTTTCTTTCTGCCCGTCGGGATAAACAACCCACACAGCCGACATGCACATCGTATCTACCTCCTAACGTGAGCTGAATCAGCCAATCGCCGGCGCGCCCGGCAGCATGGCCTCCAGCGCCGCCAACTGCGCGGCGCGTGCCGGCTCTAGTAGTGGAGGACAATCGGCCGGCGTCTTCTGTGCCGCCACCAGCTTGAGGGCAAAGGTGAAGCAGGTCGGCTCGCCACAGGCGCGGCAGTTCGTCTGCGGCAGAAGCTGGTAGATGGCCATGGGCGCTGGGCGTTGCCCCGTTTCGGTGCTCGGCTCGATCTCGTCGCGCCGCTCCCAGGTGCGATTCACCAGCTCCACCAGCCCGTCCAGCTCCTTGATCGCCACGTCGCGGTCGGCGACGTTACTCGTCGCTATCTCCTGCGCGTGGAAGGCAATATTGTGCCCGCCTTTCTTCCAGGTCAGCGCCTGCGCTTCGCGGTGATAAACAGCGCCACGCAACGTGGCATTGAGGTAAGGCAAAACCTCGGAGATATCCACGGTAAGCAAAGCCTTCGCCGCGAAGCGCTCGGCGCCTGGCTCGCACGGGGGCGTAAAGACGTCCAGCTCATACTGCTCGATTAGCATCTATCACCTCTGCAATGGTAGCGTCAGGACATGCCGCAACCCTTCACTCGGGAGCAGGCGACGCTTCTGCTTCGGCCATGAACTGCTCGACGGCGTCCAGGGCGTGCGCAGCATAGATAGAGCCCGGCCCGCCACCCATGAAAAGGCCAACGGCGATCGTTTCCAGCAGCTCCTCGCGATTGGCGCCGGCGCCAATGGCGTCGTGGGTGTGGTAGGCAATACAGCCATCACAGCCGACGGCGATGCTGATCGCCAGGGCCATCAGCTCTTTGACCTTGCCGCTGAGCGCGCCGTCGGCTAGCGCCTTACGGTGCAGGCGAGCGAAGCCGCCGTAGGGCAGCGGGATCTCCCCGCCCAGGTCGCCCAGCCGGTTTTCGAGATGTTCATAGGTGGCTACGTAGTCCAGGCTCATCGTATTCCTTCCAGTTTGCTCTGCAGCTTATCCATCGTCTCTTTGGCCCGGCGTGCAGCCTAATCAGGCCCGCGGCGTCAAGGACAATGCGCTGCTCGTGCAGGACACGTGGGTCCGTCTTGCCCGCTCCGCGCAGGCGCTCCTCGTTACGCTGCCGCCAGCGCGTCGGCGACCCAGGACATCACTTCGGCGTCGCTGGGAATCCGGCCGGCTGAAACCAGCTTCTCGTTGATCACCAAACCGGGGGTCGCCAGCACGCGATAGTTCATAATCTCGCTGAAATCAGTGACTTTTTCGATGTTGGCCGGCATACCAAAGTTGGCGACCGCCTTCTTCGCCACCGAGGCCAGCTTCTCACAGTTCGAGCAGCCGGGTCCGAGAACTTTGATCTGTAACATAACGATTTCCTCTCGCTTGAATTGTTTCAACACCTGTTGAATTTTATCCTGTTACGCCGCTGGCGTCAGCGACAAATGTCATCAGGCCGGGATGACCTTTATCAGTCAGTTGCAGCCTGAGCAGCAGCGGGCTCGCTCTGTCCATTCGCGCCAGGCGAAGCGCGCTCCGCCGCCGCCTCCGCTTCGGCGCGGATCAATACCATGTTTTTCGCGGCATAGACTTCGTCCACCCGTGCCACCGGAGCGGTGTGTGGCGCGCCGTGCAGAAGGTCGGCATCTTCCGCCGCCTCGCGCCGGATCTGGGCCATCGCGTCCACGTAGCGGTCCAGCGTCGGCAGCGACTCTGTCTCTGTCGGCTCGAACATCAGCGCCTCGTGGACTTTGAGCGTCGTGTGCGGCGCGCCCATCGGGAAGTAGTTGGACGGTGGGTGGAAGCCGTAGTCGATGAGCCGCTTGGAGATATCCAGCGCACGGATCCCCTCATCTTCCAGCTTGCCCTCGGCGACAAACTCGTGCATGCAGATACGATCGTAAGGCACCTCAAAATGCTCGCCAATGCGCACGCGCAGGTAGTTGGCGTTGAGGACAGCGTACTCAGAAACGGCACGCAGCTCCTCCGGGCCGTGGTTGCGCAGGTAGGCATAGGCGCGTACCAGGATGCCGAAGTTGCCCTGGAAGGCTTTCACCCGGCCAATGCTTTGGTCAGGCATGCTCAGTCTATAAACCGGCGCCTCCTCCGTGGAGCGCTCCGCATCCCGCACAGCGACAGGTCCCGGCAGGAACGGCGCCAGCCGCTCGTTCGCCGCGACGGGACCGGCGCCCGGCCCGCCGCCGCCGTGCGGGGTGGAGAAGGTCTTGTGCAGGTTGTAATGCATCACGTCGAAGCCGAGGTCGGCAAAGCGCACAACGCCCATCAGGGCATTCATGTTCGCCCCGTCGGCGTACATCAGGCCACCGGCCTCATGCACCAGCCGCGTCACTTCCAGGATCTGCTCCTCGAAGAGGCCCAGCGTATTAGGAATGGTGATCATCATCGCCGCCACGTGCGGCCCGAGGTTATCCTTCAGAGCCTCCAGTTCCACATTGCCGCGCGTATCAGTCGGCAGCTCGACCACACGGAAGCCGGCCATGCTGCTCGTCGCCGGGTTGGTGCCGTGCGCCGAATCGGGCAAGAGGATCGTGTCGCGCGCGTCGTCGCCGCGGCTGCGGTGGTAAGCTCGCACCATCAAGATGCCGGTGAACTCGCCGTGCGCGCCGGCCGCCGGCTGCAGGCTCGTCGCCGCGAAGCCATTCAGGTCGCTCAACCACTGCTGCAGCTCGACCATCAGCTGCAGGCTGCCCTGCACGGTCCGTTCGTCCTGCAGCGGGTGTGCCTCGGCAAAACCGGGCAGGTGGGCCATCGCTTCGTTGAGACGCGGGTTATACTTCATCGTGCACGAGCCCAGCGGGTACATCGTCGTGTCCACGCCATAGTTCAGCCGCGACAGGCGCGTGTAGTGGCGTACCACGTCTGCCTCGCTGACCTCCGGCAGATTTAGCTCCTCGCGCAGCAGCTCGGCCGGCAGCGGGGTAGGGAGCACGGCCGGTTCCGCCATG
>JAVVFG010000223.1:0-7277 GCA_032260445.1 Anaerolineae bacterium | reverse complement strand
CGGCTGTTGTGCCAGTTTCGCAACAAAGATCAAGACGCCATCGAGCGCGACGAGGACGAGCAGAAGAAAAAGCTGGGCATCGTGGCGCGGAACATCACGCGCGCTGATTTCCGCCTTGACGGCGCCGGCTGGATGCCGCAGGAGAGCTGGCACCTGTTGCTAATCGACGCGACGACGGGGGAGGTGACGCAGCTAACCGACGGCGACTATCACGAAACGTCGCCAGTGTGGGCGCCAGATGGTGAAACGATTTACTTCTTGTCCAATCGCTCCGAGAAGCCCGACCTGGAGCCCGATCTGGTGGACGTCTTCTCCATCCCCGCCGCCGGAGCGGAGATGGAAAGGCTGGAGACGCCTATTGGGACGAAATCTGGCCTAGCCGCATCGCCGGACGGGGAATGGCTCTCCTATACGAGCAGTGAAGGAAAGGGGAACTGGTGGCGGAACAACAGCCTGTGGGTGCTAGCACGCGATGGTAGCGAGCCGGCGCGCAACCTGACCGCGGAAACCGACCTGCACATTTCGAACAGCACGCTCGGAGACGTCGCCGATCGGCCCGTCACGGCGCCAGTCTGGTCGGTTGATAGCACAAAGCTTTTTACACAGGTGTCGAGACATGGGCGTACATCGCTGTATAGCGTTGGCCTGGATGGCACAGTTGAGTCGCTATTGGCGCCAGAGGGAGCGATCAGCGACTTCACCTTTGACGAAGCGCGGCAAACCCTCGCCTACATCTGGGGCAGCTTTAGCGACCCGGGGCAGATCTGGTTGTGGGACACCGCTGAGGAAGGCTACCGCCAACTGACGCAGCTCAACGAGTCGTGGTTTGGCGCTATTGATCTGGGCGAGATCGAAGAGGTCTGGATTAAGGGCGCGGATGGCAACGATTTGCAGGGCTGGATCCTGAAGCCGCCGGGATTTGACCCCGAAAAGACGTACCCTTCCATCTTAGAGATCCACGGCGGCCCGTGGCTGCAGTATGGCCAGCTCTTCATGCATGAGTTCTACACGCTGGCGGCACAGGGCTATGTCGTTCACTTCACCAACCCGCGCGGCGGGCAGGGCTATGGCGAGGTACATAGCCGTGCTATTCACCACAACTGGGGCGACCGTGATTACGCCGACGTGATGGCCTGGACGGACTCTGTTGCCGCACTACCGTACATTGACACGGAGCGGATGGGGGTGACGGGTGGCAGTTACGGCGGCTATATGACAGCGTGGATCATCGGCCATACCGATCGCTTCAAGGCCGCTGTCGCCCAACGCGTTGTGAGTAATGCGCTCAGCTTCTGGGGCTCTTCAGACGTTGGTATCCACTTCGAGGATCCCTGGGCCAACTGCCAGCCGCCGTGGGAGGCTTTCGAAGCCTATTGGCGCCAGTCGCCGGTGGCATACATCGGCAACGCGACGACACCCACCCTGGTCATTCACAGTGAGCAGGACATGCGCTGCAATCTGGAACAGGGCACGCAGCTCTTCCTGGCGCTGCGGCGGCTCGGCGTCGATACCGAGCTGGTCGTCTTTCCCGAAGAATCCCACGGGCTCTCGCGCGGCGGGCGAACGGATCGCCGCGTTGCCCGCCTCGGGCACATTGTACGTTGGTTCGATCGCTACCTGAAAGAGGGTAAATCTGTCGCCGTCTCAGCCTAGACGACGGCCGATGGGCAGAGATCCAGCAGCGGGCAGTTGGCGCAATCGGGCTTGCGCGCAGCGCAGATGCGCCGGCCGTGGAAGATGAGTAGATGGGAAATCTCGATCCACAGCTCGCGCGGCAGAAGCTCCATCAGCTCCTCTTCGATCTTCTCAGCCGTTGTCGCCTGTACCAGCCCAAGCCGCTGTGCCAGGCGTTTCACGTGAGTGTCGACGACGACACCCTCGGCGACGTTGAAGATCTCGCCGAGGACGACGTTCGCCGTCTTGCGCGCCACCCCCGACATCTGCAGCAGCGCCTGCAGGTCGCCTGGGACTTGCCCGTCATGCTCCGCGACGAGCCGCTGCGACGTTTCGTGGATATAACGCGCCTTCTGGCGGAAGAAGCCGGTCGGGCGAATCAGCTCCTCGAGCTCGTTGCGATCGGCGGCAGCCATCGCGGCAGTGTCAGGATAGCGGGCGAAGAGCGCCGGCGTCACCTGATTGACGCGCTCGTCCGTCGTCTGCGCCGAGAGGATCGTGGCAACCAGCAGTTGCCAGGGGGTCTGGTAGTCGAGCGCACAATGGGCATCAGGGTGGGCGGCGCGCAGGCGCTCAACGATGGTATCCAGGCGATCGGCGGCCGGCGCGTCTGGAGTAAGTGGTTGATCGGCGAGGTTGCTTTCTGTCATAATTTTACAAATGGGCGCGGTTGAGCGAAGATAGGGGCTGTTGCGCCGGGTCACATCGTACCCGACGCCCCAGCCCGATGCAAGGTACGCCGCCGGCGCCGGGCGGGATAACCAGCTAGATCAAGGAGGAGGAATAGATGACTCCCACAAGCAGACGAACATACTGGGCGCTAGCGCTCTTGTTGCCCTTGCTGTTGTTGGTGGCGGGTTGCAGCCTGCTCGGGCAGACAGAGGAACCGACGCCCGCTGCCACGAACACGCCCCCACCCACCGCCGTCGCCGAGGAGGAGCCTGTGGAGACGCAGGTTTCCGTCGAGAGCCTGGACATCCTCCTGCTGGAGTCGTTCCCGGTGCAGGTCAATGCGATCGTGAGCGGCAACCTGCCGAATGGCTGCTCGACGCTGAATGAGCCGCGGCCGCGGCGCGAGGGCAATACGTTTGTCATTAATCTGGTCGCTACGCAGCTCCCGGATGAAGTGTGCACGCAGGCGCTGGTGCCCTTCGACCAGGTGATTCCGCTCGACGTCGCCGGCCTGCCCGCTGGCACCTATACTGTGTCGGTAAACGGCACCACGGATACCTTTACCCTGGAGGTAGACAACATCCTCGCCGAGGAGACAGCGGAGCCCGAGGAGACGCCGGAGGCAGAAGCGACGCCCACGGCCGTCGCCGAGACTGGCGCCTCGATTACCGGCCTCGTGTGGCACGATCTGTGCGGCGTGCGCGGCGGCGAAGGCGGCGAGCCGGCGGTGCCGTCCGCTGGCTGTGTGGCGCTGGAAGATGGCGGCTATGCGGCGAACGGGATCCTGGAGGAGGCCGAGCCGGGGCTCGCCGATGTCACCGTCAGCCTGGGCAGCGGTAGCTGTCCCGCGGCCGAAAGCCAGACGGCAGTCACTGACGATGACGGTGTCTATCTTTTCAGTGGCTTAGAGGCGGGCACCTACTGCGTGAGTGTGGACGCCTTGAGCAACGCGAATAGCAGCCTGCTCATCCCCGGAGATTGGACCGCGCCGGAATCGGAAGCCGGGGTCGGGCTGACCTATGTCACCGTGACGGTAGACGACGAGCAGACGGCCGAAGAGATTAACTTCGGCTGGGATTACCAGTTCCTGCCGCTGCCCGCAGGCGAGGCCGGCGCGAGCAAGGGGTGCGTTGACTCGGCCAACTTCATTGCCGATGTCACCGTGCTCGACAACGAAGTGATTCCTCCTGGTGTCGCCTTCACGAAAACGTGGCGGCTAGAGAATGCCGGCACCTGCACCTGGAATAGCGACTACGAACTCGTCTTCGTCGCCGGCGATCTGATGGGCGCACCTGAAAGCATCCCGCTGCCCGGCGAGGTAGTGCCGACAGATACGGTCGACCTCTCTATCGAGCTGGTAGCGCCGGAAGCCGATGGCACCTATCGCGGCGACTGGGCGCTGCGCAACGAACTCGGCGAGCTCTTTGGCATTCCCGGTAATCTTGAGTTCTGGGTACTGATCGAAGTAAATGCAGAGATTATCCCCGAAGGTGCGAACATCGAAGGACTGGTCTGGTCAGACCTGTGCCCCGCGACGACGGGAAACGTCGCGCCGGAAGGCTGTATCGAGCTTGAGGAAGGGGAGTTCATCGCCAACGGGGTGTATGACGCTGGCGAGCCGCGCATTCGCGGCGTGACCGTCGCGCTTGGCGAAGGCGCATGCCCGGCCAGCACGGTAACGGCGACGCAAACGACTGACGCAGCCGGCCGTTTCCGCTTTACTGGTCTCGACGCGGGAACCTACTGCATCTTCATCAACGCGGCAGGGGGGAACAACACGACAGCGCTTGGTGCCGGCCGGTGGAGCTGGCCTGAGAACGTCGAGGGCGACACCGCTGGCATCACCGTGGAGGTAGAGGAGTTCTTCACAGGGATGAACAACTGGTTCGCCTGGGATTTTGACGCGGAGTAAGCGCCGGCCGGTGCGCCTGTTGCGTACCCGTTGCGCATAACACAAGGCGTCGCCTGAGGATCAGGTGGCGCCTTTTTGTTCCAGGCCGAGAATCCAGCCCTCAATCGCGGCAACTGCCGGAGGCGGCGCTCCCGCAGGTTGTCCGCCGCGGACGACGGCAATCATTCCCAGAAGCCCAATCACCGCATCATAGCGATCGTCAGCAGCGCCATCCGAACCGAAGCCATCGCGAATCTGCTCGGCAAGGTCAGGGTCGAGCAAGACGTTGAGCTCCCAGGCCACCGCGAGGAGACGGTCAGCGTGGCGGCGACGCGCTGACTGCGAACGTTTGCTGCCGAGGCCACGGCGGAGGCCGAGAAAGTGCGCCGCTTCTGCCGGATAGGTCTCGGCGACGACGATACCCTCCTGTGCCAGCAGGGCCGGCAGTGGGCCGGCGAACGGCCAGATCTGAAGCGGTAGGGCGGCGTCGCGGATTGCCGGCGCAAGCATATCGCGCCAGCCGGTGATCGCCGCTTTGCCTACCTGCTGTGGCCCGAGCGTCCAAAACAGGGGCGCGGCTGCGGTGCGGCGGCTGTGGGCCAGCTCGCAGACGCGATACAGCTCGCGCCGCGAGTTGAGACCCAACCCATCGATCAGGTGATGGATGCTCGTGCCCCCCGGCCGGTACGGGTAGAACGGCCGGCGGAGCCCAATTTCTTCTGGCTTCTCGGCAACGTGATAAAAGCTGTCCCAGGCACCGTGACCAAACTGCGGCAGTTGAGACAGAAAGGCACCGATGCCAGCGAGGCGCGCGTAGGCCAGAGGCAGGCCGATCGGGAAGTCAAAGCCGGCGAGGAGCGGCCGGCCGGGCGGCACCAGGCTAAAGAGACGGTAGAGAAGCGTCGCCGCCGCGCCGGCCGGTTGCGGTACGGTCGCCACGTAGTCTCCATTGGGTTGTAGCTCGGCGAGCGCGAGCCAGCGCTTGCGGCGGCTCACACTCCAGTCGGCATGGGCTACGAGAGCAGGCATGGTGATCACTGGTAGGCCTCCAGCGCGATGGCAGCCAGGCGCTGCCATGAGAAAGAGCCGGCGATATGGTGTGCCGCCTGCTCCCCTAGCCGCTCGCGCAAGGCCGTATCGCTGAGTAACGAGACGAGGTCAGCGGCAAGGCCATCAACATCGCCGCTGTCACGCAGCAGGCCGGTCTGCCGGTGGAGCACGTACTCGGGCACCTGGCCAACAGCCTCGGCGGCTACTGGGAGACCGACGGCCAGCATATCGACCAGCTTAACCGGGCACTTGGCGCGGTTGAGCAGCGTGTCGTCCATCAGGTAGAGGCCGGCATCAGCCGCGGCGAGCAGTGCCGGTAGCTCGCGCTCGTCCACCCAGCCGGCATCGACGATGATCTTGTCAAGGCCGGCCGCTGCCAGCCGCCGGCGCAAAGAAGCGGCATCGTCTTCGTAGAGCCCGGCGCCAACCGCGAGGATGGCCAGGGCGGGTAGCGCAGCCTGAACGCGCTCCAGAATCGCAACGAGGCGTGCCGCATCGAATTCAAAAAGGCGGCTGTAGAGGAGCAAGACCGGGCGCTCGGCGAGGCCGAGCGCGGCGCGCTGGGTGACACCCGGGATGCCGGGCACGATGCCGGGGCCATTGGGTAAGTAGTGGAGTTGCCCCGGACGAGCGCCACGCGCCCAGGCGAGGCTCTGCAGGGTACGGCTGGCGACGGTTAGGGCGTGGTGATGGGCCAGCCCCCAGCGCTCCTGCCAGGCAAAGAAATATTTCTCCACGGTCGTATACGGGGCGTTGTTGTTCCAGCCGCCCCACCCTTCCCAATCATCGCTATCGACCACGATGCGCAGCCGGTCGCGGTGGCGGTGCCAGAGCCACCAAGCGACCAGCCCGCTGTATGCTTTGGGCTTGAAGGCATGGACGACGTCTGGGTGGAAAGCCAGTGTCTCGCGTAGCAGAGTGCGCGTGATGCCGGGTGTGCCCCCGCGCAAGGGCACGTAGCGAATGGCGACACCCTCTTCACGCCACGACCGGTCGGCCTCGGCGGGCGTGTGCCAGGGAGGCATGAACAGGGAGACCTGATGCCCTGCCGCCGCGAGCTCGCGCGCCAGCGGGAAGGCGCGCGCCCGCATCGTCTTCTTGGGATGAAAGCCAAACGGGCCAACCATGGCGATGCGCATCATATCACTGTAGCACGGGCCAGTGGTGTTGGCGAGAAAAATCGCGGCGCACGGCTGTGTGACTTGTCACCGGACCGCTAGCATCTTGCTCGCCAAAAGCGGGCAGGATGCCGGCTGCGCTTGCGCCCCCTATGACAGCTTCTTCGTAGACCTCGCTGGGGGGAGCGGGTTGACACTGGCGCAGCGGATCAGTATAGTCAGGCCATCTCCAGCCAGCGAGTTTTCACGATGCCCACGTTTCCACTTCGCCGCGACCTAGGGCTGCAATTGCTGGCTCTCAGCCTTTTCTTTGTGGGGCTGGTGGTCGCGGGTACATTACTGTTTGCCCGGCTCGCAAGTCCACGCCTGGAAGCCGACGCCAAGGCCGCGGACCTGGCTCTGGCGCGCGCCATTGCCCAGGAAACCAACATCGCCATGGAAAACGCGCTGGCGGCGGTCAACGAGCTGGCGCAATATCCGGCAGTGCGAACCACCGATATCGCCGGGATGGAGCCGCTCTTCCATACGTTGATGAGCGCGCGTAACGACGTCAACCTGGTTTATCGTCTTGACAACCAGGGAACGATGATCTACCACTACCCCGTCGGCCCTGGGTCTACCGTCTCCGTCGATTTTTCATTCCGAGACTACTTCCAGACGGCCCTGCACACCGAGAAACCGTTTGTCTCCGAGGGGCGGATCTCGCCGACAACCGCACAGCCGGTAGCCACGGCGGTCATGCCGCTGTGGCAGAGTGGGGGTCGCTTTGACGGTGTGGTGGCCACTAACCTTAAGCTGGAAGCGCTCAGCCGCTCATTGCAGGGGATCGTCGAGGAATATGGATCGGTACAGCGCTTCGAAATCGTGATCCT
>JAVVFG010000222.1:0-7286 GCA_032260445.1 Anaerolineae bacterium | reverse complement strand
CCGGCTGCTCCGTCTTGTGTGGCGCGGTTGGGGTTGGGCAGGGCTGGCTTTACGCCGTCTCCTGACACAATTCGCCCGCTTCATCTGGAGGCGGATCTTGGCGCCGCCCTGGCGCTTCCTCGGCCGGCTGGGTTTGGCTTTGCGCAACTTGCTCACCCTCTTTATCTGGCGTCCGCTCCGCTTCATGGGCATGCCCTGGTGGCTGCTCTACCGCCGCTATCTGCACCGCACCGTTTCCAGCGCGCTGCGGCGCCTTGGCGGCGTGGCGTTGTCGCTACTGCGCAGGGCCGGACAAGCTGTGACCCGGCTACTTTTCCGCCCGCTGCGGCGCCGCTGGAGGAAAGGGCAGATGCGGCGGGTGCGGCGGCGCCGCGAGTGGCGCACACGGGTACGCGTGTGGCAGGCACGCATGCGTGTTGCCCTGCTCCGCCCGCAGCCACCACGTAAGGCGGTCATCGCCCCGGCCGTGCCGCGATTCGAGGAAACGCCACAACCGCGGCGCCGGATCACACGCCTTGCGACGACCGGACTGGCGCTTGGGCTAGTCATTGTCGCCAGCATGATCACCGCGCAGCAGGCGCCACGCCTGCGCGGCGCCGCGGCCGAAAACGAGTACCAGATCAGTTCCAGCAAATTCGTCACCGTGACGGCAACCAGCCCTGTGCCGACTGCCACGGCGACGCCCCTTCCCTCGCCCACGCCGTGGCCCACCCCGGATCCCTTGAATGGTGGCGGCAGCGTTGTTTTCACGTTGCGCCAGCAGGGCAACAGTGACCTTTACGCCCTGAGCATTGGCAAGTCACAGCCGGTACGGCTCACCGACGATCCCGCCGAAGACCGCGACCCCGCGTGGAGCCCGGACGGCAGTGAGATCGCCTTCTCCTCGCGCCGTGACGGCAACTGGGAAATTTACGTTCTGCGTCTGCGCGATGGCGACGTGCGGCGGCTGACATACGACACAGCCTTTGACGGCGGGCCGAGCTGGTCACCCGACGGGCAATGGCTCGTGTTCGAATCCTATCGCAGTGGGAGCCTAGATCTCTTCCTCCTCAGTAGCGACGGCGAGCAGGGACCAATTCCGCTGACCCAGCACCCGGCTCCCGACTTCTCGCCGGCGTGGAGTCCGGACGGGCGACACATCGCCTTCACCAGTTGGCGCAGCGGCAATAAGGACATTTACATCCTCTCGCTGGACGATGCCGCCGACAATGCCGCCCACAATATAACCGGAACCCCGCGGCAGTCCGAGGACAATCCCGCGTTCAGCCCTGACGGCGCTTTTCTCGCCTATGATGATGCCAGCAGCGGGCGCCGCCTTGTCTACGCGCTGCCGCTTTCCGACTACCGTCCGGCCGGCCAGCCGGTTAGCCATGGCCAGGGCCAGCACCCAAGCTGGTCGCCAGATGGCAAAGCCTTGACGTTCATCTATAACAGCGGCGGGCAGTACCATCTCATTGCCAGCAGCCTGGATGCCTGGAGCGTGGCGCCGCAGTCGTTCACCACGCCCGCGCGGCTGGCCGGTGCCAACTGGTCGGCGCACGTTCTGCCGCAGCCATTACCCCGAGCGCTGGAGACGATCAGCCACTCGCTATCGCAACCGCTTTTCCAGGAAAGCGTCGCTCCGGTGGCAGCCGAGGGCCCGCCCTTCTTACTGCGTGAAATCCCGGTCGACGCACCCGCCCCCTATTTGAGCGACCGCGTCGACCAATCGTTCCTGGCGCTGCGCCAACGGGTCGAGGCAGAAACTGGTTGGGACTTCCTCGGCGAGCTCGATCAGATGTACGAAGCGATTGACGGCCAGCCATTGCCCGGTCAAAACAGCCAGACGTGGAACAAGGCAGGTCGGGCATTCGACTACCTGTCTGACCGTGCGCTGGCCTTTGACCCATCCGTGGTAATCGTCCCCCGGCGTGAGGAAGCGGACACCTACTGGCGCACTTATCTCAAAACAACGGCGCAAGACGGCACACAGGGTGAGCCCCTGCGCGATCTCCCGTGGAACTTCCGTGCCCGTTTCGGCCCAGAGCCGCGCTATTACGACCAGGGTGGCAAGCTCGAGGAGCAGGTCCCCGTCGGCTACTTTGCCGACTTTACGGCGCTGGCTGCCGATTACGGCTGGACGTGGAGCCCCGCTAACGATAACTGGCGGACCTACTTCCCCGGGATTCGCTTCTGGCATTATGAGAACCGGCAAGATCTCACCTGGGAACAGGCTATGTTGGAGCTGCATCCTGCGGACGTGCTTCTCGCCGTTTTCCGTCGATGAACCCTCGCTACCAGCACTGGCTCTGGCTCCTGGTCATTGTGGGGCTGGCAGCGTGCAGCGCTGATGCACCCGCCATACCCCCGACGCTGGTCAGCGCCGCGCCGACTCCGGTGCTTGCAGCCACCTCAGACGAGCCACCCGCCGCTGCCGCAGCCACCGCGACAACCGCGCCGGCCGAACCGGCACAGCCAGCGGCGATGGCAGACCCACCCACCCCGCTGCCCGAAACGGTGCTCGCTGCGGCTGGCGGCGGCATACGCCCGGACGAGGTAAGGTTCTCACGACAGGCGACGATTGGCCCGGAGGCAACCCTGGAGTGGCGACCGCCGCCGATGCCGGTGCCGCTGTCGCTTCACCCTGATGACCATTACTGGCTGATCCGCCCGCTGCCATCCAACTCGCGCAACTACGACCTTGAGTGGTATCCGTACGGCAACGACGTCCTCTTGCCCGAGATTTATCCCTACCGGGTGCACCGTGGTCTTGATTATCCCAACCGGCCGGGCACGCCGATTCTCGCCGCCAGCAGCGGCACGGTCATCCATGCCGGCCCGCTGCCTAGCCGGCAAAACGGCGTCCTCTACTACGGCAACACGGTGATCATCAAGCACGACTGGCAGTGGCGCGCCAAGGACGTCTACACGCTCTATGCCCATGCGATGGAGCTATTTGTCGAGGTCGGCGATTACGTCGAGCAGGGCCAACTGATCGCTGGCGTCGGCCAGACGGGCATCGTCAGCGGGCCGCACCTCCATCTGGAAGTGCGCATCGGGGAGAATACGTCCGAACACACCTACAACCCGGCCCTGTGGGTCGCTCCCTATGAGGGCTGGGGCACGCTCGCCGGGCGCTTCATCGACCGCCTGGGCAAATACATCTACGCAGCGTGGGTAGGCGTCCGGCCGCTCAACGTCGACACCCCCGCCCGCGGGCAGTACACGTACCGCGTGCCCGAGGTCAATCCCGACGATATCTGGCAAGAGAATTTCGTGATCGCCGATCTACCGGCAGGTCGTTACGAAGTCATCGTCGACGGCGGCGGGCGCCGCTATGTGCACACGGTTGACGTACAGCCGGGCCGCACCACTTTCCTCGAGGTCGCTGCCGATTTCGTTTTCGTCCCCCCAACGCCGACGGTTCCGATTACCGACACTCTGGCGTTACCACCTGCCGAGAATTAGACCCCAGCGCCGAGCTAGTCCGCGCCCTTGGACTGCTTCGTCCTCACACGCTCGGTAGCATCGACAACCGCTTCGACCAAGGGTCGGCGTCCCGTCTCGCGATAGAGATATTGGCTGACCGCATCGGCCACTTTCGGCTCAATCTGGTCAGGCGTCTCCTGGTAACGCTGTACCGTACGCGTCACCGTCTCGGTTGCCCCTTCTAACAGCGCCTGCGCATCACGGAAATCGGCAAAGCCGCGGCTCACGAAGCGCGGCCTGACGTTGCCGTTACCCGATCCATTGCTGCTCACCACGACGAGCACGAATCCACTATCGGAAAGGCGCTCACGGTCACGGATCACCGATGGGCCGATGTCGCCAACGCTGGCCCCATCGACGTAGATGTAACCACCCGGAACGCGATCCCCAATATGAAGCGAGTGTTCGTCCAGTTCGAGAATGTACCCATTCTCCACCACGGCGATATTCTGCTGTGGAACACCAAGTTCCATTGCCATCTTGCCATGCTGCGTCAGGTGGCGCAGCTCGCCGTGCACCGGGATGACGAATTTCGGCCGCACTAGATTGAGCATCAACTTCATCTCTTCGCGTGCGGCGTGACCCGAAACGTGCACCTGGACGAGCTGATCATAGACCACGTCAGCGCCACGCTGGTAGAGACGGTTGATGATCCGGTGGATCATCTCCTCGTTCCCCGGAATCGGATGAGCGGACATGACTACGGTATCATTCTCTTTGATCGAAAGATGGCGGTGGCGCCCAATTGCCAGCCGGCCGAGGACAGCCCCCGGCTCGCCCTGTGAGCCAGTAGCCATAATCGCCACTTTGTGATCCGGGTAATTGTCCAGTTCGGAGATGTCGATGAGCATGTCGTCAGGGATGTCGAGATAGCCCAGCTTGCGCGCCATCTTGGTGTTCTTGCGCATCGAATAGCCGGTGATCGCCATCTTACGGCCGTGGGCACGGGCTGCGTTCGCCGTCTGCTGGATCCGTGAAATCAGGGAGGCAAACGTGGCGACAATAATCCGCCCTTGCGCCTCGCTGAAAACACGGTCAAACGCACCGGTGATCACCATTTCCGAGGGCGTCCAACCGGGGCGTTCGGCGTTGGTGCTGTCCGCCAACAGAGCCAGGACGCCGCGCTGGGAGAACTCGGCAAGCTTGGCGAAGTCGGACGCACGCCCGTCGACCGGGGTGTGGTCGAATTTGTAGTCTCCGGTGAGCACAACGAGACCCACCGGCGTCGTGATGCCAAACCCAACACAGTCTGGAATGCTGTGGGTTACATGGAACGGCTCAATGTTGAACTGGCCGATGCGGAAATTGAAGCCGGCCTGAATTGTCTTGAGGGGGACGTCTTTGAGCCCGGCCTCGCGCAACTTGAGCTCGATCAGACCAATGGTCAGCGGGGTCGCGTAAATGGGTGCGTCGATATCGGCCATCAGGTGCGGCAGGGCGCCGACGTGATCCTCATGGCCATGCGTGATCAGCACTGCCTTGATCTTCTCACGCTTGTCCATGATGTAACGGTAGTCAGGGATGATATAGTCAATCCCCAACATATCATTCTCGGGGAACATGATCCCGGCGTCGACGATGAGGATCTCGTCGCCGTATTCGAACACGGTCATGTTCTTGCCGATCTCGCCCAAGCCACCGAGTGGCACAATTCGCAGTTTTTCAGTCATCTTGCCTCCGGCAATCGCTAAGAGGCGCGCGCACTACCAGGCGCATCGCCATTGCTTCCATGATGAGGGAGGCCGGGTCCCGTGGTTGCCGAGGCGGGCATCCTGTCTCTTTACCACACGACCGCCAACCGTCCGTTTTCGCTAGGTACGAGCCTTGCCTCGTACAGGTAACAGAAAGGAGCACCACTGTGCTCCGCTCTCTTACCCGCACCAAACAGCCGTCCTTTTCTGCCAGGAAGTATCACACATCTGATCCTCGTATTATACGAAAGGGGAGAAGGCGTGTCAAAAAAGGAGAAAGAACCAGAGTAGACAAATTAACGCCGTCTGAAGCAACGAGAGGAACAGCGTGTAGCTCCACAAAAATGCCCGGGCCGGCGCCGCGACAGGCCGTTCTGCCTCAGGGATGGGCAGCGCTGCGCGCTCCTTCGCCACGGCCAACACGCGGAGAACGCCGACGGAGATGTTATCCTGACCGCCACGCTCGTTAGCAAGCTGCACCAGGGCCGCCGAAGCCTCCTCAGGATCCTGTTCGCCCAGGATCGCAGCCAGCTCGTCATCTTCAACGTGCGCGGTGAGTCCGTCGGAGCAAAGCAGAATCTGGTCGCCGGCGTTGAGGGTCAGCTCGTAGATATCCACCTGCGGATCGCGCACCGAGCCGAGACTGTAGAGAATCACGTGGCGGCGCGGATGCGTGGCGGCTTCTTCTTCCGTGATTGCCCCTTCTTCGACCAGCTTAGCGACGAGGCTCTGATCGCGGGTGATCTGCTGCAGAGCGCCGGCCCGCCAAAGGTACGCGCGGCTGTCGCCCACATTGCCGATGTACGCCTTGTCACCGGCGATGACCGCAGCGACCATCGTCGTCGCCATACGGTTCTGGGCTGCCTGGGAGGCGCTCAACTGGCGCAGATCGCTGTTTGCCGCCAGCATAGCGCGATGCAGCCGCAGACCCCAGTCGCGCTCACCGGCCCCCTCCACATAGTGTTCGAGTAGCCGTTCGGTCGCGTAACGGCTGGCAAGCTCGCCGGCGTCCATCCCGCCGGCGCCATCCGCTAGTAGATAGAGCCATCCATCCCGGTCGCGCGCCTCCTGCGTGTCCGGCTCGCGCCAGGCGACGAAGTCCTGGTTGTTCTCCCGCACCCGGCCCTTATCGGTGCGGAAGCTGGCGATGATGCGTATCGACTCAGCCATGCCGTCACTATAGCGAGAAACCAAGGCGGTTACAAGCGGCTGAACGCCAGCGTAGGAATAACGTAGGCGTAGTCAGCGGGGATGAGCTGCGAGCACGAAGTATTCTCGTGTGCGCTCGACGGCCAGAGCGGCGGCCGTCGTCGCACTGATCTCGCCGTAGAAGGCACGTGCGATCTCATCTCCGGCAACTCGCTCGATCTCCTCCCAGGTGCTGACGACGGGCACCGGCCGTGCAACAGCCGCACTGTCCAGGAAGACGTAGCTGCGGGCGGGCGGAAGGCCAGGGGATAGGAACGCTGGCGACTCGGCGACCGTGCGCAAGGAGGGAACAGTCCGGCCGGAAGCAGCCAGGATCGTCTGCCCTTCGCGCGAGCTGGCGAACTCGATAAGACTCCACGCGGCTTCCTTGTGCTCGCTCGCACGGGAGATGCAGAAAGCGTCGCTGTGCAGGACAGTGGTGAAGTTGGCGCCGCGCGGCAGAGGGGCCACATCCCAGGTGAAGCCGTCAATCGTGCGGTAGGTTGGCGTGCCGCGGCGGCTATTGAGGTACATCGCCACCGTTCCCGCCAGGAAGCGGCTCTCACTATCCAGGGCCACCTCCTCTGTGCGGCCGGGCGCAACGCCGTGTTCCTGCCGCAGGGCGACAAACCACTCGAGCGCTGCCAGCGACGGCGGGCGGCTCAGTGTCAGGCGCGACGGCCGTTCCTCGTCGTCAACCAGCGGCCCGCCGTTCATCCAGATGAACGGTGCCAGGCGGTAAAGGGACGGCTCCACGCCCAGGCCGTACTGGTCGACCACGCCATCGCCATCATGATCTTGCGTCAACACACGTGCGACGGCGACGAAGTCGTCCCACGTCCAGTCGTCGCTGGGCAGCGGCAGAGCGGCCGCGCGAAAGAGATCCTCGTTATAGTAGACGACCAAGCTGGATATATTCTGCGGCAGGCAAGTCAATTC
>JAVVFG010000221.1:0-7291 GCA_032260445.1 Anaerolineae bacterium | reverse complement strand
CGCGAGAGCAGGGCAATGCCAAACGTACCCACCACCGGGCTCGGCCCGTAGTAGCTGTGGTAGCCGAGCTCGTCGGCGAAATAGCGCACGAGGTCGTCGTTGCCGCCAGCGATGCGTGCCGTGTCGCTTTCCTGCAGGCCGATGATGTCTGCATCGGCTTCGCGCAGAACTGCCAACTGATCCGCATACGCTCGCTCGCCGGCCTCGTCATAGCCCTGCTGGATGTTATAGGTCAGCACGCGCAAGGGCTGGCCGGCCGCCTCCGCCGGCAGGGCCGGGCGGCGCACGAATTCGACCAGCACAGTGGCGGCGCCGAGCAGTAGCACAAGCAGCGGCAGCGCCCATGCTTCACGCCCGATCACCACCGTCCCCGCGCCGGCATCGCGTGTCACGAGCAGCGCCAGCAGCACCGCAAAACCGGGCAGCGGCACCACCAGCCAGAAGTGATCGCGGAAGATCGGCCCGACGAACGGAATGTAGTCATAGACCGTGGTAAAGACCTGCGCGAAAATCAAGATCAGCAGCATCAGGCTGGCCAGCCCGAAAGCGCCGGCGAGTGCCGCCGTCGATGGGCGCCGCGCCAACAGCCCCGCCGTGAGCACCACAAAATCGGCATAGAGCACGGGTGCCAGCAGCAGCGTGGCCCACACCGTAGCGCCGTGCCAGGCCGGCTGTGCCGGCTCCCGCAGGGGAAAGCCGCCCGGTCCCGGCGGGAACCAGACCTGCTGCACCTCGAGCGTCAACGCCAGCATGAGAACAAACAGCAAGGTGATCAGCCACAGTAGGCGCGGCGTCAGCGCGGCGCGCCACCGTGGTTGGAAGAGGATGATGGACCACCCGGCCATCGCCAGCGATAGGACGCCCAGCACCCACAGCGGCGTCCTGGCTACCCAGCGGGCGATCACGTGCGGCGCGGCAAAGCCATAGTAGAGCTGCGCCAACACTGCCACGAGCCCGGCGACCAGCACCGCCGTGACCAGCCAGGTGCGCCTGCCGCCGGCCGGACGCCCCTCGCCATCCGCCTCCGCCAGCGGCAGCACCGGCACCAGCAGCGCCGCTACGACCACCAGCCCCCAGGCAACCAGCGGCAGCCCGCCGCTCGTCGTGATATCAAGCCCCGCACCCAACGCGCGCAGCAGCGTCGCCGTGCCCACCGCCAGCAGCAGGCCGGCCCCAAACGTCCAGGAAAGCCCGGCCGGCGCATCGCGGCGCCGCGCTACCTGCGCCAGCCACGCCGGCAGCCAGAAGAGGAACAGGGCCACACCGACACCCGCCACCAGCATCCGCCCCCGCGTCGACAGCAGCGGCAGGAGCGCCCGCGTTGCCAGGAAGAGCCACAACAGCAAGCGCAGCCACAAAGGGCTCAACCCGCGCGGCACGAGGAAGAGCAGCAGCGGCGAGAAGAGCAGGAGTACCGCAGCGATCTCTGCCGGGATCGACGTACCTAGCAGCCCAAAGGCATAAATCGCCGCGACAAACTCGGTCAGGAGCTGCAGAAAAAAGAGAAAAAGAAGGGCAAACAGGATCGACCCGGCGGCAGCGCTGGGAAAGCGGTTCATAGGAACTCCTCTGGCGTTGGCAGCATCCTGAGCGTATCATCTCCGCCGGGCTTTGCCAATGGTATTTCCTGCTTACCATCCCGCGGAGGAACGATGAACGCCTACAATTTTGCCCTCATCCCCGGTGACGGTATCGGCGTTGACGTCATCGATGAAGGCATGCGCGTCGTCAGCGCCGCCGCCGCAGCCTTCGGCTTTACCATCCATGCAGAAACCTTCCCCTGGACCGGAACATTGCCAACCCCATCGGCGCCATCTGGGCCGGCGCCATGATGCTCGATCATCTAGGGGAAGCGGAGGCCGGCGCGGCGATCGTCAGCGCCATCGAGCGGCTCACGAGCGAGAGCACCACCCTCACCCGCGACCTCGGCGGCAGCGCCAGCACCAGTGACGTGGGCCGGGCTATTGTGGCCTTTGTCCAGGAGCAAGCTGGCTGACTACGTGCTGGCGCGAACCGGCAACATGGCCAAGGTTGCCAACATTGCCATTTTTCTGCAGATGGCTCACTTGGTTGGCCAGCCAGCGGGAGTCCCAACCGCTATACGAAGGACACTTGCGGCGCCGGGTAGAGCACGTAGAGCGCCCACCCGAAGTAATAGCGCCCGTAGCGTAGATAGCTCTCTTGATCCTCGTGTAGCTGGTCGACGACTTGCTGGCGCTCCGGGTGTTCCGGGTTCTCCTCTAGCCACTTGAGGAAGCCGAGCCAGTTATCTGACTCGTAGCGATCCCACTCGGCGCGGCTAGCGTGCATCACCGTCGCCAGCTCGTACCCTTCCTCGTGCATGATCGCCAGCAGCTCCGCCTCTGTCCGGAACTCCGTCATCGGCTGTGCGAACTCCGGGGGCACCATTGGCGTGCGCCAGTAGGCCTCACCCACGACGATGCGCCCGCCCGGCTTCAGCGCCGCCCGCATGGCGCGCAAGGCGCCGCGCAAGCCATCATCCCAGATAAACGTCGCCCCAATACATGTCGCGAAGTCGAAGCTTGCCGGCGCAAACGCGTAGTTCGCCCCATCGTCGCAGACGATCTCTACCCGCTCGGCCACGCCTAACTCCGCCAGCCGCGCCCGCGCCCGCTCGCAGGCATGCGGGCGGATGTCGATGCCCACGCCGCTCACGCCCAGCTCGCTCGCCCACAAGGCCAGCGGCTCGGCAAAGCCGGTGCCAAAGTCAATCACCCGGCTCCCCGGCCCCATCCCGGCAAGTCGCCCGGCGCGCAGCAGCTTCTCTGCCGACGACGGGTTTACCAGCTGCATCGTCTGCTCGGAGATGTTCTTTAGCTCGAAGAAATCCACAGGCCTACGACTCCTCGACCTCGATGCTGTACGCGGGCGCCGGTTCCGTCTCCGCCGGTACGCGGCCATACAGCGTCGTCAGCTCACCTAAGCGGTGCGCAATGACCTCCGTCAACATCGGCGCCGTGTAGCGCCACTGCCAGTTGCCGCCCAACCGGCCGGGAAAGTTCATGCGCGCCTCGTTGCCCAGATCCATCAGATCCTGCATGGGGATCACGGCCATCACCGACACAGTGCTGTGCGCCAGCCGGATCAGGTCCCAGACAATATCGTCGCCACTGCGTGCCAGGTAGCGCCGTACGAAATGTTGCTCGGCCGGGCTGGCGTTGCGGTACCAGCCCCACGTCGTCTCGTTGTCGTGCGTGCCGGTGTAGACCACGCTGTTGGGCGTGAAGTTGTGCGGCAGAAAGGCGCTGTTGACCTCACCGCCAAAGGCAAACTGCAGGATCTTCATACCGGGGAAGTTAAACGCATCGCGCAGCGCCTCGACCTCCGGCGTAATTACCCCTAGATCCTCGGCGATGATCGGTAGCTCGCCCATCTGCGCCCGCATCGCCTCGAAGAAGGCCTTGCCCGGCCCGCGCACCCAGCGCCCCTTCACCGCCGTCTCCTCGCTCGCCGGGATCTCCCAGTAGGCGTCGAAGCCGCGGAAATGGTCGATGCGCACGAGATCCACCTGCGTCAGCACTGCTTCCAGGCGGCGGCGCCACCAATCGTATCCCTGCTCGGCCATGCGGCCCCAACGATAGAGCGGGTTGCCCCAGCGCTGGCCCGTCTCGCTGAAATAATCCGGCGGCACCCCAGCGATGAAGCTAGGCGAGCCGTCCTCCTCCAGATAAAAGAGCTCCCGGTTTGCCCAGACATCGGCGCTATCGAAAGCCACGAAGATCGGTACGTCGCCGACGATGGAGATGCCGCGCTCGTTGGCAACCGCCTTGAGCGCCAGCCACTGCTCAAAGAAGAGAAACTGCAGGAACTTATGGAAAGAAACGTCGTCCGCCAGCCGCTCCGACCACGCCTGCATCCCGGCCGGCGTGCGACGCGCTATCTCTGCGGGCCAGGTGTTCCACACGCCGCCCTCATGCTCGACGTGCACCTGCTTCAGCGCCATGAACAGGGCGTAGTCGTCGAGCCACAGCGCATGGTCCGCGACAAAGGCATCAAGCGCTGCCTGTTGCGCCGCCGTTCCCACCTGCCGGAAATGGGCGAATGCCTGTGCCAGCAGATCATTCTTATAGGTGATCACCGCCCCAAAATCGACGCGCTCCTCCGGGAACTCCGGCACCGTCGCGACCGCTTCCGCCGGCAGATAGCCTTCCGCCACCAGCCGGTCGGGGCTGATCAGCAGCGGGTTGCCGGCAAAGGCCGAAAAGCTCTGGTAGGGGCTGTCGCCGTAGCCGGTCGGCCCCAACGGCAGTACCTGCCACAACGTCTGCTTGCTTTCAGTCAGAAAGTCGAGAAAGCGGTAGGCTTCGTCGCCCAGGTCGCCGATGCCGTAGCGGCTGGGGAATGAGGTAGGGTGTAGCAATACGCCAGCGGAGCGGGGGAAGTTCATCGTCGTGCCATCCTGCAATCGAACATGGGTTGGTGATACGGCACCGTGCGCATGGCGCCATCTGCGGCATTGTAGCCTAATTCCCCGGCCCGGTCATCAGCCCAGCCGTGCCGGCAGCGGCTCCCGGCGCAGCCCATTCTACGCGTTTCTTAGGCACGGCAGCTAAAATCCAATGAATGGACAGCGAAATAGAACGAGAAACACCACCTCCCTTAAGAGAAGAAAACGCCGAAGCTCAGGCTGGAGAAACAGCCGCCCGCTTCAATGCCGGACAGCTCGAAGAGCTGACTCCCTACGCACGCGTGCGCGAGGTAGCTGACGGCGAGACCCTCTTTGCTGCCGGCGATACCAACGCCGCTTTCTACGTCGTCCGCGACGGCAAAGTGACCGTCTTCGACAGCTCGCGCGGCAAGCGGCGTATCCTCGCCGAGCATGGGCCCGGCGAGTTCACGGGCGATATTACCGTGCTCACCGGCCGGGCCACCGCCGTGACGGCTGTCGCCGAGGGCCGTACGGTCGTCTACGAGATCTCGCGCGATAAGCTGCGCCAGCTGGTGAACGAACAACCCGAGCTTGGCGACGCCATCCTGCAGGTCCTGCTGGCGCGGCGCGATTGGCTGGAAGCCGCCGGCCTCGCCGGGGTGACGGTGCTCGGGTCGCGCTACTCGCCGGATACGCTGCGCGTGCGCGACTTTCTCAGCAAAAACCAGGTGCCCTTCAACTGGATCGACGTCGAGAAGAACCGGCGCGTACAGCGGCTGTTCGACCGCTTCCACGTCACCCCGGAGGAAACGCCGGTCGTCGCCCTACGCGGGCAAGGCATCTTCAAGAATCCCAGCAACCGCGAGCTCGGCGAGCTGCTCAACATCACCCAGCCGGTCGATCAGACCGTCTACGACCTGATCATCATCGGCGCCGGCCCGGCCGGGCTGGCTGCCGCTGTCTATGGCGCGTCAGAAGGGCTGAAAACGGCCGTCATCGAGGAAAGCGCCCCGGGCGGCCAGGCGAGCAAGAGCTCCAAGATCGAGAATTACATGGGTTTTCCCACCGGCCTCTCCGGCAGCGACCTCGCCGAGCGCGCCGTCATCCAGGCGCAGAAATTCGGCGCCACCCTCACGGCGCCGGTGAAAGTGGTGGGCCTCCGCTTCCACGCCGGCTACAAAGTGGTCGAGATGGACGATGGCGAGCAGGCAATCGGCCGCTGTGTGCTCATCGCCACGGGCGCCTCCTACCGCCGTCTCCCTGTGGATAACTGCGCCAACTATGAGGGGCGTGGCGTCTATTACAGCGCTACCGCCGTCGAAGCGCAGCTGTGCGTCGACCAGCCGGTCGTGGTCGTCGGCGGCGGTAACTCTGCCGGGCAGGCTGCCGTCTTTCTCGCCGAGCGCGCCGGCCGGGTGGTCCTGGTCTGCGTGGAGGAGGAGCTGGACGAGTTGATGTCTAGCTATCTGGCGACGCGCATCCGCAAAATGGACAATGTCGAGGTGCGCTCGCAGAGCGAAGTCACTGCCGTACACGGCGACGAGCAGCTGGAAGCGGTCACCATCCGTAGCAACCAAAGCGGCGAGGAAGAGCGGCTTGAGGCCGCAGCCCTCTTTATCTTCATCGGCGCTGAACCGCACACCGATTGGCTCCCCGGCGCCATCGAAGTGGACGATTCTGGCTTCATCAAGACCGGCCCGGAGCTTGCAGAGGCGCCCAACTGGCCGTTATCCCGCCTTCCTTATTATCTCGAAACGAGCCAGCCGGGCGTCTTCGCCGCCGGGGATGCGCGTGCCGGCTCTGTGAAGCGCGTGGCAGCAGCCGTCGGCGAAGGCTCGATGGCCATCCATTTCGTACACCAGGTTCTCGCCGGTTAAGCGGCGGCTCGCCGCCGGTGCTCGACCATCATACAGCGGTTCATGACCACGTCTAGGCCAGCGGCCCGCGCCGCTGCTGCTGCCTCTTCGTTGACAATGCCGCTCTGCATCCACACCGCATCGGCGCCTACGGCGATGGCCTCCTGCACGTGGGGGGGCACGTCTTCAGAGCGGCGGAAGAGGAGCACCAGGTCGATGGGCTCGGGCACAGCCGCCAGATTTGGGTAGGCTTTTTGGCCGAGGGCGCTGTCCAGGGAGGGGTTGACGGGGATGATGCGGTAGCCGGCGCGCTGCAGGTAGGCAGGCACATAATGGCCGGCGCGGGTCGGGCTACTCGAGAGGCCGACCACGGCGATCGTCTTTGTCTCGGCCAGTAAACGCTCGATTGTTTCGTCCATCTTCAGCCTTTGGTGGCGGGTCGAGGATATCCCGATTCACCTTTTCTTTCACCCTTCATTGTATGGCAGCCGGAGGCATTTGCCCATGGCGGCGGGCCGTAGAAATGACGCGCTAACTATGTTAGGATTGGCCTAAGTGCTGCGCGCCGGGCGCCAGCCAGACTTGCAGACTGGTACGATGGGGTTGGAAGAAAGATGCAGACAACAGACGTGGAAGTTTGTCCAGATTGCGGCAGCAGACTGCCGCGCTTCGACGGCCCGACCCACCGTTATGTGGGCGCTTCGCCTGCTTGTTGGGCGTTGTTCGCGAACCTGGTAAACGCGGCCGATCCGCCGTTGGCCCCGGCATCCTTGAATGGCTTGATCACGGATGCCTATATGGCGCAGCATCCGGGCACGCGCTCCCCGCAGGCGATCCAGTCGGTTGCCGTGCATTTGCTCGCCCTGTATGGCATCCTGGTGCGCGGCGTTGCACCGGGGAATGCGCAATGGATCCGGCAGCGGGCCCTGCGTAAAGGCCGGACGGCAAAGCACGACCGCTTTGCGTGGCTGGCGCCACCACCCCTCGCTGGCAGCCTGACCCTTGCCGATATTGCCCGCGCAGCGACGCCTGGAGCGCGCACGGC
>JAVVFG010000220.1:5625-7299 GCA_032260445.1 Anaerolineae bacterium | reverse complement strand
AGGCGACGCAAACCGAATCATGTCACACGCTAATCGCGACGACGCTGCTTCTACCATCAAGGCGGTCATCTTCGACGTCGGCGGCGTGCTCATCCGCACCCATGATTGGCGCGGCCGGCAGCGCTGGGAACGTGATCTCGCGCTGCAGCCCGGCCAGGCTGAATGGCTTGTCTTCCACAGCCAGGCTGGGCTGCGGGCGCAACAAGGGCACATTACCGGAACCAGATTGTGGCAGGAACTTGCCGCCCGGCTCGACCTCCACGACGAGCAACTGGCCGCCTTCCGCCACGACTTCTGGGCCGGCGATGCCCTCGACGAAGAGTTGGTAGCGTACATTCGCTCGCTCCGACCCAACTACCAGACGGCGATCATCAGCAACTTCAACGATAGTCTGCGTGATAGCCTCGAGCGGACCTACCCGATAGCCGGCGACTTCGACCTGATCGTCGTCTCGGCTGAGGAGAATGTGATGAAACCAGATGAACGTATCTATCACCTGACCCTGGAACGCCTCGGGAGGCAGCCGGGCGAGGCCGTCTTCATCGACGACAGCCCGGCGAACGTGGCAGGCGCGCGCGCCATCGGCATGCACGCCGTGCACTATCAGGCGGGCATGGACGTCTCCGCGGCCCTCGCCGCCCTCGGCGTCCGCCCCGCAGACGAATCCGTTGACACCAATCGCTCTCAGGAGAATTAATCATGTATTCCCAACAAACGACAACTGCAACCCAACAGCAGCCGGCAGCAACTGCTACCCCGATCAAGCTGCGCAGCGGAAAGGCCCTGTGGGTCCGCCACTTCGATATTAGCAGCATCGCCGACTACGAGGCCATCGTCCGCGTTGACAACGCCATTGACCCCGACCATGCCGACGCCGTTGAGAACTGGCAGCACTGGGACCGGCATCGCAACCCGGCGCACCACTTCCGCCGCTTCATCGCCGAGCGCGATGGCGAAGTCGTCGCCTTTGGTCACTATGGTCACCAATCTTGGTCGTTCCACGAAGATAAGTACTCCTTCTGGGTGGGCGTCCATCCGGACCATCAGCGCAAGGGCTACGGCAGCGCCCTGTGGGACTATATGTACACGCGTCTCTTACAGCGCGGCCCTGGCGAGCTGGTTAGCTACACCCGTGAGAATCGATCGCACGCGGTCCAGTTCCTCGAGAACCGCGGCTTCGAGGCCAAGCTGCGCGCGCCCATCTCGCGTATCAACCCGCAGACATTCGACCCTGCCCCCTTCGCAGAGAAGTGCGCGCGGGTCGCGGCGTCAGGCATCGTCGTCAAGACCCTTGCCGAGCTACGTGAGGAAGCTCCCGATTGGCAGCGCCGCGCCTACGAGCTCGATTGGGAGTGCGGACTCGATGTCCCCTCGGTAGACGTCCAGACCAAGCAGCCCTTTGAAGAGTGGGTCAATAAACTCATGGGCGGCCCCAACTTCATGCTCGAAGGCTGGTTCATTGCCGTGGATGGCGACGAGTGGGTTGGCCTCAGCTGTCTCTGGCGCAACTCGGTCCGCAGCGACAAGCTCGGCACCGGTCTCACCGGGGTGAAGCGCAGCCACCGCCGCCGCGGCGTTGCTACCGCGATGAAGGTCCGCGCCCTCACCTTCGCCCGTGATTACGGCGCCGTTGAGCTCGACACCGACAACGAGGAGAACAACCCGATGCTCCAG
>JAVVFG010000220.1:0-5525 GCA_032260445.1 Anaerolineae bacterium | reverse complement strand
TTACGGCGCCGTTGAGCTCGACACCGACAACGAGGAGAACAACCCGATGCTCCAGATCAACCTGCAGCTCGGCTTCCGCTCGCTGCCTGCCGAGGTTGAGTACCGCACGGTCCTTAAGGGAGATGCTGCGGCATGACACTCCCACTCTTGCGGGTAACCGGAAGCTCCTACGAACAGGGCCGTGCGCACGGTGCTACCCTGCGCGACCGCGTGCTGCATAACTTGGACGTCTACTTTGACCGCTTCTGGCGCGAGGGCGGCGTGGCGCGCGACGAAGTACTGCGGCGCGCCGCCCTCTATCGCGAGGCGATTGCCGCGCAGAACCCCTCCTATCTGGAGGGTATGCGCGGCATCGCCGCCGGCGCCGCCGTCTACGAGCTCGATGTCGTCGCCCTCAACGTCCGTTACGAGATCCTCTACGACGCCTTCGTCGTCCGTACCCAGGAGCTCTACGGCGCCGACGGTTGCACCGCCTTCGCCCTTGCTCCCGAGGCCACCGCCGCCGGCCGCCTCCTCCTCGGGCAAAACTGGGACTGGATCCCCGATGTGAAGGGTGCCGTCGTCCACACCATCGCCGGGGACCAGCCGGAGACCCTCGCCTTCACCGAGGCCGGCATCTTCGGCGGCAAGATTGGCCTGAACAGCGCCGGCCTTGGCCTGGCGATTAACGGCATCACCACGACAGACGACGATTGGGCGCGCCTGCACAAGCCCTTCCACGTGCGCTGCTACGAGATCCTCCAGCAGACCACGCTCGATGCGGCCCAGGCCGTCCTCGCCGGCAGCGAGCGTGCTTGCTCCGGCAACTTCCTCATCGCCACTGCCTCCGGCGAGGCCGTGAACGTAGAAGCTGCGCCGGCACTCCTCAACGTGCTGCCCTGGCAGGACGGTTGCATCGTTCACGCCAACCACTTCGTCGATCCGGGCGCCCTCGGCGTCGTCGAGCCGCCGGACCCTGACTACCGCCACTACTCCTGCCGCCGCCACGAGCGGCTCGAGGAGCGCCTCCGTGCGGCCATGCCCGTCACCCTGCCCGCCCTGCAAGATGCCCTGCGCGACCACTCGACCGAGCCGCGCACCATCTGCCGCCACGAGGACCTGAGCGCGCCCGTCGACGAGCAATACCGCACCGTGACCTCCGTCGTTATGGACCTTCAACGAAGGCAGATGTGGATCAGCGACGGTCCGCCGTGCAGCAACGAGTACGAGGAACACACTTTGTAAGCCCGCCACACTTGAGCGTTTACGAACACGTCCTCGAACTCCGGCATTAGAGCACGCCATCCGCGTTACAAGGATGCCGGCGGCAACCGGCAACCCAGTGCGCATGGCGCAATACGGAGACAACCATGAACATCAGGCAGAACGGACACCATTATGGCGGCGGCGAACCGGCCATCGCCGTCCACGTTGCAGATGTCTACAAAGCGTTCGGCAAAGAGCGCCCCCTGCGCGAGCGGTTCCGCTGGCGCCGCAACGGCCACAACCAGAACGAGGCCAACAGTGCTGGAGACGAGAAAGCTGAGTCCAAGGTCACCGTTGCCGTCAACCATGTCAGCTTTGACATCCGCCACGGCGAAATCTTCGGTGTGCTCGGCCCCAACGGCAGCGGCAAATCGACGCTTATCCGCTTGATGGCGACCCTGCTCCTCCCCGACGAGGGCACAATCACCATCTTCGGCCACGACGTCGAGCGCGAGCCCATGGTCGTCCAGCGCATGCTCAACCGCGTCTCCGTCGAAGCCAGCTTCTTTAAGAAGCTCTCGCCGATGGAGAACCTGCTCTACGGCGCCCGCCTCTACGGCCTCGAAGGCGGCGAAGTTCGCCAGCGCGTGCTCGCCATCCTCGATCGCCTCGACATCCCGCGCAAGAATATCTACGAGCCGATGGACCAGATGTCGCGCGGTATGCAGCAGAAGGTCGCCGTCGCCCGCGCCCTCCTCAGCTCCCCACGCCTCTTGCTCCTCGACGAGCCCACCACCGGCCTCGACCCCCGCTCCAAGCGCGAGGTCCAGGCTTTCGTGCGCGAGCTCCGCGAAGAACAAGGCACGACCATCCTCCTCACTACCCACGACATGGAGGAAGCTGAGAAGTTGTGCGACCGCATCGCCATCATGGATAGCGGCGCTATCGTCGCCCTCGACACGCCCACCGCCCTGAAACAGCTCGTGCCCCAAAACGGCCACCAGCCCACGCTCGAAGACGTCTTCTTAGAGCTCACCGGCAAGAAGCTCGTCAAGGAGACAGACGAGCCAGCGTGAAAAAAGAGTGAACGCAGCGACTACGATCACCCTTTGGAGAACCTGTCATGACTGCATCCGTACACCATATCCGCGCCTCCTACGCCTTCGCCGAGCGCAACTTGAACCTGGTCAAACGCTACTGGGCCTGGGAACTGGTCTGGCTCGTCTACTCGATTACCAACAGCCTCTCGGTCAGCTACATCGGCCTCGGCATGGAGGTCCTCACCGGAAGCACCGGTAACGTCGACGCCGCCTTCCTCGTCCTCTACCTCCTCATCGGCACCCTCGTCTGGCGCTACCTCTCGAGCATCTTCTATTGGGTCACCGAGCTCATCGCCATCGAGCGCTGGGAAGGCACAATCGAATACACCCTCATGGCCCCCGTCCCCCGCATCGTCCACGTCGTCGGCCACACCGGCTTCGCCATGGTCTACAGCCTGGTGTTCACTGGCGTCATCCTCGCCGCGACGACCCTGCTCTTCGACCTCAACCTTGGCCAGGCCAACCTCCTCGGCGGTGCCCTCGTCCTCATCGCCGGCACCTTCAGCTTCGTCGGCATCGGCATGCTCGGCGCGGTCCTCCCCCTCCTTTTCCCCGAGCGCGGCGCGCAGATGACCCACATCATCATCGCCACCCTGCTCCTCGTCTCCGGCGTCTATTACCCCATCGAGGTGCTGCCCCACGCCTTCCAGTTGATGGCCGTCGTCTCCCCCGCGACCTACATCCTCAACGGCGTGCGCGCGGCCCTGCTGGATGGGGTCGGCGTACTCGATCTCTGGCAATATATCTGGCCCGCCTTGCTCCTCGCCGTGGCGATGGTACCCGGCGGCTTGTGGGCCTTCAACGCCGCCGAGCGCTACGCCAAGCGCAACGGCCGCCTCGCCCGCAACGGGTAGTAAAAAGAGGGTGCGATCGCGAGATCCCGCCCTCTTTCAATCAAAGAAGCGCACGCCCACAAATCGAATGAGTTCCCGCGCGAACACCCCAAGCCCCACGCCTAGCGCATAGCCCGAAAACGGCCGCACCGACTCGGGATATTGGGCGATGAGCCCCGCGCTGAGCGCCACCGCCACAAACATCAGCACCCCCTTCCACGACGGCTCGAAGCGCTCCGAGAAGCCGAAATAGCCATCGTAGTCCGGATCCATGAACATCGCCATCAGGATGTAACCCAGCGCCACCCCCAGTACAGCCGGCCCGAGAATTGTGATATCCATGGCGCCCATTGTAGCAGAAAACGTGCGGGTCAGGTCTCGTGGGTGCCCTATATGCCGATTGTCTCTTCCGCCCCGGCGTGGCGCGCCGCCAACCGTAGCTTAACCTCCTGCAGCCGCTCGCCGTGCAGCGGATACAACAGGAGCGTGCCAATGGCCAGCACGGAACTGACAACCACCGGCACACTCATAAAGACGCGGAAGCCGGTGCCCACACTGTCGGGCTGCTGCACCAGCTGTGACTCATAGCCAAAAGCGCCCGTAATCCAGCCAAACCACAGCGCCACGATCGCGTTAGCTGCCGTCATGATAAACTTGCTCGTGCCAAAGTACATCCCCTCGCGCCGCTGGCCCGTCCGCAGCTCGTCCTCGTCGATTACGTCAGCCAGGATGACGTCGCCGATGAGAATCAGCCCTGCCAGACCTAGCCCCAGCCCGGCGCCCGATACAATCGCAGCGGTCGTCGTTTGCGCCAGGGCGAGCGGTAACACGGCAACGCCCATCACCCCGTTCGCAATCATCAGCGTCGTTCGCGCTTCAAAACGCTGCGCGACAAAGCGCCGCCATAGCCCGAGCGTTAACCCGGTCGAGATGAAGGCCACTGTGAGGATTGCCGATGTTACCCCACTGCCCGCCTGCAGGCTGTATTTGGCATAGAAGGCCGTCCCCGCGAGCAGCGCATTCGTCCCCACGAAACGGAACGTTTGGGCGATGGCGATCGTAACGAAGCTGCGGTTCACTATCGTCGCCCTTACGGCGCGCCAGAATGGAATCTTCTCCGCCATGACCGAGCTCTTGCGCTCGAACATCCCCCTCAGCCCCGCGTATAGCGCCACCGCCGCCACGGCCGCATAGATCGAACCCATCGCCGGCCATCCGAGCCGGCTGTAAATGAGCGGCGACATGGCAACCGCGATGAAGATGCCCCCAACCTGTACCATATTCATGCTGACGGCGACTTGCGTCCGCTCATCATAGCTGCTGTACATCTCCGGAAGCAGCGAGAAGTAACCCGTTTGCACCGCCGTCGATAGCGCCTCCCACAGCCACGTTGTGACCACGAAGTAGACCAACAGGGCGATCGGCTGCTCGACCCCGCTAAAGGGTGCCATGAAAATGAGCGCCAGCAGGACCGTGAAGGGCAGTCCTGCAAAGAGAACGTACGGGATGCGGCGGCCCCAACGTGTTCTTGTCCTGTCCGATAGGTAGCCAAGTACCGGGTTGTTCAGCGCGTCGTACAGTGCATAGACAACGAGCGCCCTCGCCGCCCATGCTGCTGGCAAGCTCTTCACGTCCACGTAGTAGAAAAGCAGGTAGGCGCCGACTGCCTGCCGCGGAATCGTCAGCCCCAGATTCGCTATGCTATACAGCCAGCGCTGGCGCGTACTTGGGCTGTGTTCCGCCAAACCAGTAAGCGGCGCTTCCATCACCCCTTATCCTCTCTACAGTCAGCCTCTCAGGAGCACGTCAGCCAGACAGCTCAGCCCGCCCTGCTTCCCGTAGGATGGTCGCCGCGCTGTGATTGCAGTCCGGCCCGGCACGTCACAGTATCCATTGTAACAGAGATCCGCAACGGATTCGTGGACTTGTCTCCCACCCCGCTCTTGCTACACTCGCGCGAATGAAATCTCGTAGAGCATTCTTCTTCGCAATCCTTGCCATCGTAGCGTTATTCGGACTCTATCGGGCCCTGCTCTTTATCTTAGAGTTGCGCGACCCCGCCGGCCGGCGCTTCCTCCAATGGTGGCAGGGCAACGACGCCACCCGCGCCGCCCTCGTCACCGTGCAGCGCGACGCCTGTCCCGGCGCCCCCTTCATCCTCCCCAGCGACGGCTTCGTCGGCCTCCTCTACGCCGATCCTCGCGGTCCCTACTCCGCCCGCAGCCCTCATCAGGGCATTGACATCTTCAGCAACTCAGACCCCGGCGTCACCCCCGTCTACGCCGCCGCCGATGGTTACGTTACCCGCGACTCGACCTGGGTCAGCTCCCTCATCCAGCGCATCCCCGACGATCCCCTCAACCCCGGCCGGCAGATCTGGCTCTACTACACCCACATGGCTTCCCGC
>JAVVFG010000219.1:0-7299 GCA_032260445.1 Anaerolineae bacterium | reverse complement strand
GCTGCCGCCCGGCTCGACCTGCCCTGGCACCAGCGTATCCTCGACAACTATCTCGCCCTCATGGCCCGGGTCAAGGCCCATTACCGGCTCCCCTTCGACGATCTCACGTTCGCCAACTTCGGCGTGCACGACATCGATCTCGCTGCCATCCTCGACCGATGACCCGGCGCGCCACCGCCTTCTATCCCGCTTGTTGAACAACCCCTGAGATCCCGTTGCCCGCCCCCTGATATGCACGTAAAAAAGACGACCATGAAACGAACCGGCCTCATCTTCATTGTGCTCTCGCTGCTGGTTGCCTCCTTCTCGCTCCCGCCTGACCTCTTCGCCCAGGACGGCGACGACGTACAGCCAACACCGGCAACCCCCGAGACCCACGTCGTCCAGGACGGCGAAACCCTGACTAGTATCGCCGCCCTCTATGACGCCAGTGTCGCCGACCTCCTCTTGGTCAACGGCCTCGACGCGGACGACCTCATTTTCCCCGGGCAATCCCTCTTCATTCCTGGCGCCGAAGGCACGGCGATCCCTACCACCTACGTCGTCCAGGCAGGTGACTCCCTCACCTCCGTTGCCCGGCGCTTCCACACCTCGCCTGCAGCGATCGCGAGCGCCAACCGGCTCGTGAGCGATAGTAGCCTCTACGCCGGGCAGTCCATTGCCGTCCTCAGCGAGACCGGCTTACCCGAGCCGCAGCCGATCACCGGCACCCTCCACTTCGTGCAGCCTGGCGAGACCTTGCTGATGCTTGCCGCCCGCTACGCGCTCACCCCCACCGCCATTGCCGCAGCCAACGACCTAAGCTTCCCCATCCGCCTGTATCCCGGCATGCGCGTGCGGCTGCCCAGCGGCAGTGAATACCAGGAGCTCCCCGGCGGCTGGCAGCGCCTCACCGTCCGGCCAGTCCCCATCACCCAGGGCCAGACCGTCAGCATCTACGTTGAGTACGCGCAGCCCGGCGAGCCGGCCGGCCATTTTGCCGGCCAAGAGCTGCGTTTTGCCCCCTGGGGCGCCGGCTACGTCGCCCTCGCAGGGGTCGACGCCTTCGCCGAACCCGGTCGCCACGACCTGTCCCTGCAAGGCAGCGACGAAAGCTGGTGGCCTCTCCACGAGGAGGTCGCCGTCGTCGCCGGCAGCTACCCGACGCAGACCATCAACGTTGCCGCCGAGCTCGAGCCGCTGCTTGCCCCGGAAGTGCGCGCCGAAGAAGATGCCTTTCTGCACGACATTTACACCCAGTTCACCCCCGAGCCCTTGTGGGAAGGGCTCTTCCAGGTGCCCGTCACGACGACCATCGTTACCGCCGGCTACGGCGGCGCTCGCTCTTACAACGGCGGTCCCTTTTCCATTTTCCATACCGGCGTCGACTTTGCCGGGACCACCGGCACGCCGATCCTCGCCCCCGCCACCGGGACGGTCGTTTTCAGTGACACCTTGCAGCTCCGCGGCGACTCAATCATGATCGATCACGGCCTTGGCGTCTTCACCGCCTACAACCACCTCTCCGAAGTTTATGTCAATGTGGGCGACCAGGTCATCCCTGGGCAACGCATCGCCCTCGGCGGCTCGACCGGCTTGTCGACCGGGCCCCACCTCCATTGGGAGCTGCGTGTCATGGATGTGCCCGTAGACGCCATGCAGTGGACACGCGAATACTTCCCCTGATCGCTGCCAATCCTCGCGCACGTTGTTTTCCCGAGGAGCGGCAGGCCAAGGCAGCTGGCAACTCCAGGCAGACCTGCTATAATTCCAGGCTGCGCTTGCCCGCAGAAAAGCGCGAGTGTTCGGCTGTCTACGGCTCGTGACGTGATAGGAGCAAATAGTGATTCAGTCTCAGACGCAAACGCAATCCTACTGGCAGAACCGGTTTGAGCTGACCGATGCCGATGTGGAACAGATCTACAACCATCTGCTCGAAGTCGAGCAGCCCCAGACCGCTGCCGAGCTGGCTGCCGTCGTCATCGCCCACCGCGTTGCGCAGGAGAAGCAGGAGATCAAGCGGCGTCTTGCCGGTCGGGTTGTGTACCAGCCGGCGAATCACTATGAAGAGGGCGACGAGCTCGTCTTTCCGGCTCTCGACTTCGCCTATGGAACGGTCGTCGGCACCCGTCTTGGTACCAATCCCGAGACCGGCCAATTCACCGTGATCAACGTCGATCTCGACGGCAAGATGCGCGAATTCGCTGCCGACCTCGGAGCCGAGCACGTCCTCAACCGCGAAAACGGCTCCATCTTCGAAGCGCTGGAGATGATCGAGCCTGAGGAGCTCGGCGAGCTGTACGGCGACCTCGTCACCGAGCGCGTCACTGCAGGTATCGAAGAGCGCGAAGCTTTCGTACGCCTGGCCGACCGCTGGTTCCTGAAAGCGTTGCTGACTGAGGTCAACGTCGGTCACCTCAACCTCGCCGAAGCTGTCTTAGACATGGTCGGCGGCGGCCCGCTGCCACCCGACGAGATCCTGCCCCATCTCGAGCTTGGCGATGACGTCCCCGTGGCGACGCAGTCCTTCTCGTTGAACTACGCCCTCCTCCAGGATCAGCGCTTCGACGAAGTCGCCCCGCGTGGTCAGGTCGGCTGGTTCTTGCGCCGTATGGAGCCCCAGGCCGTGCGCGAAGTGCCCGGACGGCTTGAGTACGACCCTATTCCTTACGACCCGAAAGCGCTTACCCCCGAGCTCCAGCTACTCGAGCGCGAGCTCGACGACGAATGGTCCGATATCGCGCCGGTCAACACCCCGCAGCCCGTCGTACTCGCCCTGATCTATCCCCATCGCTGGGCCGGCACCCTGCCGCTCAGCGCCCGCACAAGCGCTCTTTTCCCCGTCGGTCGCTCTCCGCGCCAGCGCATCGAATTTATCGACGAGCAGACGAACGAGAAGATCGTCGGCTGGCTTGTCCAGGAACACCGGTACGTGTACGGGCTGGAAGAATGGTACCGCGAGAACGAGATCCCTGTTGGCGGCTTCATCAGCCTGCGTCCTGGCCCCGAGCCCGGTGTCATCCTACTCGATTTTGACCGCCGCCGCGGGCAGCGCGAGTGGGTTCGTCTCGCCTCCGTTGAGGAGAAGCGCATCCAGTTCGCCCTCGATCGCCGCACCATCTCCTGCGGCTACGACGACTTGATGATCGTCGGCACCGATTACGTGGCTGCGGTCGACGCCCTCTGGCGCCGCGCTGAGAGTAACGACCGCCCGGTTGGCTCTCTCCTCCGCGAGCTTTTCCCCGAGCTTGCCGAGCTAAACCCGCAGCAGACCGTCCATGCCAAGACGCTTTACAGCGCGATCAACATGCTACGGCGCATGCCGCCTGGCCCGGTCTTCGCCGAGCTGGTCAGCAACCCCGCCTTCGTTCCGGTGGGTGATCACTACTGGCAGTTTGAACCAGCGCGCGGCTAAACCGCTCAACCATCGCAGAGGAGTAACGTTGACCAAAAGACCCCGACCCGCAGTCAGACCGCCGGCCCTGAAGCGACCGACTGCCCAGACACGCTTCTACATCGACTACGACTGGTGGGAACGCTCCAACCTCGACCTAAAGACCTACCTCTACAACCGCCTTCAAGTCGGGGATGAGCTGCAGTTGGACTCGGAAGAAGGAAAAGTAGACCTAATTGACCCCGCAACCGGCGAGGTACGGCAGGTCGATAGCTTCCAGTACGTCTTGCAGGCCTATTTCAAGAAGCTGCCCGAGGATTTTGCCGCCCACACCTCCGTCGTCGATGCCGCCTTCTGTGTTCTGCTCGCCAATGCCAACGAGCCGATGACCGCAGAGGCCATCGCCGAGCGGCTGCAGCGGCCCACGGAAACCGTGCTGCGCACCCTCGCCGGACCGCAGGTTTACCAGGGCATTCGCCCCATCTTCGACGAAGACTGATGCACGTTTTCATTGCCGGCGTGATGCAGGGTTCGCGCCAGGACGACCTGATCGATAGCCAGAACTACCGCCTGCGCATCATCGAGGCGCTAGAAAGCCATTTCCGGCATACCAAAGTTACCGATCCCTGGGCCCTTCACCCCGAAAGCGTCGGCTACGATCTCGAGCAAACCCGTTCCACTTTCTTCGCCAACACTGCCCTCGCCGCAGAAGCCGACCTCCTCATTGCCTACCTCCCGCACGCCAGTATGGGTACGGCGATTGAGATGTGGACAGCCTACCATAACAACGCCTATATCGTCGCCGTCACCCCCATGGCCCACAACTGGGTCGTGCGCATCACCGCCGACGAAGTCCTACCCGACCTCGAAAGCCTCTTCGAGCACATCCAAAATGGCCGGCTCGCTGCCAACATCGCCGCGCGCAACGGCCAAGCCTGAACCCGCCTTGGAGCCGCGTCAGAAAAGTTGACCCCACCCCGAGCGATTCCTATAATAGAATCTGACACTCGCCCCCGTAGCTCAAGGGATAGAGCGCCAGTCTTCTAAACTGGATGTTGCACGTTCGAGTCGTGCCGGGGGTGCTTTCTTGGCGGCGAGTAACCACATTTCTGTTGCGTTAGTCTTTTTGCTACCCCTCTCGCGCCTGGAGTATAATTAACTTTGCTCATGGGCCATTAGCTCAGTTGGCAGAGCAGGTGACTTTTAATCACTTGGTCAGAGGTTCGAGTCCTCTATGGCCCATTGTCGCCGGACCCTTCAGTATTGCGCTTGAAGGGTCTTTTTCTATCCCGATTCGGACAGACACGGAGCACCTCGGCGAGCAATACCCCTAGCTGCTCCCCATGCCGCCTACTTATCTCGCGCTGCTGCCCCTTCCTTTCATCAGCCGCTACCAGATTCCACCCGCTCCAGACTCCAGATACTCACGTCCCGCACGTGCCACAGACCCGCCTCCGCAGCGGCCGAGCGGAACGTCACCGCACTTGTCCCCTCCGGTGCCGCCATCCAGTACGTGCGGAAGACGCCCGACTTGCTCGTCACCTGCTGCTGTGGCGTCGCCGCCTGCCAGCTGCCGCCCCGATCAAACGACACCTCGATAGCGCCAAGCCCGCTAAAGCGCAGCATCCCCCCGCGCGGCGCCGTCTCGGCAAACGTCACCTCCGGCCGTCCAGCATCCGCATACCGCTGTCCCGCCGGCAACATCGTAAACGGCACCACCGGCATCATAAAGAAGTTGTCCCAATGCCACGTGTTCGGCTTCCCCGCATCCTTATGCGGCGTATAGCTATGGTGCCCAAACTGCACAACGCCTGTGCCCCAATCGAGATCCAACGGCGCATCCACCCACCACAAACCAAGCCCAGGCATCCCAACCCGGATTCGATCCCGCTGCAAACGAATCTCGAACGTCTGCCGCTGCGTCGCGCTCGGCACAATGCGGCTGTCGTATCCGCGCCGGGTGACCACCGGCAGGGATTGGCTCCTGTGCTCGTCGATCACCTCTGCGGACAGCGACAAATGCATCGGCGAAAAGCGCACGTGAATCGCTCGCCGCGGCGGCCCGTTCAGGTCTGGCAGCCAATCGTCAAGCGGCGCCACCAGATTCTCCTCATATGGCGTAATCCACACATCCCACCAGTCGCGGTACCCGCCCGGCAGCGTCGAGATGTCCCAGCGGACCACTGCCTGGCTCCGCTCAAAGTCCACCATCCGGTCCGGCGTCAGGTAAACCAGGCTGTATCCCGGATCGGCGCTATCCAGTGCCGTCATCAGGTGACCGTTACAGATGTAAGCCGCATCTTCATAGCGCGTCACCACGTGCGTCGCCGGCGGCCCCTCGCAGTGTGACCCGTGTGCCGCCTCCGCCATCGGATGCAGCTCGTACAGGTTCTCCAGTTGCCGCTCATGCACAGTAACGTCCCAACGTGCGCTTTGCAGCGGCAGCGGCGCGTCTGGATAAAGCTCAAACGACTCGCTGAATGTCGGTGGCACCGTGAGCGCGGGCAGGAACACCTCGTACACTAGCCCATCCTCGTTTGCTGGCTGCGCGCTCGCCGCCTGCAAACCACACAGTGATAAAAGACACGCCAACAAAAGAGCACAAGCCCTCATAGACCTCTTCTCCCGGGAAAGCACTGCACAGCCACGAAGCACGGTGGAGCGGACCCTCCGTTTCCCCGGCTTGTGCTGCTACAGACTATGGTTGGCTGAACCTGGCCATCTAGATAAGTTGCACACGATTATAGTCGCCCAGCCTCCATATGCAGCTCAAATAGGACAAACGGCCTATCCCGCGAAGCAACCTCTTAGCAAACCCTGATACGGCAGCCACATTGCCAGTCGCCTTTTTTGGCAGCCGCTAACGTCTGGTAAAATGAGGCGGCACCGCGGCAGTAACACCCGGCAGAACAAGGACGGCGACCGCATGAAGCGACACATCTACCTCGAAGACATCCCTCTGGAAGAAGCACAGGCCGCACTGGCAGACACCCTACGCGCCGCCGGCCTCGCCGGACCACTGCCGGCCGAAACAATCCCGGTCGCACAGGCAGCCGGCCGTGTCACCGCCGAGGCCATCTGGGCTCGGCTCAGCAGCCCCCACTATCACGCCAGCGCCATGGACGGCTACGCCCTGCGCGCCCAAGACACCGTCGGCGCCACCGAGACCACTCCCCTGCAGCTCAACCTCGTCGAGCCAGGCGCCGACGTGCGCGCCGTCGACCGGCCGGCGCAGGAAGTCAACACCGGCCATCCCCTGCCCGCGTGGGCCAATGCCGTCGTCATGATCGAGCACACGCAGCCCATTCGCGATGCCGCCGGCCGGCAGACCGCGATCGCAATTCGCGCCGCCCTGCCGCCCTGGCACCACGTCCGCCCGATGGGCGAAGACATGGTCGCCACCGAGCTCGTGCTCCCGGCCAACCACCGCCTCCGCCCCGTCGACCTCGGCGCCCTGGTCGGCTCAGGCCATACGCGCGTTCCCGTCTACCGCCGCCCCCGCGTCGCCGTCATCCCCACCGGCTCCGAGCTAATCGCCCTGGAGGCGGTTGGCGATGAGGGTCCGGCGCCCGGCCAGATCGTCGAATACAACGGCATCGTCCTATCCGCCCAGGTAACCGGCTGGGGCGCGGAAGCCCACCGGCTCCCCATCGTCCCCGACCAATTCGAAGCGATTCGTGCCGCCGTCGCCTCCGCGGCTGCCAACCACGACCTCGTACTCGTCAACGCCGGCTCCTCCGCCGGCAGTGAAGATTACACCGCGCACGTCGTGCAGGACCTCGGCCGCTTGCTTGTCCACGGCGTTGCCGTTCGACCCGGCCATCCTGTCATCATCGGCATGGTGCGCGCGGAAGACGGTCGCGAGGTGCCGCTCATCGGCGTCCCCGGCTATCCCGTCAGTGCCGCCCTGACCGGCGAGATCTTCG
>JAVVFG010000218.1:0-7308 GCA_032260445.1 Anaerolineae bacterium | reverse complement strand
CCGCACCCGGCACCGCCGTCACCGCTAGCTGCGCCAGCCGCACCGTCTCCCCTTCCGGCGTTTCCAGCCGCTCGCGCGGGTTGTCAAAATCATACAGCCCTACCACCAACTCAAACTCGGCTGGCGCTGGCGCCGTCGCCGGCACCACCAGCCGGTAGCGATCCACCACCACCTCCCCCGGCTGCATCAGCCGCGTCGGCCGCAACCCCTGCCCCGGGTACATATCCCGCTGCGCGACCGGCGCCTCCAGCACCGGGTCGTTGAGGTGCACGAACACGCTCCAATCCCGCCCCACCGCTGCCACCGCCTCCCACGCCAGCGTCACGTCCACGCTTTCCCCCGGCCGCAGCGGCGCCTCATAATCGACGTCATAGCCCACCAGCCGCATCTCCTCGCCAAACGCTATATCCAGCGGCTGCAGCGACGACAGCGGCGCCGCGTCTTCCACCGCATACGCCGGCCCGATCCACACAAACGGTGCGGCGATCGCTATCGAGAGTAAAAAAGACGTGAACAAAGTGGCCAAAACCGCCCCCGCCCGCCCTGGCAGCCAGCCCACCAACCCCAGCATCAGCAATGCCGTCAGCGTCGAAATCGCCGTAAACGCCAGCCGTCCCTGCGAAGACCACGTCGTCGTCGCCCAGCTCACCAGCCCATAAACCACCGCCGCCGAGAACAGCAGCGCCACCACCAGCGGGAACCACCGCACGATCACCTCGTGCGCCCCCGCCAGAAGCGACAGCCCTTTCCCCTCAAGTAACCGCCACTCCTCCCGCGCCAATCTCACCAGGTACAGCAGAAAACCAGGCACGGCGACCAGCAACAGCCCATTCAGCACCGTATAGATCCACCCCGCCATCGGGATATTCACCCCGCCAAACAGCCCCCAATACGACGCCAGGAACCCCTCCCGTTCGTCCCACAGCTGCGCCAGGCTCGCCGGCTGCGCCCGTTCCCCCAGCACCGCGATAAACGCGCTCCACCCGAGCACATCCCCATACAGCTGCACATTCCGCACATACCACCACCCCGCGATCAGCACCACCGGCACCATCAGCACCACGAAGTCCCGCGTCGCCCACAGCAGCCAGCGCGGGATCTCCCGCCAGCGTCCCGGCGTCGCGGATGCCTGCCAGCGCGCCACAAACGCCGTCCCCCACGCCAGCGGCAGCAGGCCCAGCGTCCCCTCTTTCGTCAGCGCCGCCAGCCCAATCACCGCCCCGGTCACGAGCCAGTGCCGCACCCCCGCCTTACGCGCCACCACAGCCTGCATCAGCAGCAGCACCGCCAGCGAGGCCAGCGGGATTGCCAGGTTATCATTGTTCACCGCCCCGCTGATAAACAAGAACATCGGCGTGAACGCATTCACCGCCGCCGCCCCCAGATAAACCGCCGGCTGCCCCGGCGCGATGAGCTGGGCAATTCGGTAGGTCAGGTAGACCGTCGCCGCGCCGAGCAAAACCGACGCCAGCCGCACGATGCGCACCGCCAGCAGCGTGCCCGACCACGGCGAAACGGCCGGGTCGTGGATGGCGAGATTGGTATTACCATCGGCGGTAATCACGCCGTTATCGACGTGCGGGTTCAGCCACCTCACCGTTTCCATGTCGCTCGTGTCGATCCAGAAGGTGAGCGCCGCGCCCAAGTAATAGTAGAGCGGCGGCTGGCTAGCCTCCTGTTTCCACGGCCCGGCCTGCGCCGGATCGAAGACCTGTACCGGCAGCGGGTTACCGTCCGCCAGATGCGCGATCATCGGGTAGTGCCACAGCTCGTCCGACGCCTCAAACGCAGGCGTCAGCAGCCCGTACGTGGCGCCCAGAATCACGAAGGCGGCGAGAATCAGGGCGAGGATCGCGCGCTCGCTAAGAATACGATCCGCCCGCTGGCGACGAAAGGTGCGCATAGCGCGCCAATTTTAGCCGCCACTGGAGGTAGCGCCACCTACGCCTCACATCCGCCTCAGCTACGCCCCACGGCCGCGCCGGCATCTTGCCAGCAAGCGCGCCATCTGCAAAAAAGTGATCATTTTGGCCACCTTGGCCACCTTGGCCATCTTGGCATGGTCACATGGCCAGGATGACGAGGACACACGTGCCCCATGACCGCCTGCGCAGCGACCCTGTACAGCGATTTTGTAAATCGCTCCCGCCAGGCAGTGTGCGCCTCGAAGAATAACGCAGCATCGCTGCCGGCGTAACGACTGGCGCTTAGGGTTTGGTCAATCGCCTGGATGCCCGCGGTCTGTTACGCGGTGCGCAGAGCGCTGAAGAAAGCGGCCGTCTCCGCCGCAATCCGCTCCCACGAAAACATCTCTGCCGTTTCCCCGGCAGCCGCCCCCAGCTGCGCGCGCAGCGCCCCATCCGCCAGCAGCCGCTCCAAAGCGGTTGCCAGCGCCTCACTATCCCCCGCCGGCACGAGCCATACGCTCTCCCCGTGCCCCAGCTCGGCCACCGGCTCCTCCGGCAGCGTCGACAGCACCGGCCGCCCGTGCGCCAGCGCCGCCATCAACGTCCCGCGCCGCAGCGAGATCCCGTCGCGATACGGCAGCACGACGACATCACTCGCCTGCAGAAACGCCGACACCTCGGCGTCCTCGACAAAGCCTGTCCAGTGTACACGCTCTGTTAGGTCGAGCTCCGCGATGAGGCGATCCAGCTTCGCCACGAATTCCTCATTGTTGGCGCGGTCGCTATCGCCCGTCCGCCCGCCGATAAACACGAGATGCACCGTTTCCGGCAGCGCCGCCAGCGCCTCTAGCAGCAGGTCCGCCCCCTTACTCTCGTGGAGAAAGCCGAAGTAGCCGGCGAGCTGGTCGATGGGGCGCAGGCCGAGCTGGCGGCGCACAGTGGCGAGGATGTCCGGCGACACGTCGCGTCTGGCAATGTTGCTGCCGATGGGGATCCGGCGCACGGTGGCGGCGTCCATGCCCCAGGCGAGCACCTGCTCGTAATCGGGCCGGTTGGTGACGATGACCCCATGGCTGCCGCGAGCGAGCTGGCGGACGGCTGCCGTGCGCAGGCCACCCGCCCGCGGAAAGAGATAAGGCACGCGCAGGTCGTGAAAAGTCGTAACCACCGTTGTCAGACCGCGCAGGCGCCACGGCGCCAGGTTGATCGCCGCGCTGCGCATGTTGTAGGCCGCTGCCTGGTACTGGATATTCACGACCTCCAGCTCGTAGCGCAGGGCGATGTCGGCGATCGTGCCCATATCGCCCCAGCCCCAGCGCCGCGCGCGCGGGTAGAGCCAGCCGTACGGTACCTCCACCGGCTCGTTCAGCGTGCGCCACGAGACGCGAACGCCCTCTGGCGGCGACGGGCGCGCGGCGCGGCTGGTGAACACGTGCACCTCATGGCCCAGCGCGTGCAGCTGGCGCGCCAGCTCGTAGGTGAACGCGCCCACGCCGCCCTGCATCGGCGGATACTCGCCTGTAATCAGCCCAATACGCATCTTATCGTCCCTGGATTACGGCTTGCCATCGGCCGGCGGCAAACCAGACTGCACCACCTCCCAGTACGAAGCCACGCGCTGCCAGCGCAGCGCCCGCTTGTGCCCCACGATCCCCTTCGCCCCTTCCAGCCCAATCTGCGCCAGGTAACTCGCGAGGAGGAAGAGACGCAGCAGCGTCGCCGCCAGCCGGCCGTGGTACTTGCGGAAATAGCGCAGCTTGGCTCGCTGAAAGTTGATGTGGCGCGCCGTCACCGCCTGCTCGCTGCTCTTGCCCGCGTGGTGCACAATCTGCGCTTCTGGAACGTACACGATGCGCCAGCCGGCATCCCGGATGCGCCGGCACCAGTCCAGCTCCTCCGAGTACATAAAGTAACCAGGGTCCAGCCCGCCCACCTGATCCACCACCTCACGGCGAGCCATCAGCGCCGCGCCCATCAGCCAGTCGACGTCGCTCTGCTGGTCGTCACCCCGGTCGCGCATAGTGTAGTCGTCGAGCACGCGCCGTGGCGCCACTGCCTCCAGCCAGGTGCTCTCGAAGAAGCCCGTCGCCAGCGTCGGAAAGCGCCGTCGCGACGACTGCACCGAGCCATCCGCGTTGAGTAACTGCGGCCCCACGACCCCCACGTCCCGATTCGCCTCCAGGAAGGCGACAAGTGTATCGATCGCATCGCCAGCAACTTCCGTGTCCGGGTTGAGCAGGAAGAGATAGGGATGGGTGGCCAGCGCGAAGCCGAGATTATTGCCCGCCGGGAAACCGATGTTCTCCGGACAGGCCACCAGCTCGACCCAGGGGAACTCCGCCGCGACCATCTCTGCCGTCCCGTCACCAGACGCGCTGTCCACGACGATCACCTGGAGCGAGAGCGCATCGCGCTGCGCCGCGAGCGAGGTGAGGCAGCTGCGCAACAGGTCGCGCACGTTCCAGCTCACGATGACCACGGAGACCGCCGCGCTCATCGTCTGGCCCTACAGCGCCGGCCCAAACAGCCGCCGCGCGTTGGCTGTCGTCTGCGCCGCCATCTCCTCCGCCCTCTTCCCATGCAGCGCCGCCAGCTGCTCCGCGACCAGGGCGACGTAGGCCGGCTCGTTGCGCTTGCCGCGGTGTGCCTGCGGCGCCAGGAACGGCGCATCCGTCTCCACCAGCAGCCGTTCAGGCGGCGTCGCCGCGGCAATCGCGCGCAGCTCGCCCGCCTTCGGAAAGGTCAGCGGTCCCGTAAAGCCCAGATAATACCCGGCCGCGAGCGCTTCTTCGGCCACGGCCAGTGGCGCGGAAAACGAATGAAGGACGCCGGGTTCTGCCCGGCCCGCCAGCGGCGATTCAGCTAGTAGGCGTAGCACATCTTCACTGGCCTCGCGGTTGTGCACGATTACCGGTAGCTCCAGCTCCGCCGCGAGCGCCAGTTGGGCGGCAAAAGCCGCGTGCTGCGTGGCGATGGGCGTGCGATCCCAGTAGTAATCCAGGCCAATCTCGCCGATAGCCACCACCTTATCGTGCCGCGCCAGCGTGCGGATCGCGTCCAGCCACGCCGGCTGCCACCCCGACGCGCTGTTCGGGTGCACGCCCACTGCGGCGTAAATCGCGTCGTACCGCTCTGCCAGCCGTAGCACGGCGCCGGCGTTCTCCAGGTCGAGGGAGGGGACGATGACACGCGTGACCCCCGCCGCCGCGGCGCGCGCCACGACCGCGTCGCGGTCGCCGTCAAAGCGGTCAAAGTCCAGGTGGCAATGCGTATCGACCAGCATCGCGTCCCGATTAGAGTAAAGCGGCGCTGTTATCGTCCAACCACTGCTCCGGCATCTGTACGCACACCGCTTCGCCGCGCGCGCATGCCAGGTCGCCCGCGTAGAGCGTCGAGGTCACGACGACCTTCCGCCCTTTCACTTCTTCCACGTGGGCGCGCACGGTCAGCGTGGTATCAATCGGCGTCGGGCGCAGGTAATCGACGTGCAGCGAGGCGGTGACGAAGCGCAGCGGCGGCTCGCTGTCCATCTCGCGCCCTTCGGCGCGGTAGGCGGCGGCTGCGGCCGTGCCGGTGCTGTGGCAGTCGATGAGCGAGGCAATAAGGCCGCCATAGACGTAGCCCGGGATCGCCGTATGGTAGGGACGCGGCGTGAAGTGCGTTACCGCTTCCTCGCCTTCCCAGAAGCTGCGGATCTGCAGGCCCTGTTCGTTGAGGCGCCCGCAGCCGTAGCAATGGGCCACAGTCTCGTCGTAATAATCCTGGAAAGCGAGTTCGGTCATAGTTTGCCCCTGTTGTGCGTTTTCCTCACTAGGTTCGTTGGCTGGCCGCGGGTCTCCTCTCAGCTCAAGCAGGCGCCGGATCTGCCACTCGCGTTCCTGGGCCACGGCGCCATCTGCCCGCGCCGGATTGGTGGCGCGATGAATTGCCTGCAAGGCATAGGTCGCGGCCCCGATAGAATGACCGGGCACGTGGGCTGTCGCCACGGCTTGGCCGGTTGCCCGGGCCGCTGAACGTGCCGCATTATCCTCACCAACCTCGCGCGCCGCCGCGTGCGCGGCCAGCGAGGCGCCACGAATCACCGCCATCTTGAACTCGCCGCTGTCGATCCACGTCTGCAGGGTCTCGATTGCGTGGCGCGGCCGGCGGTCCTCGCTGTGGGTCTCCTCAAAGTAGGGCAGCACCCGCTCCGCACAGTCAGACGCCCAGATGGCCAATGTCTTCTGGTCGATCTCGCCGGCGAGTGCGGCGAACACGTCATGATGCTGTCTGAGCGAGAACTTCGACTTAGCCATGCTGGTCCTGGCGAGCAGACCCTCGTGCCGCCTAACGTAAGCCGGCCAGCCGCATCCCATCTTCCAGGATGTCGTCCAGCTTCTCCTCGTGCGTCGTCTCGCCATAAACACGGATGATCGGCTCCGTGCCACTGAAGCGGATCAGTAGCCAGCCGCCGTCTTCCATGATGAACTGGTGCCCGTCAATCGTCCCAATTTCCTCTACTTTGAGGCCGCCCAGCGTCTCGGGCCGGGCGGTCGAGACGTTCTTCAGGATCTCCTCTTTGCGCGCCTGGTCAAAGGTGCTATCGACACGCTTGTAGTAGTGGGGACCCACCTTCTCAAACAGCATGTCGAGTAGCTGCGACGGCTTCTTGCCCGTCTTGACCATCATGTCCAGCAGGTACAGCCCGGCCAGGATGCCATCGCGCTCGGGCACGTGCCCGCGGAAGGCGTAGCCGCCGCTCTCCTCACCGCCGATCATCGCGTCCACTTCCATCATCTTCGGCGCGATGTATTTGAAGCCGACGCCCGTCTCGTAGACCGGCACGTCGTACAGCGCAGCGAGCTTGTTCAGCATCTTGGTCGTCGAAATCGTCTTGACGATCGGTCCCCGCTCGCCGCGAATGTCGAGGAAATAATAGCCAAGGAGGCCATAGACCCGTAACTGGTCGATGAAATTGCCGTTCTCGTCACCTAGGCCGACCCGGTCGGCATCGCCGTCGTTAATGATCGCCACATCGGCATTGACTTTGTTGACAAAACTGAGCCCGTGGTCCACGTTCGGCGGGATCGGTTCTGGGCGCGTCATGAAGGGGAACAGCGGGTTGTGCTCGTTATGTACCTCAAAAATCTCCGTCTTGCTGCCGCCGAGCAGGCGCGGGAACCAGCCAGCGCCGTTACCCCACATGCAGTCGACCAGGACACGGTAGCCGGCGTCTTTCAGCGGCTGCAAATCGACGAGCCGCTGCAGTAGCTCGATGTACGCCGGGGCAGGATCGAATACCTCGATGCTGCCGTCGCTGCGCGCATCGTCGAGCCGGACCTGCTGCACGTCCTCGATCGTCGCCGGAATGAGGCGTTCGATCTCTTTGAGCCGCTCCGGTGGGATCGCACCGCCCTGCGGG
>JAVVFG010000217.1:0-7318 GCA_032260445.1 Anaerolineae bacterium | reverse complement strand
CAACCTGCGAAAGCCACTCATGCGTGATCCAGCGATGGTCCGGCACCGTAAAGCTAAAGACGTCCGTGCGCGGCAGGCCATTATTCAGGATATATTCCCCCGTGCGCAGGTGCCACCACAGATCAGGATCGACCGTCTTGCGTACGGCGACGACGAAGAGAGCAAGGGCAAAGAGCGCCTCAAACAGACGGCGGGTTGTCATCTATCTACTTGTTGGTCTCCTGCCAGAAACTCCGGCTACGACGCGCTGGCGACCGTAGTATACGGATTGCCACCGCAAATCGCCAAGGGGCCATTACTCCCACTCGAACGACCGGAGTGAGGCAAAACGCCGCGCGAAGCGGCCAAACCGCGCACGGTAGCGCTAGACCCCCTCTATGGATTGGCTACAGGTACCCTGGGCCGCCTTGGCTCACCGCCGCGTACACGACGCACGAACAGGCGCAAAACGGTATAGACCGCACGGTAGATCTCCTGTCGCGAAATCTTCGTCTGCCCCTTGCGGCGGTCCTCAAAAACGATCGGCACCTCGCCAACAGACCAGCCGCGCCGCTGGCACATAAACAGCATCTCCACGAGAAACGAATAGCCATTGGAGAAGATCTCGTCGAGGGGAATCGACTCCAGGACCTCGCGACGATAGAGGCGAAAACCGGCCGTCACATCCTTCGCCTCCAGCCCCAGCAGCGTCCGCGCAAACAGGTTCGCGCCCCGGCTCATGGCCACCCGCTTCCACGTACAGTGGCGCGTGCCCCCACCCGGTTCGTAGCGCGAGCCGATTACCAGATGGTTCTCCCATGCCCTGGCGATCATCGCCGGGATATAGCGCGGATGGTGCGAAAAATCGGCGTCCATGGTCATGATCATGCCCGCGTCCAATTCCAGCGCCTTGCGGAACCCGGCGATATACGCCGTCCCCAGCCCCAGCTTCGCCGGCCGGTGGATGGCATAGACGCGTTCAGGATGTCCCGCCGCCCACTGCTCCGCCATCTTCCCCGTGCCATCCGGCGAGTTATCGTCCACGACGATCACGCCGAGGGTCACCGGCAGCGCCAGCAAATCCGAAACCAGCTCGTCAAGGTTATCGGCCTCATTGTAGGTCGGCACGATCACGTACGTTTCCACGTCACTCATCGGCAAATGAACTCCGCATGCACAATAGTCCTGGATTCTAACTGCAACCACAGCCACAACCAAACGGCGGGTTTGCCCGGCACCGGTGACTTCTATATCATTGCCTTATTCACTGCCGTAGCGACATTTCCCGTGGGAGCAGAGACTGCAGTCCGCGACGCCCATGCACATCGCCATTCTTTCGCGCAGCGCCACTCTGTACAGCACACGGCGGTTGGGAGAAGCCGGGCGCACGTGTGGTCATGACATCTCGGTGATCGACACCCTGCAGCTTGCGCAGAACATTGGCATTCTGCCCCTGCGCGGACCACGCCGCCCGCTACCCCTTGCCTTCGACGCCATGATCCCCCGCATCGGCGCCTCGATCACCACCTACGGCGTCGCCGTCGTCCAGCACCTGGAGCGCCAAGGAATCGTCACCACCGCGGCGGCCGATGGCATCCTCAGCTCACGCGACAAACGTCGCAGCTGGCAGTTGATGGACGCAGCCCATCTCCCCGTGCCGCGCACCGTCCCTATCGCCCGGCAAGCCGAGCTCGCCAGAGCTGCCAGAGAAGTAGGCGGCCCACCGCTGGTGATCAAGCTATTGCAGGGGACCCAGGGACGCGGCGTGATCCTCGCCCATGACATGCCCACTGCACGCGCCGTCCTGAACGTATTGCAACGCTACGACGTCCACGAAGTCCTCATTCAAGAGTTCGTCGCCGAAGCCGAAGGGCGCGACTGGCGGCTGCTCGTCGTCGGCGGGCGTTGCGTCGCAGCCATGCAGCGCGAGGCGCCGGCCGGCGAATTTCGCGCCAACATCCACCGCGGCGCCCGCTCACAGCCGCTCCAGCCTAGCATTGAAATCGCCACCCTCGCCGTTAGCGCCGCCGCCGTGCACGGCCTCGGCGTCGCCGGGGTCGACATCATCCCTTCCAGACGCGGGCCGCTCCTCCTCGAGGTCAACTCCTCGCCTGGCCTGCAGGGTATCGAGCAAACAACCGGGGTCAACGTCGCCGCGGCGACGATCGGCTACCTGGAAACGTTAATCGCCTAACTGTCGTCGCCCTTCAAGCGCGGCGGCACCAGCCCTCGCGCTACCGCCTCGTCAAAGGACAACCCATCCCCGATGACCGGCTCCTCGTCGCCCCACGCTTGCTCCCAGAAGGCGTCCAAATCGACGTCCTCCGTACCCGCCTCGTCGACACTGCGAAGAAGCTCGGCCAGCTCCTCACTCGATATCCCCGCCGCCTCACCGGCTGGTTCCGCGCCTTCGTCCTGGCCCTCTTCCGGCGGCTCAGACGCCGGCTCCGGCGGCGCGGGGGGCGCCGTCTCTACCGCTGCTGGCGTCTCCTCGTCCACCGGCTGCTGGACTGGCGGCTGTTGCACCGGCGGTTTCTCGACCGGCGCCGCGGGTGGCGCCTCCTTAGGCTGTGGCGCCGGTCGTGGCTGCGGCTCCGGCTTCGCCGGTTGCGCCTGCGCGCGCACAGGCTCCGCCGGCAGCGCTGCCAGCATCTCCTTCAGCTCGCCGATCGCGCGCTGGGCGAACACCCAGATCGTGCCAATCCGCCCGCGCCGTTCCCGCACTCCAAATAGCAGCAGCAGAAAGTAGTCCGAATCGACGTTCGCCGTATACAGATCAAACCGCTTCCCGCCCTGGTACTGGAACATCACTGGGTCATCATTGCGCAACTGCTGGGCCAGCTCCAGGCTGGTGCGCATCGCGGCCCCTGCAATGCGTGCCAGCCGCAGCCCTTCCTCGTCCGGCGGTTCTGCCAGATGAAAGACAATGCGCCCGTCATGACGGACAAGCGCGACCTGGGCGGCTCCCGTATCAGCACGCAGCGTCCGCAAGCGCGCCCGCACGGCGCCGTCGAGTCCCGGCCCCGGCGCCACCTCCGGTCGTTTCGCGGGCAGAGCGGCCACCCTCGGTTCCGGCTCGCCCTCGCCGAGCGCGCTCTGCACCGCCGCCAGCAACGCATCCGTATTCAGCGGCTTCTGGAAATACCGGAACACGCCAAGCTGCTCCGCCTCTTCTTTGCCCTGCCCGGAAGAATAGGCCGTGATCATGATAATCGGCGTCTCAGGCCGAAGCTGTCTGATCCGCTTGACCAGCTCAAAGCCGCTGATCCCCGGCAGCCTGACATCCGTTATCACCAGATCAAACGGCGTCCGCCGCAGCTCCAGAAAACCCTCTTCGGCCGAAGGCACGCCAAGCACCTCATACTCCGGGTGGGCGATCGTGAGCATCGAGCGCAAGAACTCCAACATCTCGAAGTGATCGTCGACAACTAGAATCTGCTTTTTCTGGCCCATGGTGTTGCCCCTGGCGGACATTTCTACGTTATCTAGCCATGCCTCTTCCCATTATAGAAGCCCTACCCGAGAATGGCTATAAGGAAAAAGGCCTGCCTTGCAGCAAGCCTTCTCATCCACGGCAACGCACAATCCCCGCTGCTTAGATAACGTGTATCCCCTGCTCCTCATAGGGAATCTCCGGGTTAACCTTGCTCGCTCCTGGCTCACCCGTCTCCACCAGCCAGCAGGCGACGTAGTGCCCGTCACCATAATCCTTCAATGGCGGCTCTTCGGCCACACAGCGGTCGAACGCCAACGGGCAGCGCGTGTGGAAACGGCAACCAGACGGCGGGTTAAGCGGGCTGGGTACGTCACCTTCGAGAATAATCCGCTGCCGCGTCGCCGTCGGATCCGGTACCGGAATCGCCGACATCAACGCCTGCGTATACGGGTGCAGCGGATTCCGATACAGCTCATCCCGGTCCGCCACCTCTGCCAGCTTCCCCAGGTACATTACCCCCACCCGGTCGCTAAAATGCTCCACCACGCTCAGGTTATGCGCAATGAACAAATACGTCAGCCCAAAGTCTCGCTGCAGCTCGCGCAGAATATTCAGCACCTGCGCCTGAATCGACACGTCGAGCGCCGAAACCGGCTCGTCACACACGATAAACTTCGGGCGCAGGGCCAGAGCACGCGCAATGCCAATACGCTGCCGCTGCCCACCCGAGAACTCGTGCGGGTAACGGCGGGCGTGATCCGCGCGCATGCCAACGCGCGTCAACATCTCAACGACGACATCGTAACGTTCCTGCCCGCTCTTGCGCGTATGTACGCGCAGTCCCTCCGCGATGCTCTCCCCCACCGGCAGACGCGGATCCAGCGAAGAGAATGGATCCTGGAATATGATCTGCATGTCCGACCGCGCCTGCTTCAGCTCCTTAGCATTCAAATTGAAGACGTCTTTGCCGTCAAAGATAACTCCACCCGAAGTCGGCGGCACCAGGCGCAAAATCGTGCGACCAACCGTCGTCTTGCCACATCCCGACTCGCCGACGAGACCAAACGTCTCCCCCTCGTAAATGTGGAAGCTGACGTCATCCACCGCCTTGACGTAGGCCTGCACGCGCTGCAGCAATCCTGAACGCACAGGAAAGTACTTGACGAGGTTCTTCACCTCCAACATCACACGTTGCTTCTCGCCACGGCGTGGTTCTGGTTCTCGCGCAGTCTCGACAGCGCCCGCTTCGCGGTTGCCATATTCGCTCATCGAGAAAACTCTCCTCTTGCCATAAAGAGCTCCTTATCGGCGCCTACTCATAGAGCCAGCAACGCACCATGTGATTACGCTCAACTTCGACCAGCGCCGGCTCCTGCTGCGTGCAAATCTCCAGATCATACTCCACACGCGGCAAGCAGCGTGGCGCAAACTTGCAGCCTGGCGGCAGATCGACTAGGTTCGGCACCGAGCCGGGGATCGCGTACAGCTCCTTGTCCGCCTCCCCAAGCACCGGCGTCGACCCGATTAGCGCCTGCGTATATGGATGCTTCGGTTCCTGAAACAGAGAGAAGACGTCAGCCTCTTCCACAATGCGCCCCGCATACATCACGTCCACCCTGTCGCACATCTCGGCGACAACGCCCAGGTCGTGGGTAATCAGGATAATCGCGGTCTCCATCTTCGAGCCAAGATTGCGCATCAGATCAAGAATCTGCGCCTGGATCGTCACGTCCAGCGCCGTCGTCGGCTCGTCGGCAATGAGCAGCTCTGGCGTACAGGCCAGCGCCATGGCGATCATCACGCGCTGCGCCATGCCGCCAGATAGCTCGTGCGGGAAGGCCTGGGCCCGTCCCGCCGGCTCCGGAATACCGACCATGCTCAACAGCTCCACAGCACGCTTCTCGCCCGCAGCCTTGCCCATATCCTGGTGTATCTCCAGCACCTCGACGAGCTGGTCACCCACACGAAAGACAGGATTCAGGCAGCTCGTCGGCTGCTGGAAAATCATCGAGATGCGGTTGCCACGAACGTGAATCATCTCTGACTCTGACTTTTTCATCAGGTCTTCGTTATCAAAGATGATCTCACCCTCCACGATCTCTCCCGGCTGGGCAATCAGCTTCATGATCGACAGCGACGTGACGCTCTTGCCGCAGCCCGACTCCCCCACTATGCCCAACACCTCACCGCGCCGGACGTAGAAATCAACGCCGTCCACGGCGCGCACAACACCATCTTCCGTGAAGAAATGCGTCTTCAATCCCCGCACTTCAAGAAGTTTTTCGTTGCTCTCTTTGGCCACTGTCCTCTTCCTTGGCGCTTGAAGTCCTCGTCCAGCCAACCCTTACCACAAGCGGTGACTACGCTGCGGATCCCTTTCTGCTCGATTCTCATCACGGTGGCACACTGCCAGCGAGGCTGGCTGAGCCTGGCACGCATGGCACCCTAATCTATCGGAGTTAGCGCGCGGCTGCAAAAGTGAAATGACATCGGCACCCGTTAATTCGCCACGAGCGCTCCTCCCCGTAGCCATTGGGAAACGAGCCATGCTCCGCCCTGGCTGGAGGGATTTATTGGTCCCAGGGATCCCGCCGCTTCGCACGCTCGGTTCGCGCGTAGGAAAACGCCCCCAAGAACCCCAAGAACATCCCAACTACGGAAGCGGCGTAGGAGATGAAGCTTAACAGGAAGCTAGGTTCGATCACGCGGATGACCATCAGAAATGGCAGCACCACGCCGGTCACAAGACCCACCAAGCCGATAACCATCAGACGGATAGGACGATCCATCAGACTCACTCATAGAGCCAGCATTTGACCCGATGCATCGGCCCCGTCTCAAAATCAGGCGGTTCCTTTACATCGCAAACGCCGGGCATAAACTCCGGGCAGCGTGGGTGAAAACGGCAGCCCGAAGGCGGATTCACCAGACTGGGCGGCTCTCCCTTCGGTACCTCGCGCATCACCAGAGCATTATCGGCGTTGGGATCAGAGGACGCAGCCAGCAAGGCCAGCGTGTACGGATGCTTCGGCTCGTGGAGGAGATCCTCCATCCGCGCGAACTCGACGATCTCACCGGCATACATCACGAAGATATACTCCGAGAAATAGCGAACCGTCGAAAGATCATGGGTGATGTAGATCACACCCAGATTGTGCGACTCTTGTAGTTTGCGTAGCAGACGCAGAATTTCCACCCGTACCGACGCATCAAGCATCGAAACCGGCTCGTCGGCCACCAGCAGCTTCGGCTCCATGATCATCGCCCGCGCAATGACCACGCGCTGTTGCTGCCCACCACTCAACATATGCGGGTACTTGGGCAGCACCTCCTCGACCGGCGTGAGCTTCACCTCTTCGAGGATCTTGCGAATTCGCCGCAGCCGCTCACCCTTATCTTTGATGCCGTTAATAACCATCGGCTCTTCCAGGATGCGCTCGATCGTCATGAACGGCGGCAGCGCACCAAACGGATCCTGCTGAATGTACCCAATTTTCGCCCGGTACGCACGCAGGTTCTCGCCCTTGGATGCACTGAGCGATGTATCATCAAAGATCACGTCACCCTTCGTGGGCCAGTTCAGCCCCATGATGGCCTTCATGAGACTCGACTTGCCGCAGCCGCTTTCACCCACACAGGCGATCGCCTCGCCCTGCCTCAGCTCGAAGTTGACGCCGTCCACGGCGCGCACATAACCCGCATGGCCAAAGCCAAAGCGCTTCAGCTCGTACCACACGTGCAAATCGTCAATCTTTAGCAGTGGCTGGCCATCCAGCACTGGCTCCGGTTGCGGCTCGAGCTCAGGCGTCGCGGTGATTGTTTCCTCTGTTGTCATGGCGTCATCTTCTCTATACATAGAGCCAGCACTTTACCTGCCGGTCATATTCCTTCGTGATCATCGGC
>JAVVFG010000216.1:0-7330 GCA_032260445.1 Anaerolineae bacterium | reverse complement strand
CGTGGCGCCGCCACTGCGCGAACTTGCGCGCGCTGGTACAGCGACGGCAACCGCACCCCCGACGATCACCCCGTCACCCACGCCGACGTTGGCCCCGAGCGAAATGCTCGAGCTGGGCCAGCAGTACCTCCACCACGAAGACTACACCTCAGCCGCCGCCGTTTTCGAGGGTGGCTTGAGCCAGCCGGGAAGCCTGACGCGCGAACAGCAAAGTCAAGCCTTGTGGAGCCTGTCGCTGGCTTACTTGCGTCTAGAGCGTTATCCCGATGCCGAGGAGATTCTGCAGCGTTATCAAGCCCTGGCGGCGGCAGGTGCAGGGGCGACGCCGGCTGCACCGGGACGGCTGCAGAGCCAGGCCGCCGTGACAGAGACCGCGCAATTACTGGCAACGGGTCCCGGAGCCGCCGCCCTCTTCTTCACTGCCGAGGCTCAGGAAGGACAGGGCAAGTGCCCGGAGGCGATCGCCAATTACCGCGCTTATCTGGGAGCGAACCCCGATATGGCGGCCTACGTGCAGCCGCTCATCGCGCGCTGTGAACTGCAGGCCGGCGACACGACGGCAGCCGCCGCTGCCTATGAAGCCGCGTTGCAGGCTGGCGCGCACCGGCTTGCGGAAATCGAGAATCGCCAGAAGCTGGCCGACTATTATTTGGAGGCAGGCCAGTACGAGAATGCCGTCGCCCAGTATGAGGCAATTCACGACCTGGCCGTGACCGAGAATACGCGCGGTGAGATGACCTACCGATCCGGGCAGGCGCTGATGTTGGCTGGGCAAGAGCAAGCTGCCTATGATCGCTATCTCTTCGGCGCGAATAACTACCCGCGCGCTTACCATAGTTACCTTGGACTCGTAGAGCTGGTTGAGGCTGGTGTTGACGTCTCGCTCTACCAGCGCGGACTGGTTGACTACTACGCCGGCGCTTATTCGCCGGGCATCGTCGCTTTCGAGGAGTACTTGGCCGCGAATCCCGTGGACTATGCGGCCGATGCTCACCTCTATCTCGCCTGGTGTTACGAAGCCATGGGTAACACTGAGGCAGCTCTGGCGCAGTTCGACCGCTATGCCGCGACGGGCGCAGGAGAAAATGCTCCGCGGGCACTGGCTGAGAAGGCTGCGTTTTACGGGCGGGCGGGGATGGCTGACGCTGCCCTGGCAACCCACCTCGAGCTGCGCGACGCTTATCCAGCCACTGCCGAGGCCGCAGAGGCCACCTGGCAGGCGGCGCTATTGCAGGATGCGCGCGGCGCGCGTGATGAAGCCCTCGCTCTTTACTGGGCGCTCGTCGAAGAGTATCCGGCACACGAGCAGGTGCCTCGCGCTCTGTTCCGTGCCGGATTACGTGAGTGGCAGGAAGGACAGACCGCGCGCGCCATGGACATTTGGCAGCGCCTGGCAGCCACTTATCCGGCGGCTGACTATGGCGCAGCGGCGATCATCTGGTTGCTGCGCACCGCGCCGGAAGAAGAGCGGGCGACGTATGAGATCACCGCAACCGCTATGTCTGGCGTGAGTTATTATCCGCTCCGGGTGCAGGAGGTAGCGACCGGCGGCGAGCCGTTCAGCCCGTTGCCGGAGCTGCACCTGGAGGCAGACGAAGCTGCCGAGATGGCCGCTGCTGAAGCCTGGTTAGCTGAGCGTCTTGGCCTGGAAGAAGGTGCCAGTCTGAGCAACCTCACGCCCGCCCTGCGCGATGATGCGCGCCTCGTGCGCGGCCAGAAGCTGTGGCAGCTCGGCCTTTACGAACAAGCGCGGCGCGAGCTGGAAGCCATACGGGACGCTTACGCCGGCGATGCCCTGACGACCTACCAGCTTGCGCTCTTCTTCCGCGATCTTGGACTCTATCGCTCCTCCATTCTGGCAGCGGAACGCTTGCTGGCCCTGACGGAGACGCGCGTGTTTGAGGCGCCGCGGCTGATCGGCCGGCTCTCCTATCCGGTCTATTATCAGGAGTTGGTACTGCCGCTGGCCGGTCGCTACGGTTACGATCCGCTCCTGCAGTTTGCCTTAATTCGCCAGGAAAGCCTGTTCGAAAGCTTTGTGGCCTCCTTTGCTGGCGCTCAGGGGCTGAGCCAGGTCATGCCAGGAACGGGCGACGACATCGCACGGCAGTTGTCCTGGCCTGACTATGACAACGAGGACCTCTACCGGCCCTACGTTGGGCTCGAGTTCGGCGCGTTCTATCTGTCGCAGCAGCTTAAGGCGTTCGACGGCAGCGTCTACGCTGCTCTCTCCGCCTACAATGGCGGGCCAGGTAACGCGGCCCGCTGGTACGCCAGCGCCGGCGACGATCCCGATCTCTATTTGGAAACCGTAGATTTCCGGGAGACGAGATCCTACATTCAGCGCATCTACACCGGCTACGCCGTCTACCAGCATCTCTACGGTAAGCCTTGAGCGCAAGCTTTCACGCCAGACGGATGCTGCGGCTATTCCACGGGTAGCCGCAGCACAGTGTTCGTGAATACAAAGCCGGCACCGAGGTAGCAGCGATGGGGTTTGAGTGGCATACGAGCGACGATGACAGCCCGCCACCAGGCTGGCGCGAGGAAAAGCGCCGGGGGCCGGTCCATACGCCGCGCTGGCGCTGGTACCTCCTGGCCCTCGTTGCGACCGTTGCGGCCGGCTTCTATCTCTGGCGGCTTGCCGAGCAGCGGATAGAGGCCAGTGTTAGCCAGCTCGAGGAGGATGTGCGCCTCAGCCAGAGTCTCGTGGAACGCGCCGCCGCCACCGATGACCCGGAGCTGCTGCGCACTGTCCTCTCAGGGCGCGAGGACAACTGGGCCGACACACAGCGGGCGCTCGTCGAAGAGGGTAGGGGTTATACGGCAATCGCCCGCCTGCTGGCGCTGGAGCCGGAGGGAGCACCAGAGGAGCTATCGCTGACGCTGGACCCGGGCTTGCGCTCCGCCGAGCTGGAGTTGCTGCAACGCTACACGCCGGGAGGGCTCAGTGTGACCGCGGAGCCTGCCCTGCTCAAGCAGACCTTTGTCTTTCGCCGTGGCAGCAACCGCTGGCTCCTGGCGCCGCCCGAGACAGAGTTCTGGGGACCCCGGCGTTCCGTGCGCACGTCGGTCGCTGAATTTCGTTTTCCGCAGCGGGATGGCGCCGTCGTGCGGCAGCTGGCAAAGGACCTAGCCGCCGACGTCGGCGCAATGTGCGCCCTGCTGGTAGCCGGCTGTCCGGAGGACCAGTTGCTGACCGTCACGTTTGGCACCGACATAGAGAGTGTATTCCGCTTTGACGATGGCAGGAACATGCTACAAAGTGGCCCTGAAGTCAACTTACCCGCCCCTTCACTCATTGGTATTCCACAGAACGATGCTGGTTATAACGCCTTACGGAGCACGTATGCTCGCTATCTCCTGAGCGCTCTCGTTCCCGTGGTGACTAAATGGGAGTGCTGCGACCAGGTGTTGTTCTGGCAGGCGCTGCAGCAGGAACGGCTTAATCAGCTCGGTCTTGCGCCGCCCCTGCTGCCGCCATCGGACTCGATAGATGCGCTGGAGGCCGTAACGGATGTCAATCAGTTTTTTGTGACGCTGTCGCAAAAGTGGCAGATAAAGGCGCCGGCGCCAGTCTCTACGGCGCTGCCGCTTGAAATCCGCACCCTCGTTGCCTTCTTCCTGACAGCGCCGCCAACCGTTGCCGGGGCGCAGCCAGCGAGTGTCGCCGAGCTCGAGGCGGCCCTGATCGACTTTTCGTCGTTCGGGCATTGGTGGAGCTTCTTCACCCCTATGGGGCCCGGCGAGCAAGAAGCGATGGGCCCGCCCTTGCTTGCCTTTGCCCAGGAGCGGTACGAGCCGCCGCCCCGCCCGCCCGGGCTGGCCTTGCCCGACGCCGATCTCCTGGCGGTGTGCGGCGTACAGGGCGAGGAAGTGTGGCGTTACGATCTGCGTGAAGATAGCTGGACACAGGAGCTGGACCTCGGCACAGAGACAGCATTCGCCATGGTAGTAGCGAGCGAGGACACCTACTACGTTTCTGCAATCAGCTTCGTGGACGGCGATGATGACGTTCCGCGGTTCAGGCTGTTTCGCAAGCAGCCCGGCGAGCCGGTCGAGCAAATCGGCGAGGGAGGCAACACGGTCTGGATTCCGCTGGCAAAGCACCGGGATCTGGTGCCGGTTGCGTTGATTGGACTGGAGAGCGCGGATGAGCCACGTGTCGGCATGCTGGACCTTCGTGAATGCGGTGCCGGCGGCTGTACCTGGGAAGAGACGCCTGGCGTGGTAGAGGCGTCTCCGGCCGGTAACTACGAACTCGCATCGTCTATGGCTCTTCTGGGCACTGACACAATCTCGCTGCGAGGCAGGGGCGAGCAGTGGAGAGAGGTGGCGCAAGGTGCTTCGCCCGTGTGGCTCAACGACACGACATTCGCCTACTTGCGCGGGCGTCCAGATGCGCAGTTCGAGCCGCAGTTCGAGCGTATCATGGTCCAGGACCTAGACGGCCAGTCTGCGGTCCTCGTCGACGCCCGCACCGCGATGGCCGCGATCGGGGGGGATGACGCGGTGGTCTTCACTTCTTTGACCGTCAGCAAGAACGTGCCGGATACGCTTTTCCTAGTGGCTACGGCACGGAATAAGAGCTACCTTCTGGAAATACCTCGACCCTCTTCCTGGCGTGTCGTTAGCCCGATCATACCGGTCGTGCGCGCAGAGATCGACGCGGCAGCGGGCTTCGATCTGGTGCCGCAGGTCGATACTGAGCGATGGCTTCTGGTCCCGCTTACCGTTTGGGGTCAACAACCTCGGCAGGCATACTGGCTGCTGGATCTTGCCGGGCAAGCGGCGCCGGAGGTGGTCCGCGGCGCCGCGGAACGGTTCCTTCTGCCGGCCTATGATTGGAGCCCGGATGGTGCATGGCTTGCCTGGTCCGCGCTTGGGGGCATCGGCCTCATGGCGCCGGGCCACCAGATTGACGGCGAGCCATACCAGTTGTGGCTTCCCTTCGGTCAAACGGACTGCATCATGGTGGCTTGGGTGGGGTGAACACGCACGAGTAGGCTACAATAGTGGCCGCGCCAGTCGCAAACTGGGTGGCGCCAATTGAGGCCGGTAGGAGGGAAAAGAAGGAAGCAGATGGTTAGTTTGCCACAACGAGCGAACGTCGTCGTCATCGGTGGTGGGGTGATGGGCGCGAGCACCGCATACCACCTGGCGTTGCAGGGGGAGGGGGAGGTGGTGCTTTTGGAGAAACAATCATTCTTTGGGCAGGGAGCCACCGGGAAATGTGCCGGGGGCATCAGGTACCAGTTCAGCACGCCGATAAACGTGCAGCTTAGCTTGTTGAGCCTGCCGATGCTGGAGCGGTTCGAGGCGGAGACGGGGCAGGCGATTGATTTGCAGTGGCCGGGCTATCTGTTTTTGCTGACGAACGAGACGGATGTCGCTAAGTTCCGGTACAACGTCGCGATGCAGCGGAAGCTGGGTGTGGAGACGGCGTGGCTTAGCCGGGAGGAGGTGCGGCGGATGGCGCCGCAGCTGGAGGTGGACGACGTGCTGGCGGCGACCTACCACAGCGGCGATGGGTTGGCCGACCCGAACGGCGTGGTTGCCGGCTATATTCGCGCCGGGCAGCGAGAAGGGGTGCGCGCTTTTACCGATGCGCCGGTTACGGGGATTGCCGTCAGCGGCGGGCGCATCGCCGGGGTGGAGACGCCGCTCGGGCGGATCTCCTGTGACGTCGTCGTCAACGCGACGGGGCCGTGGGCCGACTCGGTGAGCCGGCTGGCAGGCGTGCCGTTGCCGGTGACTCCGGTGCGGCGGCAGATGCTGACGACGACACCGCTGCCAGAGCTGGCGCCAGACTTCCCTTTCGTCATTGACTTCGCGCAGAGCCTCTATTTCCACCGCGAGGGCGACGGGCTGCTGACGGGGATGTCCAATCCAGATGAGCCGGCCGGTTTCGACGAGAGCGTCGATCCCGAGTGGGAGCTGGTGCACCTGGAGCACGCCATCGCCCGGCTGCCGCTGCTGGAGCGCGCCGGATTGCAGGCGCACTGGGCTGGGCTGTACGAAGTCACGCCGGACGCGCACCCGATTATCGGGGCTGTGCCCGAAGTAGAGGGCTATTACGTTGTCACCGGCTTCTCCGGTCATGGGTTCATGCATGGTCCGGGCGCGGGCCTGCTGCTCGCGGAGATAATTCTGCAGGGCGAGCCGCAGTCTCTGGACATTTCCATGCTCGATCTGGCACGATTTGCCGAAGGGCGCCTGATCGAGGAGTACAACGTTGTCTAGCTTCGTTGGGCTGATTGGGCGATGAGCAGCAACCGCGCACAGGTACAGGCGCAGTTTGGCGCCCGCGCCGGCGACTACGCCACGAGCCCTGTCCATGCCGACCCTGAGAGTCTGGGAAGGCTGGTGACCCTGTTGCAGCCTGCGCCCACGTGGCAGGTGCTCGACGTCGCCACGGGCGCGGGCCATACGGCGCACGCGTTCGCGCCGCATGTCGCGCACGTGGTGGCGACGGACGTGACGGGTTCGATGGCGGCTAAGGCACAGGCGCTGGCGGGCGAGAAAGGGCTGCCAAACGTGACGTCCGCGGTCGCCGCTGCCGAGGCGCTGCCCTTTGCGGCGGATCACTTCGACCTGGTCACGTGCCGGCTAGCAGCGCATCACTTTCCCGACAGGCACGAGTTTCTTGCCGAGGCGAAGCGCATCCTCCGGCCGGGCGGCCGGTTGCTGCTCGTCGACAACGTCGTGCCGGGCAGCCTGCGCAGCGGAAAGAAGGCGCGGATACAGAACGAAGCAGGGCGTTACATTAACGCCCTCGAGCGGCTGCGCGATCCCAGCCACGCGCGCTGTCTGAGCATCTACGAGTGGCGCCAGGCGTTCCTCGCTGCCGGGTTCGTCGTGGAACAGGAGTCGCTCGACTGGAAGTGGCTGGCCTTTGGACCGTGGGCGGCGCGCATGGGGGTGACGGAGCCGACCTTAACGCGCCTGCGGGTGCTGCTTACTCGTGCCCCTGAGGAAGTGTTAGAGTTTTTGACCCCCCAGATCGCGGCCGGTACAATCAGATTCCGCTTATCCGAAGCGTTATTTGTAGTGAGAAAAGAGAAGTTGGAAGTCAGAAGTTAGCAGCGTTCCGCCTCACAACTTTCAACTTCGGACTGGATTATGGCTGATAAGACGTATCATTTCTGGATCACGGGTTGCCAGATGAATTATGCCGACGCACGGCGGGTAGCCACGGAGCTCGAGAAGCTCGGCTACCAGGGGACCGACCGTGCCGAAGACGCCAACGTCATCGTTCTGGAGACGTGCACCGTCCGGCAGCAATCCGAAGACAAAGCTTATAACAAACTGCACGCGCTGCGCTCGCTCA
>JAVVFG010000215.1:0-7355 GCA_032260445.1 Anaerolineae bacterium | reverse complement strand
ACTTCAGTCGCGAGGAGATCCGCGCTGTCTCCACCTACGTCGCCCGCGGCGGACACCTGCTCCTCGTCGGCGATCCCACCCGCTTCCACGTCGAGTTCCAGGAAACCGAATTAGGCCTCTCAGTTGACATAAATAACGATGACCTGCCCCTTAATGGCCTGGCCAACGAGTTCGGCATCGTCTTCCGTGGCGATTACCTCTACAACACGACGGCCGGCGAAAGCGAAGGCAACTACCGCAACATCATTGTAGAAGATACTGCCTTTTCCGAACACACGCTGACGGCCGGGCTTGAGCGCGTCGTCTTTTACGGCAGCCACTCGCTTGAGGTCGGCGCCGGCGCACAGCCGCTCCTGCAGACGGGCGCGAATACCTGGTCCTCGCACACACAGCGCGCTGGTGAGCTTGCTCTGGCAGCCACCGGCGCCGCCGGCCGTGTGCTTGCCCTGGGTGACCTCACCTTCCTGACCGATCCCTACAATCGCGTCTACGACAATGCCCGCTTTATCGCCCACATCGCCGATTTTCTCGTCCAGCCGGCGCGCGATTACGTCCTGGCAGACTTCCCCTATACCTTCGACCAGACCGTTGACCTCGTCTTCCTCGGCGCGCCCGCGCTCGGGCCGCGTGCCTACAGCAGCGCCGGTCGGCTAGAGGAGCAGCTCGCTGCCAGCGGCCGGGACCTCACGCTGCGGAGCGAGCCGCAAGACGGGCATGATGCTCTCTATCTTGGCCTTTACAGTCAGGCGGGCGACGTGAGCGGCCTGCTCGACACGGCCGGGATCTCCCTTCTATTCGATCCACCCCTCGTGGATGAGTCATCTCTATCTGGCGAAGACCAGCCGGTCGGCGAGGATCTCATCCGGCGCATCGCGTCGCCCCTCGGCAATATTGAGATGGCCGGTACGGCGCTGTTCCAGCTCGTGCAAGACGGCGAACAGGGTAGTCTCGTCGTCCTTGCCGCCAGCGGCGAGGGCCTGTCCGCCGCGGCGGAGCGCCTCCTGGAAAACGCCCGCGTCGGCAGCGATACGGCATTTGCCGATTGTCTCCTGCAGGATACGCTGGCCCTTTGCCCCACCTACCTCGACGGCGAAACCGTCGAGACACAACTAGATCTCACTGGCCCAGTAGAGCGTACGCTCGCGCCCCCCGGTGCGGATGAGCCCGCGGGCGCACCGGGCCTGGGCGCCTACATCGAAGCCATCGACGCCGTGGCGATGGGTACGATCTCCCTCGGCCAGACACGTACAGGGGATCTCGCTCCTACTGAAGCCCATGCCTGGACGTTCGCCGGCGGGCCCGCCCTCATCACCCTCACGCTTGAGACTGGTGAGACCGTTGACGCCGTCCTCCAGGTCTACGACGACGATTACGAGCTGGTTGAAGGTGTCGACGAGGCGCTTGCCGGCGAGCCAGAGACCTTGGCTGACCTCTTCGTCCCCGCTGGCGCGACCTATACCATCGTCGTCCGCGCCTTCTTCGGCAACGCCGGCAGCTACTCGCTGCACCTGGAGGGTGAGCAGACCAGTGCTCCGCCGCCTGTCGAGAGTGCCATCGCCTCTATCCTCGTGTTTAGCGACGACGACGGCGACGCTCAGGGAGACGGCCGCACTGGAGCTGAAACAATCGCCTCGCTTCTGGAGGATTTGGGTGAATTTACCATCCACCGCTGGTCGGCGGTCGATGACGGCCCGCTCGATGCCGATACCCTCGCTGGCTACGATCTCGTCGTCTGGGCCTCTGGAGACTTCCGCTCTAGCGATCAGTTTGAGGACGATAGTTTCCTGTTGACCCTCTACTTCGCCACCGGCGGGCGCCTCCTTGTTACCGGCGCGACCCCCGCGTTTCTCGAGTCGCCTGGTCTTGAGTTCGCGCAGCTTGCCGACCTCGAAGTAGAAGACGTTGATCCGCCTTTCCTCCCCGGCATCAACGTAGGGACCATCATCCCGCTTGACGAGCCGGTGACCGCAGCGCTCTTAAGCGGGCTCAGTATTGCCGAGGACGAGGCGTTGACCCCGGTCCTGCTGCGCGGGCCGGAAAGTGAAGAATCAGGCGAACCGGTCGCCGTGGCCATCGACAACCCTGACAACGATGGGCTGCTTTTCCTGCTGGCAGCGCCTTTCGATGGGCTGCCGCGCCCGGCACAGGAAGCACTGCTCGAAGGTCTGGTGCATTGGTTCGAACTGCAGTAAGGTTATGTGGATGGAACGTCCCGACATCATCTTTCTCGTCCTGGATACGCAACGAGCTGACCGCTTAGGCTGTTACGGTCACGAAAGCGCCGTGACCCCTAACCTCGATCGCTGGGCGGCCGGTGGCACGCTCTTCGAGCAGGCGATTGCTCCTGCGCAATGGACGATCCCCAGCCATGCCTCGATGTTTACCGGCCGCTACCCCACGGCGCATCAGGTCGTGCAATCCAATATGGTACTTTCCCCCGACCTGCCGCACCTCGCCGAGGTATTGCGCGCCGCCGGCTATGAGACGGTCGCTTTCTGCAACAATCCCCTCGTCGGCATCTTAAACAATGGCTTCAAGCGTGGTTTTGATCGTTTTTACAACTACGGCGGCGCCATTCCCAGCGTCCCCGATAGCTCGTCGCCCTTACCCTGGCCCTTAAACCAGCTAGCCGAAACGTACACCCAATATCTGCGGCGCATCTCCTATCCCATCCAGAACTTCTTCGGCCATTCCGATCTTGCCTTCAGGATCTCCCTCAATGCCTGGCTGACGCCGCTCTGGTCCCGTTTCGCCAATTTCAAGGGGCAAAATGAGCGCTCCGCGCGCGACATTGTCAACTTCCTACAGCGGCGCGAGCAGCGCTCGCCGCGGCAGCCGCTCTTCCTCTTCATCAACCTCATGGAGACGCATCTGCCCTTTTCGCCGCCGCAGCCGTTCATCGACGAGGTAGCGCCCTACTTCCGCGGCAGTCGCGAGGCTCGTGGCTACATGCGTAGCTGGAACCGCGAGGCCTATCGCTGGCAGGCTCCCCTGGCGGAACCCCTTTCCGAGCTTGAAGCGCAGGTGTTGAGCGACCTGTACGATGCCGAGGTTGCCTACCAGGACGATTACCTCGGCCCGCTCTTTAACCTTCTCGGCACGCGCGCCCAGCGCGAAAACACGCTCACGGTGATCACCGGCGACCACGGCGACAGCTTCGGCGAGCACGGCTACATGGGCCATGCTTTCGTCGCCTACCAGGAGCTCGTCCACGTACCGCTGCTCCTCCACTGGCCCCAGCATGTGCCGGCCGGCGCTCGCGAACAGACGCCTGTGAGCACGCGGCGCGTCTTCCACACCATGCTCGAAGCTGCCGGCCGGTTGCCGGAAACCGTTGCCAATCTCAACGTGGCCGACGTGCGCCGCCTGACCCTTCTGGAAACGCTGCGCGGGCGCGACCCCGAAGTCGGCCGTGCCTTCAGCGAAGTCTATCCCCCGCTCAATTTCGTGCGCGCCATTGAAAGCCGCCAGCCCGCGTTACTCGAGCGCCACCGCTGCCTCTCTGTCCGCCGCGCGCTGGTCAACGGCGACGAGAAGCTGATCACGGTCGATGGTGAGCCCGATGAGTTGTTCAGTCTTGATACAGATCCTGCCGAGCTCGATGACCGCCTCTCAGAGAGGCCGGCCGAAGCAGCAGAAATGGCCCAGTTGATCCAGCGCCTGATCGGCGCCATGGAGCGGCAGCGCGCGTCACTGGCGGAAGGCGCTACGCTTGACCTTGAAGCCGACGAGCGGCTCTTGCAGCAGCTCCGCGCCCTCGGATATATGGATTAGGGCAACGACACACTATTTCATCCGTTGATCGTCGAAGAGGAAATATGCTTGATTCACTGCAGACCGATCCCATCGCCTTTACCATCCCCATTGGCGACGGGTTTCCCATCTACTGGTATGGTATTCTCATCACCCTCGGCATCGCCCTCGGTGTCTTGTGGGCCGCGCGCGAAATCAACCGCCGCGGTGGTGACGAAGATACTTTCTACACCGGCGTCCTGATCGTCGTCGTCAGTGGTTATATCTTCGCCCGCCTCTGGTATGTGATCCAGGAGATCATTGCCGGCAACGGTGCCCAGTATCAGACCCTCCTCGATGTCATCAACATCCGCCGGGGCGGCGCCAATATCCTCGGCGGTTTTATCGGCGCGGCCCTTGTCGGCGTCTGGTATATCCGTCGCCAGCGGCTCAACTTCTGGCACTACGCCGATGTCGCCGGTCCCGCCCTCCTGTTGGCCCAGGCCATCGGCCGCTGGGGCAACTTCATCAATCAGGAGCTCTATGGCCCGCCGACCGATCAGCCGTGGGGAATCCTGATTGATCCCGCCTTCCGCATCGCCCAGTTTCGCGACCTGCCCGCGGACACCCGCTTCCACCCAACTTTCCTCTATGAGTCCATCTGGTTGTTCGCCGGTTTCATCTTACTGGTCGTGCTCAACAATCGCTTCCGCGATCGTTGGAAGCCAGGCACCCTCTTTTCCCTGTTCCTGATCTGGTGGGGCGGCGGCCGGACCTGGATCGAGCTCTTCCGTCCCGACCAACCGGCCTTTGGCGATAGTTTTGTCACCTATTCGATGGTCCTGGCCCTTGCCATCGCGGTCACCGGTATCTACATCCTGCTTGCCCTTTACGATCGGCTACCGGCTGGCTTTCCAGGCTCGCAACAGAGGAGGCGGCGCAGAGTCCGCAAACCGAAACCTCGCCGCGATTAGCAGCTACCCTGCGGAGGGGATCCTATGGAAAAGATTCCAGAATCGACGCAACAGGAAAGGTTGGAGGCCGTTGCCCTGACGTTTGATGACGTTTTGCTGGCACCCGGCTACTCCGAAGTGTTGCCCAGCGCGGTGGACCTGCGCACCCGCCTGGCAGGCAACCTGACGCTCAACATACCCGTTCTCTCGGCGGCAATGGATACGGTCACCGAGGCCGAGATGGCCATTGGCCTCGCCCGGCTGGGCGGCATCGGCGTTATCCATCGCAACCTGTCCATCGCCGAGCAGGCCGAGGAGGTGGACAAGGTCAAGCGTTCCGAGGCCGGGATGATCGTCAACCCAATCACCCTCGGGCCGGACGCGACCCTCGCCGAAGCCGAAGCGATCATGAGCCGCTACCACATCTCTGGCGTGCCGATCACCACGGCTGGCGACCGCCTCGTTGGCATTCTGACCAACCGCGACATCCGCTTCGTTACGCCCGGAGCCCAGCTCGTACGCGACTTCATGACCAGCAATGGGCTGATCACCGCCTCGGTCGGTACCACCCTCGAGGAGGCCAAAGATATCCTGCACCAGCACCGCATCGAGAAGCTGCCCCTCGTCGACGATGAGGGAAGGCTGAAAGGGCTGATCACCGTCAAGGATATCGTCAAGAAGCTCGACTTCCCCCTCCAGGTCGCCGACGAGAACGGCAGCCTCCTCACCGCCGCTGCGATCGGTGTCGGCGAGGCTGGTCTGGCGCGCCTCGATGCCCTTGTCGACGCCGGGGTCGACGTCGTCGCTATTGATACAGCACATGGTCATAGCGCTGGCGTTCTCGCGACCGTCAGCGAGGCGAAGCGCCGCTACCCGCAGCTGCCGCTCATCGCCGGGAACGTTGCCACGGCCGAAGGAGCCTGCGCATTGATCGACGCCGGTGCCGACGCGATTAAGGTCGGTATTGGCGCCGGCTCTATTTGCACCACGCGGGTTATCTCCGGCGCCGGCATGCCGCAGATCACCGCCATTCAGGAGTGTGCGCGTGAGGCACACCGCCACGACGTGCCGGTCATCGCCGACGGCGGTATCAAGTACAGCGGCGACATCGTCAAAGCCCTCGCTGCTGGCGCCGATGCCGTCATGCTCGGCTCGATGCTGGCCGGCCTCGAGGAAAGTCCGGGCGATATCTTGCTCTACGAAGGGAAGCGCTACAAGATCTATCGCGGCATGGGCAGCCTCGGCGCGATGCAGGGCGAGGGTGCCGATCGCTACGGCACCGGACAGGATGGCAGCCGGCCTGACCGCGACAAGCTCGTACCCGAAGGGGTAGAAGGACAGGTGCCCTACCGCGGCAAGCTCTACGACATCATCTACCAGATGATGGGCGGCGTGCGCGCCGGCATGGGTTACGTCGGCGCGGCCAGTCTTGCCGAGTTGCGCGCGAAGTCACGCTTTGTACGCATCACCAACGCTGGCCTGCGCGAGAGCCACCCTCACAGCATCACGGTCACCAAGGAGGCGCCGAACTACCAGGTTCCACGCTGACGTCGCTGCCCGTTTTGTCGCGACGTCACTTAGACCGGGCGTAAATCGCGCAGAATCGTCGTCAGGCCCCTGCGCGAAGGAGTAACAACATGGCACGAGATCAGATCTGCTTAACGGAGGAGCAAATACGGCGGAACGCCGAGATCCTGGCGCGCATCGCCGAGGAGGAGCGGCGGGTACACGAAGAGACGCGCGCCCTGCAGCGCGATTGGAAGAGCGGCCACCGCCGAACCCGCAGGGCGGGCAGTGACAGCGTCCGCCGCAGATGAGCGACATGGCGCCCGGCGGCAGCGACCCCTCGACAACCGGCTCCCTCGAACAGCCTCTGTTTGGGCACGACACTTACTTATCTCCGTTTACCTGGCGTTACGGCAGCCCGGCGATGCGCGAGCTTTGGTCGGAGGAGCACAAACGACGCTTGATGCGCCAGGTCTGGGTGGCGTTGGCAGCTGCCCAGCAACGTGCCGGGCTCGTCACTGAAGAACAGGTCGAGGAGCTACGCCGCCACATGGACGACGTCGACGTAGCCCGGTCCGAGGCTCTAGAGCGAGAAACGCGGCACGACGTGATGGCCGAGCTGCGCGCCTTTGCCGAGCAATGCCCCACGGCCGGCGGCATCATCCACTGGGGTGCTACCAGTGCTGACATCACGGACAACGTCGATGTGTTGCGCCTCCGCGCGGCAACGCAGCTCCTCATCATGCGTCTCGAAGGCTTGCTGTCGTTACTCGCAGATCGCGTTGAGGCCCATGCCGGCGTACCGGTCATGGCTTTCACGCACATCCAACCGGCCGAACCCACTACCCTCGGTTACCGCTTTGCCGTCTATGCCCAGGACCTGCTTGCCAACCTGGAAGCGACCCGGACACTCCTCGCCTCGCTGCGCGGCAAAGGGCTGAAGGGCGCCGTCGGCACCCAGGCCAGTTTTGCCGAGCTGCTGCCGGGCGATGAAGACGCCGTCGCCGCGCTTGAAGCCGATGTGATGGCTCAGCTTGGGCTGCCCTACTATCCCATCGCCACGCAGACCTACACCCGGCAGCAAGATCTGCGCACCATGCAGGTGCTGGCCGGTAGCGCCGCCTCGCTGCACAAGTTTGCCCTCGATTTTCGCCTGTTGCAGTC
>JAVVFG010000214.1:0-7355 GCA_032260445.1 Anaerolineae bacterium | reverse complement strand
CTGCGCGCCCACAGACGACCCGCCAGCCTCCTCCCTGCGTCTCTCCCTCGCCTGGTACACCGCCCAGCCGCTGGCAGCCAACCTCGTGGCCTCGCTTCGTCTCCACGACGCGTTCGGCCGTCTCCTGGCCCAGTGCGATCTGCAGCCCGGCTATGGCTTCCAGCCCAGCATCACCTGGCCGGCCGCTGCCTGGACAGACGATCGACTCGCCCTGCCGCTGCCGGCACAACTCCCGGATGCCGCCCCCTATACCCTCGCCGTCCAGCTTTACGACGGCCTCGGCGAGACCCGGCTGGTGCACCGCCTCGGCGAGCTCGACTGGACAGCCACTACGCTGCAGGTTTCGCCTATCACAGCGCAGGTCACCTTGCCGCCCGATCTGCTTCCCACCGCGGCCCAGTTTGGCAACGTCGCCGCCCTGCGCGGCTATCGCCTGACCTACCCGGAGCCCGAGTCAGTAGCTGTCACCTTCTATTGGGAGGCGCTGGGCACGAGCCGCGCCAGCGTCGTGCGGTTCGTGCAGCTGCTCGACACGGCCGGGCAGATTGTCACGCGCGGCGACGGCAGCACCGTCCAGGTCGACAGCCTGCCTCAGGCCAACAGCTACCCGACCAGCCAATGGGCGGCCAGTGAAATCGTCGCCGATACGCTGCTTCTCTCGCTCGCCGGCGTGCCACCCGGCGCCTACGAGCTTGCTGTTGGCTTTTATCCCCCCGGCGACGCCAACGCCCGCCTGCCCGTGACGCTCCCCGGCGGCGCCACGCCGCCGGACCGCATCTTGCGCCTCCCCCTCTCCGTCGAGCGCTAACCGACCGCCGCTACCCCTCGCTCCACGCTATCGTCCGGGCTGACGTTAAACTGCACATCGGCCAGCCGCCCTTCCTCGTTGACGACAAAGTGGCTACGAATGATACCTTCGTACGTGCGCCCGAAGCTCTTCTTCTCTCCCCACACGCCATACTGGTCGGCGACCGCATGATCGGGATCCGACAGCAACTCGTAGGGGAACTTCTCTTCCGCCTTCCAGCGCCGCAGCGTCTCCGGCTCGTCTGGGCTGATTCCCAGAACCGTCGCCCCGGCGCTATTAATCACCTCCCAGCGATCGCGGAAGCCGCACGCCTGCCGCGTGCAGCCCGGCGTCTTCGCCTTGGGATAGAAGAAGAGGATCACCCGCTGCCCGCGAAAATCCGACAGCCGTACCGTCTCGCCACTGCTCCCTACCAGTTCGAAATCAGGCGCCATCTCACCGGGTTGTAACATCCTTACCTCCACGTGGTCATCGGCCCACAACGCATCAACCGTTCTGTTGCCGTCATGTCGTCACTAGCTCCCGTGCCGCCTACTGTATCTTCAAGGAAATGGACGAACAAGTGGCGGCGCAACGAGGAGGTCGTGATGGCGACCGGCGCCTCTATAGTGCCGGCTCGATCGCCCGCTCGACGTAGTCGTCGTACGCCGCGCTCAGCCGCCGCGTCACCGCGCCCGGTCTCGCCGGACCGACGGGCTCGTCGCCGATAGCCACCACCGGCAACACGCCGCGCGACGCGCTGGTGAGAAATGCCTCGGCTAGCTCCGGCACTGCGGCCAGCGGGACTGCTTCCAGCCGCAACGGAATGACCAGCTCCGCCGCCAGGCGCAGCACGATCTGCCGCGCGATGCCCGCCAGCACGCCGTCGCCTGCCGTCCATAACTCCCCGTCGAACACGCCGTAGAAGTTGCTGCTGCTGCCTTCGAGGATCCGGCCGTCGTCGAGAAGCAGATATTCGTACGCGTCCGGCTCGCCCAGCGGGTATGCGCTCCGCTCCAAGACAAAATCGGCATGTTTGACGAGGGGTGCCTTGCGCTGCAGCGCTGGTGCCAGCGCTACCCGCACGCCCTCCCGATAGAGGTGCACCGGTAGCGGCGTAAACGGCGCCAGAGTAATGAGCTCCCGGCTCGTGCTGCCGAGCAACGTCGCCGGGCCTGCCAGGATATCGATGCGCACCCGCGCGTCCGCTCCCGGATAGGCTGAACAGACAGTGTGCAGCGCCCGTCGCAGCCGCTGCCGGTCGAGCCTATACGACCAGCCCAACAGCGCCGCCGACTGCTCCAGGCGATCGAGGTGCGCGGCAAGCTCCAGAAAGCGGTTATGCTCAAAGGTGCGCATCGCCGTGTACACGCCGTACGGTAACCCGGCCGGCAGGTCGTGGATCCCCGTCGGCGCCACCGCCGGGCTCAGTTGCCGCGGCCCGCCCGCTTCCACGGCGAATAACTGCACCGCGGTCATCATCCCGCTTCGCGTCGCTCCTGCAACTGCCGCCGGATCTCGTTATACCGCTCCCGGTCCAGCGGGTAGCGCCAGGCCACGACGATGGCCAGCATCAGCATCACCGGCGGCACGAAGCCGACAAAGAAGCGCATCGCCAGTAGCGCCTCCGGCGGCTGCGGGATAAAGGCGCTGCCCGCGACGCTGCTCACATAACCCGCCGCATCCAGCACCTGCCCCACGACGAAGATCGCTATGCCGGCTGCTAGCTTGCGGAAAAACACCAGGTAGCCGTAATAAACTCCCTCGCGCCGCTGCCCGCTGCGCAGCTCGTCGGCCTCGATGACGTCGGCGACGATCGCCCAGGGCAGCGTATTCGCCGCGCCATAGCCCAACCCGGCAAAAATGCCGGCGATGAACACCTGGGTCTGCCCGCCCGGCGGCACCTGGCTCATAATCGCCAGGACGACGGCCAGAAAGGCCATACTCACCATGTAGGCCCGCCGCTTGCCCAAATGGCGCATGATAGCAACCGTCAGCGGCATGGTCACCAGCGCCAGCCCCAGCACCGTCGCCAGTAGCAGGTTGTCGAACCCGGGCTCAACGCGTACGTAATCGATCAGGAAGCGGATGAAGACGACGAGGACGATGTCGACCGTCGTGAACGTGAGCAGGTAAATGAGCGCTGCCAGCCGGAACGGCCGGTTCGCAAATACCTGGCGGAAGGTGAGTAAGGGGTCGAGGTGGCCGCTCGCCGGCGGCCGTTCCGTCTCGCGGAACGCGCTGAAAACCACAAAATAGGGCAGTGCAATTATCAGGCCCCACACCACCGCCGACAGCGCGTAGCCGGTTCGCAGGGCCATCAAGCCGCCCCCCAGCCAGCCGGCGAACACCTCCTCGGCCAGATACTTGAACAGCCCGCCCGTGACGAGCGCGGCCAGAATCGAGAAGGTAATCCGCCAGCCCGCCAGGCTGCTGCGCTCGTCGTAATCTTCAGTTAACTCCGGCATCAACGCCGAGTAGGGCACGTTGATAACCGTATAGAGCGAATCGAACAGCAGGAAGGCGAGCACATAATAGGCGGCAAGCGCCAGCGACGATTCCCACGGCGGCACGAGGAACAGGAGGACGAAGGCGATACCGAAGGGGATCGCGCCGAAAAGCAGGAACGGCCGGCGCCGCCCCCAGCGCGTCCTGACCCGGTCGCTGAGCATGCCGATGAGCGGGTCGTTGATCGCATCCCAGATGCGCCCGATCAAAAAGATCGAGCCCGCCAGGGCCGCATCCATCCCGACCACGCTCGTCAGAAAAAAGAACCAGAACACGTTGCGGACGGTCGTCGCCGCCGACGTTCCCCAGTCACCCAGCCCGTAAGCGAGCTTCTCCCGCAGGGTCAGGGCCGGCCTAATTAGGCTCATGGTCCCGTACATACGCGGCGTATGCCTCGCCCAGCGCCGTCAGCCGTTCCTGCTCGTAGTCGAGGAGGAATGTCGATCGCCACTCCTCGTCTTCCGCCGAGCCGACGATGAACCACAGCCACCACTGCACCAGCCGGTTGTCGTCCGCCGCGAAGCCCGTCTCGTTGCGCGCCGTGCGGAAGAAATCGAACGACGCCGCCATAAACGCGGCGACTTCCGCCTCACTAAAGCCGTATTCGTAGGGCATCAGAAAGCCGTATTCCGAGACGAGTAGCGGCCGCTCGCCGTAACCCCGGGCCGCCATCCAAGCGCGAAACTCGATGAGCAGTTGCCGGAAGAGACCCATGTCCAGGTGGTCTTCAATCTCATAGGGAATGGCCAACGTATCGTCCATGCCCGGCGGGATATCGACCCCCCAACTGTCGCGCTCCTCGCGCAAGATAAACGCATGCACGTTCCACACGTCGACCGGCATGGGCGCACCATACCGCTCCTGGTAGCTGTCAAGCACGATATCCAGATAGGCGCGGCGCAGCGGCGTGGGCTGCGAGACGCCGCCGATCGCCACCAGCGCCGCGGGATCGCGCTCTTTGATGTAAGCATAGAGGTCGTGATAGATCTCGGCGTAGCGCTCTGGGCGGACGTTGTCCTGGTAGATGTTGTCCGGCTCGTTGCCGATGAGCCAGACGGAGCCCGGCGCCCCCGCCAGCGCCGCGTCGATATCTGCCCACGCCGGCACCGGCCCCGCTTCGCGGATACGGATCATCTGCCAGAAGAAGGCGCCTTGCGGCCGGGCAGGCTCTGCTTGCAGCCACCACGTCGCATAGCTCCCGAACGGCAAACCGGCGGCGGCGGCGATCTCCACGTCGTCTACGTGGCCGGTGACGCCAAAGCGGTCCAAATAACCAAGAGGTAGGTCCCCCGCGCCCTCCAGCGCCCGCGTCGGCGCCATGCTGCTCGCCGTCGCGGGCGCGGGCGTCGTAGGCTGCACTGTCGCCACAGCCGTTTGCGCCTCCGGCGCGACCGCGCGCCGCTGTCCCGTTTGCAGACCGGCGACAAAGAGCAGCAAGCCCAGGCCGCCAAGCAGAAAGAGCACAGCGATGGTGCGGCCGGCGCCTCGGCCCATTTAGGAGCGACCCATCACGAACAGCATCAGGTTGATCAGCCCGCGGAAGAGACGCTGCGGCAGGCTTAGCCTTGGGCGCACGTCCAGGCTCTGGCGCATCAGCAAAATCGCCTCGAGGATGCGTCGCTGCCGCAGGCGCAGCAGGCTCAACGCGCGCAGGAGCTGCCCCTGCTTCTCCCCGTCGCCCGCTTGGGCCATCATCTCGGCAGCATCGCTGTAATAACGCCCGGCCTCCTCGCCCTCTCCCCGGAAAGCATACAGATCGCCCAGGTTGCCCAGCACCTGGCCCTCGCGCACCGGGTCACCGGCCTCCTGGAACAGCGCCGCCGCCCGCTGGAAAGCCGCTTCGGCTTGCTCCCAATCCCCCTCGATGCGACGCACGACGCCGATATTGTTGTGCGCCTCTCCTGCCCCGACGGCATTGCCGGCTGCGGCATACGACGCCGCTGCTTCTTCAAAGCGTACCAACGCCTCTTGCCGTTGTCCCTGACGGAACAACGCCAGGCCAGCTTCCTTTAGTTCATCTGACATAGCGGCTACTCAATAGGTGATTTCCAGAAGGCTGGCAGCAATTGTGCGCAGCTTGTCGGCGTCAAGTTCGCTCAAGCGCATCGCCGTCTCCAGATAGCTGATGTTCGCCGGCCGGACAATAAACGTCTGCATCTCTAGCGGCATTTCCTGGAAGCGCCGCTGCCGCGTCTTTGCCGCTTCGTGCCGTCCCAACGGCCCGCGGCTGTCGTCGAGGAAAAGGTCAACCGTCTTGCCCAGCTCCCGTGCCAGCGTCTCCAGCACGAGGTACGGGATAGCCACTTCCCCCCGTTCATACTGCTCCAGCGTCCCAGCCTCGATTCCCACCGCGTCGGCCAGCTCCTCGGCCGGATAGCCGGCATCCAGCCGAGCCTGGCGCAGCAGGCCGCCGACGATCTTGTGCCGCAGCGCAAGCAGCGCCTGGTAATCAAGCTCGGCCGGCTGTTCCAGCTGGTGGCTACCCCAGAAATGTGCCATCGGCACGTCCAGATAGATAGCCAGGACCTCCAGCTCCGGCAGCGAGACGATATGCTCACCCGCTTCGGCAGCGGCGAATTCCTCTGGCGTCAGGCCAAGCATCAGCGCGCACTCCTCGGCGGTACGGCTGGCATGGTGCCGTGCTTCGCGGATCAGGGAGCCGAGCATTCGGCCACGGCTGTTCTCTTGTTCGTTCATGATGACTCACTTATGTAACGCAGACCGCATTGACAGCAGGATATTAGCATAACTACCCGGCACACTCAACCCAGGCTCCCCCCTGAACGGCCACCCTCTTGCCGCCCTGCCCCCCGCTGCTACAATCCCAGCTTATGATTGCCTCCCTCAGCGGCGCCGTTACCTTCATCGGCCGGGACCACCTTGTGATCAACGTAGGCGGCGTCGGCTTGCGTGTCTTCGTGCCGCGCAACGTCCTCGAGGATGTCGGCGGCGTTGGGCGGCGCATGACCCTGCAAACCCACCTCATCGTCCGCGAAAACGAGCTGGCCCTTTACGGTTTCAGCAGCGAGGACGACCGTTCGATGTTCGAGCTCCTCCTGGGCGTCAGCGGCGTTGGCCCCAAAGTTGGCCTGGCGATCCTGTCTACGCTCAGCCCCGAGATCTTCAAGAGCGCCATCATGCGCGAGGAGCCCGCCGTGCTGCAGCGCGTGCCCGGCATCGGCAAGAAAACGGCCGACCGCATCCTCTTCCAGCTGCGCGACCGCATGGATTTCGCCGCCAGCGCCTCGGGCGTCACCCTGGTCAGCGACGTCGACGCCGACGTTATCGAGCTCCTCACCGGCCTCGGCTTCAGCATCGTCGAAGCACAGACCGCGTTGCAGAATGTGCCGCGCGAAGCGGCCACCGTCGACGAGCGGCTGCAGCTCGCCCTGCAGTATCTCGACCAGCGCTGAGCCCATCTTAGCGCCAGCCCCACTCCCAATTCCTCCCGAATCGAGCTTGCCCGCACCGCATTGATAGCTTTTGAGAGCGTTTCCGCGTTATAGTCGCGCCCATCTGGTCCAGTACGACCATGTTGTTTGGAGATAATCGTTCGAATGGTTGCTTTATCCTCGCGGCTACCGGGGTTCTACAAGTTGAGCCTGGAAGAGCGCGTGGCGGCTGTCGCGCAGCGGGCTCGCCTCGATCGCCGCGATGAGGCTGTGCTCCTGGGGCAAGGTCTTTCCGCGCAGACAGCCAACGAGATGATCGAAAACGGCATCGGCACCTATGCCCTGCCGCTGGGCGTTGCCGTCAACTTCCGCGTCGACGGCCGTGATCTCCTGATCCCCATGGCTGTGGAAGAGCCGAGCGTGCTCGCCGCGGTCAGCAACGCCGCGAAAATGGTCCGCGCCGGCGGCGGCTTCAGCACCGAAGCGACAGACCCGGTGATGATCGGTCAGATCCAGCTACTCGACCTGGCCGATCTCGATCAGGCTGCCCAGACCATCGCCGATCATAAGGCTGAGCTGACGGCGGCAGCCGACGCCTGCAGTCGTAGCATGGTCCGCCGGGGCGGCGGCGCCTGTGATCTCGAGGTGCGCGCTTTCCCCGACACACC
>JAVVFG010000213.1:0-7411 GCA_032260445.1 Anaerolineae bacterium | reverse complement strand
CCCGCCACGCGGTGTCAGCGCACGTAGCGGATCAGGTGCTCAGGCGGGCCATACACCTGGCGCGCTCCCTGGCGGTCCACCTCGGTGATCAGCAGCTCCGGCGAGCCCACGCCGCCGCAGAAATAGTGCATCACCGACTGCGGATCGTAGTCCGTGAGGTCAATCGTATTGCCCAGCGTCTCGTCCGGGCACAGGGCCGGCGCCATGCTGCGAATGTGTTCGTGGCGGAAGCCCAACACGTGTCCCAGCTCGTGCCGCAATACCCCTTCGCGGCTGAACCCTAGATCCGGCTCAAAGAACGACGGATCGATCAGCACGCGGCGCCGCTCCTGCGGGTGCGATGGGAAAAAGGCCGAGGCAACAATCTCGCCCCTGGTGTCAAAGTGCATCACCTCAAACAACGGCGGCGGATCCACGGCAGCTCCGTTGTCCGCCTCGACCAGGTGGCGGAAGGTCACGGCGCACGTATCCTCCCAATCCGCCGTGGCGATGAGCATCGCGTCGACGACGATCTCGTACATCGCCGCACTTGGGAATGTCTCCCGGCGTACGGTGTAGGTCAGATCCAAGCCACGCTCCCAGCGGATGATCCGCTCCTCGTCGTCCACGATGCCCACCAGCGGCTGCCGCTCGACATGGATCCCTTCCTGCCGCGCTTCTTCCAGCGTCGCCTGCTCGAGTGCATAGAGGAACAGCTCCCCTTCATCGAGCAAGAGATCCCCTTCCACCAGATAATAGCGCGTGCCGTCGACCTCGATGCGCTTCTTACTGTTCTGCAGATGAGTCAGCGTCGCCTGTACCTGTGCGTCCGTCGGCATCTTCCACAGACCTCCGTGCTTCTTGTTCTCGCGCTAGCTGCAGCAGCGCCAACCCCTGCGCTTTATCCGCCTCCTGCTGCGCCGCATCACTGACCACTGCCACCCTGCCGCGCACCCCGCCCGGAATCGCCGCGATCAACTGCGCCAAAAGCCCGGCCCTCCCGGCATGCTGGCGGTATTGCCCCGGCGCGTCGTAGTAAGCCAGCGTGGCCGCTGCAAAGAGGTGGCGCAGCCGCTCATTCTGGCCCAGTTGGCTGCCCCGCTTGATCTTCCCCGCAAGCAGCTTCGCCCGCGCGAGGTCCTCGCGCGTAAACGAGATCACCGCCGTCAGCGGCTTGCCGCCAAACACCGCCAGCGGCGTTTGCAGCAGAAGGCGTACGACCTTCGCGATGTCCTCTTCATACGTCTTCATCAGGTGGCTCGGGTAGGCCGCCAGCCACGCAGCCTCCAGCTCCGCCGCCGCCTCGTCAAGTCCAATCTCCCGCAGGGCGGCGAAGTTCAGTTGCATACGCAGATGCTTCGTCGGGTATGCGCCCCAACCCGTCCGCGGATGCGGCAGCCGTTCGCGCCGGATTGCCTCCGGCTCAGCCGCCAGATAGGCCATTAGCGCCCGTATGCTGGCCGGTCCCGTGCACAGCACCCCGTACACGTCGGCGAAGATCTCGTTGCGCCAAGCCTGCCACCCTGCCAATCGCCCGTCGCCGAAGTCCAGCGCATCGTATGCGCTCGCCAGACTCTCGACGACCCCATAGTCGCGGTCCACCGCATGCCCCGCTTCATGGCCGATTACCACCGCCGCCGGCAGGTGGTCGATCTGGAACCAGGGGATCCCCAGCACCGGGATCGGTAGCAGCAGCAGGGCGTCGTCGAAGCGGCGGAAATCGTCGAGGCGACGAAAATCGTCGCCCGTCACCCCTTCCGGCACAAAATGGGTCGCCCGCGCCTGCACGAAAGGGCTCGCCTCGCTCGTAAAGAAGACCAGCGGCGGCTCCTTCATTGACCCTGGCGCAATCATCCCGGCCGCTTCTGCCTTGTCCCGTGCCGGCCGGTAGCATTCCCAGGCCAGCTCGTCTGCCATCCGCAGCGGATCGCGCAGCCACGTCACGTCGCGCAGCGCCAGCTTGCTGCGAAAATAAGCCCAGATGCGATGCGCCAGCAGCAGGTGACTCTGCAGCGCGCGCAGCTCCGCAAAGCCCAGCCCGCCATGCTCCTCCGGCTCGCCCAGCCCATCGAGGTACGATTCCAGTTGCCGGGTGATCCGTTCCACCTGCGTGTGATGCTTCTCGAATGTCTGGTTGGGTTTCGCCCGCTCCCGCCACGTCTCAAGCTCGCCACGCAGCGCGGCGAGCTGGTCGCCAAGTTCAGCGCGTTGCAGCTCGACCAGCTCCATCGCCTACCTTCCGAGCGCGAACAGCCGTTGCGGATCGGCCGTGAAGAGGGCCGTGCCCACGAACGGCAGCAACCGCAGGAAGAGGTTGGGATCCGCCGCATCCCAGCGCTCGCGTGCCCGCTGCCGCATTCCGCGCACGATCTCCCCAACTGGCACGTTGTTGACCAGCCCTTCCACCAGTCGCCCGCTGACTTCCAGTTGTTCATCCGGGTCGCCCAGCCCGGTGCCAATGATCGCCATCACCGGCGCCATCTGCGCCAGCTCGGCGGCGAACGCGTTGCGTAGCAACAGCTGCCGTACCCGCTCCGTCTCGCCCGGCGGCGCGGGCACATCCAGAATGACCAGCGGCGCCCGCCCGGAGCGGCTCAGCGCCACCGCCATGTCCTTGGCGGTCACCTGTGTCTGCTGGCTGCCGAAGCCGCCGGCGAAATCGAGGAAGACGTGCCCGCGCTGTTCGCGAATCCCCGCGACCACATGCAGAAGTTGTGGTTGGAACTTTGACAGGGCATCGTACAACATCCACGGGTCGTCTACGCTGAACTCTTGCGCCTCAATGCCTGCCCCGTAATACTGCTTCCGCAGGGACACCCCTGCGTGCTGCGTGTAGCCGCGCATCATCTTCGCTTCCACCATCTCGCCCGCGCGCAGGATCAGCGCCCGCGCCGGCCCTGCTTCGACGGCAGGCGCTGCGGTGGGCGGCGGGATGCTGCGATAGAAATGGCGGCACTCAGCGCTGAGCGTGTGCGGGTAGGCCTCGTCCGCCAACCACCAGAACTCCCATGGCAGCCACGCCAGCTCCCGTGCCGTCGCCGACAGGCCAATGTCGTGTTGGATCTGGTCGGACAACATCAGCCGCGTCTGCGCGTCGAACAGAAGCTCGCCCAGCCACCGGCCGGTCTTCTCCCACTCATGGCTGAATGCCCGCGCCAGGCTGTAGCTGAAGACCTCGTCCCGCTCCAGCGTGAAATAGGCCGCCACCTCTGCCCTCAACTTTGCCGTGCGCGCGTCGCCCGCCTGCGCGCGCACGTTGGGACCGGTGACACGCTCAAAGATGACGTGCCACTGTTGCGGGCGGTCCCATTGCAGGCGAATGATCAGGTGTTGCACGGCCTCCTCATCTGCCACCGGCAGCGCTGCTGGCTCTTGCGCCTGCGCCGCTGCCTGGCGCGCGCGCAGCTCGTCCGCCGTGCGCGTGTCGCCGCTGGACTCCGCTTGCCCGATCGCCTGCCCATAAGCGTCGATCGCCGCCTCACGCTCGCCGCGTGCCGCTGCCAGATCCCCTTGCAGCGCCAGCATCGCGGCCTGCCACGGCGTGCCGCTTGCCAGCAGCGGCCCTGCCTCGTCCAGCGCGCGCTGCGCGCCGTCCATGTCTGCCCCAAAGCGGAACAGCCGTTCCGCGTGTTCCAGCAGCAGCACGCCGTAGAGGAGATGCAGACCCCTGCCTGTCGCCGGCAGATTCGGGTCCTCCGCGCGTACCGTTTTGCTCGCTTCTTGCACCAATTCCTCCGCCCGCTGCAGCAGTCCTCGTTCCGGCCAGCCGGTGCGGTCGAGCGCCTGCAGCGCTGCCCGCCACACGGGCACCTGCTCCAGGCGCACATCGCGCAGCACACCCGCCAGCAGCCGCTGCGCCTGCACAGCATCACCGCTGTAACGCGCCACTTCGGCCTGGCGCACGGCCCAACGCGCCCCATCTTCCCCCGGCCCGGCAGCCGGCGGCAGCAGCGCCGCCAGTTGCTGTCCCAGGCCCGCTGCATCACCTTCAGGCGTTGGCAGATTGCGCAGCCTCTCTGCCAGCAACAACAACCGCCGCGCGGGCGGCTCAATCGCCCCCGCAGCCGCGATCAGCTCCGCTATCACCGCATCTCCCGTTCCCTCTCCGGCCAGCAATAGCAGCGCCCGCTGCAGCCGCAGCGATGGCTGCGCCGGAACAGAGCGTGCGCGCAGCTCCGCCACCAGGCTGTCCGCTTCCGCCGCCCGCCCGGCCCGCCGCAAGAAACGCGCCCGCAGCAAATCGGCGCGCCATCTCTGCTCCTCGCTCCGGGCATGATCGCGCGCCAGGTCCAGATAATAGGCAACCTGGGTCATCTCCCCTGTCTCGTCCAGTAACAGCCGGGCAGCTTCCAGGGACCAGCCAAACCCTTCAGCGCTCTCCGGACCAGACCCGCTGAATATGGCGCTTTGCATGAGGCTCGATGCCAGCGGCAGGTCCATCACCGCCGCTGCCACCTCGGCTTGCAGCGCCAGCAGCGTCAGCCCGCCGTCTTGCCCTGTCGCCTCCCATGCATCCGGCGCCAATCCCTGTAGCTGCTGCAGCGCCGCCAGCGCCTCGGCCGGCTCCGCCGCCAGCAGCGCCGCCCGCGCTCGCAGTAGACTGGCCGCCGCCCGCACCCCGGCAAGTTGGCGCTCGCTCTGCGCGCCGGTCTCCTGCGCCGCCGCTTCCTGCCCCATCGCGGCCAGCACGCGCATCAGGCTCAGCGTGTGCTCTAGAACGTCTGCGGGCTCCACGCTGCGCTCCAACAGCCGCCGGTACGCCGCTGCCGCCTGCTCCAGATTTTCGTCTGCTTCAGCCTGCGCCGCATCCATCTGGTCAAGGCGCCGCTGCACCTCAATGATCTGCGCCGCCGGCATGCGCTGTGCCCGGTTTACCGCCGCGACAGCCGCCTGTGCCTCGTCGATCGCCGCTCGCACCCCTGCCCCATCGCTGTCCGCCTGCGCGCGATACGCCTCAACGGACAGCATGCGCAGACTCACGGCCGTTTCCGGCTCCGGCTCTGCCGCCAGTGCTGTCTCGCAGGCGCCGATTGCCTCCTGCACCTTGCCTTGCCCGAACCAGATTTGCGCCCACAGGTAGCCTAGCTCCGCCGGCGCTACCACTTTCTTCGCCCCCAGCCGTTCGGCCAGCCGCAGCAGTTGTTCCGCCCGAAATAGCGTGCTGGTGTCCGGATCCACTTCGTCCGCCAGATGCAACCGCGCCAGTTGGAAGTGGGCGTGGGCCAGCACCGTCTCGTCCACGGTCACTTCCTCGGCGCCGTTGTCTTGCTGCGCCTGCGCCGCCCTTTCCTGTGCCGTCGTCCAATAGCGTGATAGCTGCGGTTCGGCCAGGGCAACCACCTGCTCCGCCAGTGCTCGCACCGCTTCTGGCACCTGGCTGAACTGTTCAAGCTGGTCCAGCCAGTAGCCATCCGCGCCCGCGGCAGCCATATGGTAGCGATGGTATACCGCCTCCCTCATCTCCCAATAGCGGCCGTCCGTGCCCGCGGTTACCTGCTTATCGTAGTGTTCAAACGCCGCCCGGTGCAGCACCTGGTAGATCTCGTGGTCGCGCAGCAGCCGGCGCATCGGTGCGGCCACATCCGGGTGGAAGACGACCGCATCTGGTACATCGCTGGCCACCGAAACCCACGAGTAGTTGCTTGCATAGCGGTACAAGCGCTGCCACACGTCGTCCAGGTTGAGCCTGTCGGCGGCCTCTCTATCCACGTCGAAAGGTTTGTCTTCCTTGACCTTCTCGGGCAGCCTGTCCTCATCCGGATCGTCATAGGGCGAGCGCCCGGCCATCGCCGCGCGCAGATACGGCGCCATCACCTCCTTCATGAAGCGCCGCGTCAGCCGCTGCGGCACGACGCCGTAGCGCAACAGCCAGCGAACGCCGCGCTCCTCAATGCGGTTGATGATCCGCTCGATGAGATAGGCATAATCGGCATCGGGGTACGCCGCGATCTCTTCGTGCCCAATCGCTTCCGAGGTTGCCACATCGGCAAGAATCGCCAGCTTAAACGGGTTCCCCTGCGCCTTGTCCACGATCGCCGCGACCAGTTTCTGCTCGCTTAACCCCCGTTTCTGTTCCAGGTAGTCGCGCGCCTCGTCGTCGCGGAACCCCCTGAGCTCCACTGTCCGCTCGCCTTCCCCGAAGATCTCCACAAAGCCTGGCACCCGCACCTCCGGCGGCACTACCTGCCCATGGGCCACAGCTACCGGCTCTTCCAGGTTGAAGCGCCCCGAAAGCAGCAGGCGTAGCCCGGGGCAGCGCTGATGGATCTCGTTCAGCAGCTTAAAGGCTGAATCCATCTCAACGCGCTGCTGCCGCAGATTTTCGAGTGTGTCAAAAACGACGACGAAGGGCCGGTCGCCCCACACGTCCTCGATCGCGTCGCCAAAGCGCAGCGGCACTTCCTGCGCCAGCCGCTCCTGTTCCTCTGCGGTCAGCGCAGGCTGTCTGCGCCGGCCGGTGCCGCCCCTCTCATTTGTCCGCGGAATGAAGCGTGCAAAATCGCGCAGCAGCTCTTCAAACGGCCGCTCGCGTATCTGCGGGTTGAGCTGCTCGGCAATCTTCAGCAGCAACTGCCACGGCTGCCGTACCGCGCTTGCCAGATCTGGACCAAAATCAAAGTCGATGCGCGCCACCGGTACGGCGGCCTCCACACATTTCCGCGCAATCGCGTCGCGGATCAACATCGTCTTGCCCATGCCGCCGCGCGCGTAGATGTGCAGAATCCAGTGCGCCTGCCCCTCCCGTGTCTCCCCGCGTAACAGCTCTTCCACCAGCCCGCGCGTCTGCTCGCGCTCCAGATAGACGATCGTCTCGTAATACTCCTTGGCCCACAGCGACCGGCTCTCCAGCCGCAGCCGCTTTTCGCGCACCAGCCGCGCCAGTGCCGGCCCCAGAATCGGGTTGCGCTGTTCGAGAACCCGGATGAGCGCGTGGCAGCGCGCCAGGTCGAACGCCGCTTCCGCCTCCTCAAAGAGCGCCTCAAACCGTGCCGCCGCCTCCTTGCGGTCCGCCGCCACCAGATGGACCAGCTGCTCCAGCGGCTCATCCGCGTAATAGTCCACCAGCCAGCGGCTGAACCGCTGCAGCGGGTCGGGAATGTCTACAGCCGAGCCCGACCCCGGTGCGCTCGACACCGGCCACCAGTCGTTGAACAGCTGCTCGCGGAATGCGTCACTGACCTCGAAGTGCCCGTCTACGCCGGTCACAGGCTGGATGGCCCGGTGGTGAACCAGTTCTTCAAAGTTCAACGGCCCGCTAAGCTCGCGCACCAATACCTGTTCGTACAGCTGGGCGTCAAAGCTTGGCACCGTTGCCGCTCGTTGCAACAGCGCCAGCTCCTCCGCCGGCAGCGTGCGCAGCGCCGCTTGAAACAGCTCGTCTAAGCTCTGCGCAACGGCGGTCACACGCCACCTCCACCATCTTCTGCTTCCC
>JAVVFG010000212.1:0-7420 GCA_032260445.1 Anaerolineae bacterium | reverse complement strand
CCGGTCCCCGCCTTCTACGCCCCACACGGCGGTGACTAGTGCGTCGCTGCTCAGCACCCGCCCGGCGTTAAGCATCAGCACTTCAAGCAACCCCGCCTCCAACGGCGTGAGGCGAATCGCTTCCCCGCCATCGCGCGTCACCTCATTCCGTGTCCGGTCGAGCACCAGACCGGCAACCGCGAGCGCACCCGTATCTGCCACGCGCCCGCTCCGCCGCGTCACGGCGCGAATCCGGGCGACGAGCTCGCGTGGGCTGAATGGCTTCACGATGTAGTCGTCGGCGCCGAGTTCCAGCCCCTGCACCACCTCGCTTTCAGCCCCGCGAACCGAGAGAATGATGATCGGCGTCTCCGCTTCCGCACGGATACGCCGGCAGACGGCGAGGCCGTCGAGCCGGGGCAGGTTAAGGTCGAGCACGATCAGCTCTGGCTTCTCTTTCTGCCAGACGTCGAGCCCGGCGAGACCATCGTGGGCCGTCACGGTCTCGAAGCCGGCGTGGCGCAGGGTAAATACGAGCACGTCAGACAGGGCAAGATCGTCCTCAATTACCAGTATCTTCACGCGCGTATCTCCGCCCCTGGTAAGGGTAATTCAAACCACACGAGCGCGCCGCCGCCAGGCCGGTCGTCGATGCCGACACGTCCCCCATGTGCTTCGACCGTCGTCTTCACGACGTAGAGGCCGAGACCGACGCCGTATTGCTCGCCATCTTTTGTCTCCAGACGGACAAAACGACGAAAAACCTCGCTCCGCTCGGCTGCGGGAATGCCTGGCCCTTGATCGGCTACCGACACCCGTAGCACTACGCCGAGCTGCTCAACACGGACATCGATCGTCGACTGTGGGGGGCTGTACTTGCTGGCATTCGCCAGCAGGTTAACCACAACCTGGGTCAGCCGCGCCGGGTCGCCGTCGACGGCCGGCAGCGCACCGGGCTCGCTCACGCTCACCGTTTGCCGCCGCCGCTCGAGGAGCGGCGCGACCATCTGCAGCGCGCCGGCCAACACCTGGTTGACGTCCGTGGCCTCAAGCCGGATCGCGAACTGGCCTGCCTCAATGCTGCTGCTTTCCAGCAGATTGTCGATCAGTGTCTGCAGCGCCCGCAGGCTGAGATAACTTGGCTTGAGCAGCTCACGCATCTCACTAGCTGAAAAGCGTTCGTCGGGGTCGAGCAGCAGCTCCATGGAAGCATTGAGCGTGCTCAGCGGCGTGAGAAACTCGTGCGAGATGTTCGCTAGAAAGTAAGCGCGAAGGTGGCGCACCGCGTCTTCCTCGGTCACGTCGCGCAGGACGAGGGCGAGCTGCGCACCCCCACTCTCCGCCGTCGCCAGCTCCGCACCGGTTACGGCCAAGACCATTTTGGTTCCGCCGCGGGCACGGACCTCAATCTGCCGTTTTTCACCGCGGGCCAGAAGCGCGCCGAAGCTGCCATCTTCCCCGGCCAAAGGGAAGACCACGTCAAGCGGCTGGCCCAGCGCCTCATCCCGCGACCAGCCGCTCAGCCGCTCCGCACCCTGGCTGAAGAAGGTGATCGCGCCGCTGTCGTCGATGGTCACGACACCCTCGACGATCGACTGCACCAGCGAATCGAGCCAATCACGCGCTGCCGCATGTTCTTGCAGCGCCTGCAACATGCTCGCCTGGCTGCGCTGCAGCGCGCCAGCAAGCGTGCCAACTTCAACTGGCTCTTCGATGCGCGGGATAGGCGCCACCAGATTCCCGGCACCGATGCGCTCGGCAACTGCGGTGAGACGCTCCAGGGGCGCAACCAGTTGGCGCACGATGGCGATGGCGAGAAGGCTGCCGAAGGCGGCAACCGCTACGGTGCTGCCTGCCAGGATGTACAGCGCCTGCCGCTCCGTCGTCGCTAGCGCCGCCACTGGCAGCGCCACCTCTGCCAGGAAAACCGGCTCGCCGCTGTCACCGGGGAGCGCCAGATAGGTAGCATAGTAGGGTGCGCCGCGTGCGAGGAGCTGGCGCCGCTCCCCTTCCGCCACGCTCCCTTGTGTAGCGTTATCCGCCACCCCGGCAGGCAGCGATGATACCAGCCGGCGACCCCCGGCATCGATCACGCTCTGGGCAACGCCAGTCTGTGCCGCCAGCCGGGCCATAAACGTGTCGTCCAGCCAGATGCCAGCCAGCGTACTGCCGAGCAGGATGCCACGCGCATCGTCGACTTCTTGATACGCGACCAGCGCCGGCCGGCCGTCGACAAGCACGTAAGCGGCCTCCTCCTGGAGGCGACATCCCTCCAGTACGCCCGCGCCCACCCGCACCTGCCCCGCTGCATCACAAAACTGCAGCAGATCCAGCTCGCTCTGCATCTGGAACGCCGCCAGATAGGCGCCCAAGGTGTCATCATCCCCTTCCTGGGCCAGTTGCTGCAGCGTCGGCCGTTCGGCGAAGATCGTCGCCAGGTTGACCAGCCGCTCCTCCTCCGCGGCCAAAAGTGCGCGCGTCGCCGCCTGTGCCCCGTCAACTTGGGACCACGCCTGCTGTTCGGCCTGATCCCGGGCCAGCCAATACGCCGGGATCCCGGCGCTGATCGTCGTCAGCACGATCAGGATAAAGAAGCTGAGAATCAGCCGCGTCGAAAAGCTGCGCGGTAAAGACATTCGCTCGATCCCCTCAACAGCCGCCGTCTACAACGCTATTGTACCCCGACTCCCGCTGATCGGTATGGCTGTCCGTCTTGTATCACTTTTTGGGGCAGTCACGGGGACACTCTGTGCCCCCAAACGGTTGAGATCGCCACGCATAATAGCAGTGTACTTAATCAAACCCGCGCTCTTTCAAGAGCAAGGGAGAGTTGCCAAAGAGGTAACCATACTGCTCACCATGATCTGGCTCATCCTTACGTTAACGGTCGGTTTCTTGATTGGGGCAGCTGTCGTCGGTCTCATCGCCGTGATTGTCGTGCGGCGTTCTCGAAGCGGGTGACGGCACATAGGCTGTCTACAAGCATGCACCTGTTCTTAACGCCCTAGTCACAAATCTTGTTGCTGAATGCTTAACATGACTTAGAAGGGCCTGGAAACACGAACGGCACACTCATCATGACAAACAAGGCAGCAGTTCACACGGGGCAAGGGTACGGTTGGCAGCTGCTGGGCGAGTTTACCCGCGGCGCCCCCGCCAGCGGCGAGCAGTTAGTGGCGGAGGTAGCTCGTGCTCTGGAGGCTTTGAACATGCAAGCGCCGCAGCTAGAGCAAATTCGAACAGCCTTGCTCAAAACCGTTCGCAGAGCCAGCCGCGCTGGCAAAACAACGGCGCTGCAGGCAATGGGGATTCGGGTCTGGTTCCTGAGTTCCTGCGTCTATGACTGTGGTTGGGGCTTCTTCGTCGTCGAGAAGCAGAGTTACGAACCCCGAGGCAGTCCCGCGGCCGAGGAACCAGTCTATCGCATTGAGCTGTTCCTGTACCAGGAACGAGAAAGTTAGGTTTATGGGTACTGGCTCGTTGCTCACCGTCCTTACCGGCGTTGTGACGACCATTCAGTTGAACGAGATGTCCATCCTTGAGGGACAGGCCGCGTTCGTTGGCTGCTTGAAGCTGGTCCTGATGGTCGTCAGCGTCGCCGGCATGGCCGGAGCCGGATCTTCTAACGTATTCGATGACGATTACCAGTTAAAGAAGTAGGTTGAAGGGCACCATGAACCGAAACTGGCGCCCGGAGTGTTAACTCAATAGCGCGACAGGATTGGCGGCAACGCCCCTTACCCGTGAGTGAGGTACAGCAACATGGATGACAGTTTCCAGGAACTCAAATTCGTATTACAGACGTTGGGCCTCCCGGTTAGCGGACAGCTACACTTGGTTGAGGACGATTGCACGCGCATCGCGATCCTTACCGGGGCCTTCGCCGCTGCGCAACGCGCGGTTCGCCTGGAGGCAAGCGAGGCGCTCACCCCTGAACAGACGTCGGCGTTGAGAGAGCTCGGCGCTCGGCTGGCAGAGGTGCAGCAGCAGACCCGCGCGCCGCTCTGCTCGGAGCTCGCCATGCGCCAGAGCGCCGACTGGCAGCAGGTACGGACGATGGCCCGGAAAGCTCTCGTCCAGTTCCAGTGGACCCTGGAGCTGCCGCCGCACGAGGCCATCCATATCCAGAGCTATCTCAATTAACCATGAGGTCTAGCAAGGAATAGCTGCCATGACAGCACTAAGCAGATCTGTCGCCAACCGTTTCGGTTTCAACGGACAGGGAGCCGCTACGGCGGCCCTACATTACCGGCGGGCACGCGCGGATGATCTCCGGGCGATGGCCTCCCTCTTCTTAGCGACCCTGGCCGATCTGAATGCCCGCAACAACGTCGTCGCGCCGCTGCCGCCGCTCGCCTCCGTTGTCGCTAGTTACCAACACGTGCTCGAGACCGGAATCTTCCGCATTGTCGAAATGGAAGGACAGATTGCGGCCATCGCCGGGGCGATTCTCCGCGACGACCTCTGGTTTCTCTCTGCCTTCTGGGTCCGCCCCGGCCTGCAGCGTCAGGGGATCGGCATGCCCTTGTTGCGCCGCGTCTGGCAGGACGGGGTCGAGGCGGGCGCTACGGTCTTCTTTACCTGGTCATCGCGCGACCTGACGGCGATGGCCGCGTATATGAAGTTAGGCATGTTGCCGGGCAGCCAGATCCTCCAGGTGGAGGGCAGTGCCAAGCAACTACCGCCGGCGCCACAAGGCTATGAGGTTGTCCCGCTGGAACCGGCTGTGGCCATGGCCCTCGACTTGATCATGCTTGGCGCAATGCGACCGGAGGACCATGCCATGTGGCATCAACAACGCGGCATGGTCGGGCGCCAACTCCTTTACCGCAACCAGCCGGCCGGCTACTTCTACGTCCGCGACGGCACCATAGGCCCGGCAGCCTGGGCCGACCGCCGGCACGGGGAAACGTTAATGGCCGCCGCCATGGCTGAGGCCGGTGCAGCCGCGCCCACCGTCCGGCTCTCGATACCAGGCATGAACCACACGGCGTTACGCCTTGCCTTCGACGCCGGGTTGCACCTCACCGGATTTGCACACCTCCTGACCACAACACCCTTCCCGCGCATGTCCCTCTATCTCCCCTCAGGGCCTGCGTTCTTTTAGCAGGAGGGCCGCGCTGCCGCCGCGCCGGCGCCATCATCCCCTCGGCAAACGGTAACGGGCGCCGCTGCCAGTACGCCCTCGCGTTTGACACTTTTTTGACACCCGCTTGAGACCGCCATGTTAGCCTGAGAGAGGCTGGCACTGATAACCAGCCTCTCTCCGTCGACTGTTAGCCGGCCCGCACGGGCCAAGGCATGGAGGTACACGATGAAGCGAACCCTCTTCTTTACGTTCTTGTTGCTGGCAGCCCTGAGTCTGACGACCGTCGCGGCTGCCCAGGTTGAAATTGAGTGGGTGAAAGCGTACGACGCGTCCCTCGGCGAGTACTCAGAAGGGATTGCCGTGGATAGCCAGGGTAACATCTATGTCAGCATCGTCCCGCTTGGGCAGCTGCGTAAGATCAGCGGCCGTACTGGCGCGGAGACAATCCTGTACCAGTTCCCGGCGGGAACGGGTGTGGCCGGCCTGGCCGTGGACGCCGCGAATAATGTGTACGCTGGTGTTGTCTCCGGCGATCCCGCGATCCACGGCGTGTGGCAGATCGACCGGCGCGGGCACGGCACCCATCTGCCCGGTAGCGAAGCCATTGGCATGCCGCCCAATGGACTGGCCTTCGATCCCTCCGGCAATCTGTGGGTGACTGACTCATGGGTGCCGGGCACGGAGCCGCCCAATGCCCAGGGTAGCGTCTGGCGCATTCGGCCTGGTGGTGAAGCCGAACTCTGGTACCGCGATGTCGACACCCTCGGCGGGCTAGGAAACATTCCCGGCTACGGGCCGATCGGGGCCAATGGCATCGCCTACTACCACCGCGCCCTCTATGTGGCCAACACGGAAAGAGGCCATATCGTGCGTATCCCCGTCTTGCCCCATGGCGGGCCGGGGCAGCCCGAGGTGCGGTGGGCGGATCCGGACCTGGTCATGATCGACGGCATCACCATGAACGCTATTGGTAGTATCTTTGCTGCGATCATTGGCCAGGACAAGATCGTGGCCATTTGCGGCATCACCGGACAGCTCGCCGTGCTGGCAGAAGGTGACCCGATCGACGGTCCGGCGAGCGTCACCTTCGGCGCTGCTAGCGACCGCATGACCACCCTGTATTTCACCAACTACGCCGTGTTGTCTGGCGACGAGGCGCAACCGGGTATTCTGAAGATGAACCTGAACTGGCCGCCATGGGCCGACAACAAATAGCCCGCCAATTATCCGCGCGTCTATCGGGTACTGGCGACCGCAGGCGGAACACCGTTCCCGGTAACAGTAACCGACTTGCGCTGGGGTACTCCGGCTGGGGGAGCCGGTAGGCAGGGCCATGAGCGAGGAACGCCAGGTGCGTCAACCCGCATCAGTGGCCCTGCCACGCCCGCCCCGTTACTTATGCGGATCCAGGCTGCTGCTAGCAAGCGGCCTTAAGGATCAGGAGGGGCCAGCACATGAACGAATCAACCGCCCGACCGACGGCCATGTCCACCTTCATCGTCCGCTTCTGGCAAGAGTCGTCCGCAAGCGAGATGCGCTGGCGTGGCCGCATCGAGCATGTGCAGAGCGGGGAGAGCGCCACGTTCCTCACGCTGGAGGGCATGTTGGGCTTCCTCCAGGGCTTCGGCCTGGAACCAGACGACACCACGCCGCACGCGCTTAGCAAGACGCCGTGATTGGCTTTTTCACGCCTTGCCCATTGACCCCCTTTTCGAGCATGTTTTAGAATAGAAGATCAAGTGGTCTGCTTCTCGCTGTTGGTCGGAGGGGGCACTGTGACCGTCCTGCACTTTTACTTCCTCGGCCCGCTGGACATCCGCTCCGGCAATCGCCAGCTGGCGCGCCCGCCGACGCTCAAGTCGCAATCGCTTCTCGCCTACCTCGTCCTGCACCGCGACCGACCGCAGCCACGAGAGCGGCTGACCGGCCTCTTCTGGGCAGAACGGCCGGAAGCTAAGGCGCGCCGCTCCCTCTCCACGGCGCTCTGGCACATCCGCCGCTGTCTTAACGACGGAGCCAACCTACTCAGCGATAGCCACACGGTACAGCTTGATCCCCAGAGCCCCATTTGGCTGGACGTAGCGGCGTTCGAAGCCAGCGTTGCTGCTGCCGGCATCGCCAGCCTGCAGGAGGCTGTTGCGCTCTACCGCGGTGATTTCTTAGACGGTTTCTACGACGAGTGGATCATCGACGAGCGTTACCGGCTCGAAAGCCTATTTCTCGAGGCGCTGACGCAGTTGATGCACAGCCATGAGCAAGCGGGCGCGCACCAGGAAGCGCTGGCCACGGCACTTCGTCTGCTGGCGTCCGATCCCCTGCTCGAAGGCGAGGAAAACCAGGCTCTCCGTCGCC
>JAVVFG010000211.1:0-7427 GCA_032260445.1 Anaerolineae bacterium | reverse complement strand
CGCTCCAGGTTGTAGATGCGCTCGCCCGTTTCCATCACGTCGTCTGCCGTGAAAGGCACCCCGACGATGGCCGAATACTGGGCCGCATACTCGTCGGCTCCCTCGGCAAACGCGCTGAACTTGCACAGATCGAGGCTGTCGGAGAAGGCATGCAGATCCTGGAAGATCTTGGTTAGCTCGCCCTTGCCTTTCCACTCCAGCGGGTCGGTGCGCAGCGGGATGAGACCCAGCTCGCTCGCCGGTGTGTAGGCCCGCAGGTGGCAGGCGCCGCGGTTGCTGGTAGCGTAGGCGATGCCCATGCCCTTCAGACCGCGCGGGTCGTAGGCCGGGATGCCCTGGCCTTTGACACTCATGGCTATTTCCGGATAGCCATAGTGGCGGGCTGTCGCGTCAATGCCGTCGGCCAGGATGTTGCCGGCGCCTTCGCGATAGGCTACCTTCTTTATCATGTCGATCATACCGGCATGATCGCCCCACGCTAGCCCTTCGTCGCCATTTCCCAATCCCCGGTCGCTCGCTTCCATGAAACATCCCAGCACGTCGCCGATCTCAATGGCATCCATACCGTAGTCGTTTGCCAGATCGATCATTTTCGCTATGGACGGGGAATAATCATTGCCGCAGTTTGCGCCCAGCGACCAGGCGGGCTCATACTCAAAGCTCTCCATGTGGACGCCGGCGTATGGCCCGTCGGTGATCTCCACCTCTTTCTTGCAGGCCACGGGACAGGCATGGCACGTCGGATTGTGGACGAGGATATTCTCCTCTACCCATTCACCGCTAATCAGCTCGGCGCCTTCGCCAAAACTGGTAACCTGGCTGTTCCTCGCTGGCAGCGCGCCCATGTTGCTGGTGATGTTCATGAGCACGTTGGTGCCGTAGACGCTCAGACCACCCTTGCGCGGCGAGGTCACGTTCTTCTCGTCCATGATCGTCGCCAGCGCCCGGCTGTGTGCCTCTTTCCAGGCATCCTTGTCCTTCGCTTTGGTCAGCTTTTTCTTTGCCTTGACGACGACGGCCTTGAGATTCTTGCTGCCGCCAACGGCGCCAGTGCCGCCACGGCCGCTGGCGCGGTCATCCTCATTGATCCAGCAGCCATACTTGACCATGTTCTCGCCGGCAGGACCAATGGCCATGACCGTCAGGTCTTTCTCGCCATACCTCTCCTTGAACCGGTCGATCGTCTCGTGGATGCCAAGGCCCCAGAGATCGGACGCGTCACGCAGCTCAATCTTGCCATTCTCCACGTAGGCATAAACAGGCTTCTCCGCCTTCCCTTCAAACAGGAGGCCGTCGAAACCGGCCCAGCGCAGACGCGCCGCCGACCAACCGCCGTGGTGGCTATCGGTTACCGTGCCGGTCAGCGGAGACTTGGTGACAATGGCCATCCGCCCGCTCATATTTGCCGGGCTGCCGGTCAGCGGCCCGTTCATGAAGCAGAGCAGATTGTCCGGGCTAAGAGGATCCACCTCGGGCCCGTTTTCCAGCATATAGCGCACACCCAGACCGCGTGCGCCAATATACTTACGCGCCCATTCCTCGGGGATCTCCTCATACTTGACATCACCATGCGTCAGGTCGACGCGAGCGATGTGGTTTGCATATCCTCCAAATTTCATCATATACCTCCTGGATAGGGCTAGACGCCAGCGCTGCCTCGCTGAGCGATTTGTACCGGCTTAAGGCGATTGGTCAGGGTGTTGTCCGTCCTCATTCCCCGTGATTGATGGACACTACGACCGTAAGAATCTCATAAGCGATTATAGCATTGCGTCCTGCTCTGGACAAGGTGTACAACAACCGGTCGCTGTTTTCTGTTGGGTTCCAACAACCTGCGGGCGCAAGGGATGATCAGTCATCCTGGTTTGCAGCGGGCTAGTTCTGGTATAAATGAAACCATTGTTAATACGTGTGAAAGGAAGCTTTGAATATGACGACGAAATTGGCGACATTAGGCGGCGGCTGCTTTTGGTGTCTCGAAGCGGTATACGATGAGGTGGAAGGCGTTGAAGAGGTCCTGTCGGGCTATGCCGGCGGGCACGTCCCCAACCCGACCTACGAACAAGTATGCGGCAAACAGACTGGCCATGCCGAGGTGGTCCAGCTCACCTACGATCCAGACGTTATCTCCTACCGCGAGTTACTGGAGATCTTCTTTGCGATTCATGATCCCACAACCCCCAACCGGCAGGGCGCCGACGTTGGCCCACAATACCGCTCGATCATCCTCTACCACGACGACGAACAAAAGCGGGTTGCCGGAGAGGTCATGGCCGAAGCCCAGGAGGGCTGGGACGATCCCATCGTCACGGAGCTCGAACCGCTGGACACGTTCTATCGGGCCGAGGCCTACCATCAAGACTACTACAAGAACAACCCGTACCAAGGTTACTGTATGGTCGTTATCCGCCCCAAACTCAGCAAATTCCGCAAGACCTTCGCCGAGAAGCGTAAAGCCTAGACTGCGCCCAGCCGTCCCCGGGCTGGAAAGCGCTGCGCGATCCGTTCCCAGCGATATGCGTTGACCTGTTCCTCCTGGTCGAAGAAGTACTTTTCCAGTTACGGCTCCACTTCCGTGCGCCAGATATGGGCGAGCTGCCCCGCCAGATCATGGCGCAGGAAATAGGTGATCCCCAGCGCATAGTGCGGATCGCCGATACGCGCGTTTAGTTCCGTCAGCATGGCAATCAGCTCCTCGACCGCGGAGCCGGTTTCCTCTTCTTCATGGTAGCGGCGCAGAAGGTCGTAATCTGGCTGCAGGGCGATGAAGCGGTTGATCTCGTCGATGATCAACACACAGATCCCCTGTCGCCGTTCCGCTTCGGCGCAGAATTCCAGAAAGCGCCCTGGAACCGTATCGTAACTGAGGCTCCCGTCGGGCTGGCTCAGCGGGCGAATGCCCTGCATAAAGTCCTCGTAAGCGTAAGCCGGATGGAACTGGACGAGATCGATAAACCCATCGCCCCTGCCGGCGAGAAAGCGGCCTAGACGCTGTGCGAGATAGGTCTTGCCTGTCCCCGGCGGACCATAGAACACCGCCTGCTTCTTCCGTTCAATAGCCTGCAGCCAGCTGCGCAGCGTCGCCTCGCTATACCCGGTATCCGCGGCAAGCTGCGCCAGGGTGTCGGCCGGTGCATAGGCGGCGCCCCGCTCGCGCAGCGTCGTCGCCGCTGCCTCGCGCGCCTGCCTGAATCTCTCGCGCTACGTCAGCATCGTCGGCATACGCCGTCTCCCGTCCCCCCCCTCCGTAAGCGTCCAATACCCGCGCTCCATGGCAGGGATCAGCCTGCGGTACTTCAGGCGCGTGCGCGCCCAACCAAGCCGGAAGGCCAGCCACGTCTGCTTGCTCCCTGGACGCCGCGCCGCTTGCTGCTCGGCCGGCAGATCGAGAATCGAAGCCACTTTCTGCTCGAGCTGTGCGACGCTGGCACTGCCGCCAAGGAGATGCAGCGCCTGGAAGGATGGCTCCAGCAGCGCGCTGACGCCCGGCAACCTAACCTCCTGAGCTTGCACGGCCGCCGCCGCCTCGCCCGGTATCGTATCCACTTCCAGCTCGACCTGTCCTTCGACGTCCGGGTTCCCCGCCTGCGCCCAGCTCTCGCGCGCGCAGATCCACAGGAAGCTCTGCACGTCGACCCATATCGCGCGGCCGGTACCGCTGCAGCGCATCGGCGAGCAACTCTGCCTGGCGACGCAACAAGCTGTAAACCTCGGCCGACGGCGAAGCAGTGTACACTGAGGCAAGCCCGAGATACTGGAGGAACCAGCGCGCCACTTGGGGCTGGACAAACAGCTCGCTATCCGGCTGCGTCACGAAAAGGAAAAAGGTAGGGAAGGGCCAGCGATCCGGAAGATAGGGGCGGCGCGCATAGTTGCTGAAGCATTCCAGCCGCTGTGCTGCACCCGCGCTCCCATAGAGCGGCCGCTGAAACTGGATGGCAAACTCGGCGCGATCAAGGCCGCGCTGGTAGAGAATGGCCAGGTCGCCCCGCTGCGGCACCCGGTTCCAGAGGAGATGGGTCGCCTTCCCCAGCGTCTCCAGCCGCTGCACAAGCTCGTCATAACGCCAGCCAGCGAGCAGCTCGCCGAGAGCCGCAGCGCTCAGCAGCTCCTGGGCGCGCGCCACCAGCTCCCGCTTCGCGGCGATCTCGTCGGCGACGAACAGCGGATGGTCGAAGCTATCCCGCTCGGGATAGCGCCGTCGCACCAGCGCGACGAGCCCCTCGACGTGCCATGGCTCAAACGGAGCTGGCCGTAAGCTGCTATTCCTCTGCGTCCGCGGGCGGTGCGAGCCGCATCACATACCGCTCGGCTCGCTCCTCGGCGATGCCAAAGCCCAACCGCTCGTACAGACGCCGCGCCGCCTGATTCGCCTTGAGCACATGCAGCGATACGGCCCGCCCTCTGGCGAACGCCCCCGCGACGACGTCACCAATCACCTGGCTCCCCAGCCCCCTGTTCTGGTAGGCCGGCAAGATCTCGATAAGCCCGAGGAAACAATCGCCGTCACGCTCCTCCAGCTTAAACACGCCGGCATCCTGACCGTCCACGACGATGATCTGGTTGGCGCTGGCGACAAAGTGGTCGCGGAAGCGTTGTGCCTGGAACGCCTCATCCCAGCCCCACGTCGCCTCGACGGCTGCGCGGATCGTCGCCACGTGCAGCGCATAGAGAAAATCGTAGTCGTCTTCGGTAGCCACACGCAGCGTATAGGGGTGGCTCACTCGTCTCCCCCGGCGTCGACAAAACGCGCGAGCCACGCCTGCACCTGTTCGTTGCGCAGCGGCGCAGCCTCCGGTTCTGTCTCCCAGCAGCCAGGGTCTGGCGCGCTATTCAGCACGCTGCTCGCAACCGTCTCGCCGGTGGCGACAGCGATGAGGCGTGCCGTTGTGGCGTAACCGTAGACGGCAGGAGCCGAATCCTCTGAACAAGCCGGCGCCGTCAGTGGCAGCGACGCTTCCAGGCATAGAACCAGCTCAGCAGCCGCCGGCTCGTCCGGCATCCAGGTGGCCGGCAAGGCAGAAGGATCTGGCGCCCAGCCAGAGCCGGCCCGTCGCAGCAGGACAACCGGATGCAGCCTTACCACCGTGGCCTCGTATGGCGGCGCGCCCTTCACTGCCTGCCCCTCACACGCCGGCAGCACATCATCATAGCTGGCGACCACAGCCTGCGAGCGGCGTACGCCGCCAGCTGTGTGGAGTGCCAGAAAGACGATAAGCAGGGCAAAGAGGAGCGTCAACACCAGAACCGGCATCGTTTGCTTCAATGCCGCGCGGCGGGTTTTCATAACGCAATTATAGCCCCGGCCCGACCTGCTAACATAGTTCTTAGCTGCTGCCAATACCTATCTGACAGAGAATGAATATATTATGAGAGCGGCGTGAGTCAGTGAAGTCCGCTAGCGCCACAGCATAAACTGATACAGAAATCAATGCACGATTTTAACAGCGAAGGCCAGCTACCATGAACCTGAATAAATACACTCAAAAAGCGCAAGAAGCCGTAATCAACGCCCAGAATTTGACGCAAGAATACAACCACAGCGAGATTGAGCCGCTGCATCTACTGGCGGCACTACTGCAGCAAGAAGAAGGGGTCGTGCCGCAGATCGTCAAGCGGCTCGGGGTCGATTTCGACGTCCTCGCCGGGCGCGTCGAGGAGGCCTTGCAGCGAATGTCGCGGGTAAGCGGCGGCGCACAGCCGAGCCTCTCGCGCGACCTCTCCAACATTGTCCGCCAGGCCGAGCGCGAAGCCGGCAACATGAAGGACGAATATGTCAGCACCGAGCATCTCTTCCTCGCCCTTGTCGACGGCGCCAGCAATGTGCGCAGCATTAGCTTCCTGCGTGAAATGGGCATCGAGCGCAACGACGTCCTGCGCGCGCTGACCGGCATTCGCGGCTCACAGCGCATCACCAGCCAGAATCCCGAGGCGACCTACGAAGCGCTGGAAAAGTACGGGCGCGACCTGACCAAGCTGGCCCGCACGGGCAAACTCGACCCAGTCATCGGCCGGGACGAAGAGATCCGGCGGGTAACGCAGGTCATCAGCCGCCGCACGAAAAACAACCCGGTCCTCATCGGCGAGGCCGGCGTCGGTAAAACGGCCATCGTCGAAGGGCTGGCGCAGCGTATCGTCAACGGCGATGTGCCTGAGAGCATGAAGAACAAAGATCTGATCGCCCTCGATTTGAGCAGCCTTGTTGCCGGTGCCAAATACCGTGGCGAGTTTGAGGAGCGGCTCAAAGCCGTCCTCAAGGAAATCGCTGAGAGCGAAGGTAGAATCATCCTCTTTGTCGACGAGCTACATACCATGGTCGGCGCCGGTGCGGCTGAAGGCGCGATGGATGCCAGCAACATGCTCAAGCCGATGCTGGCGCGCGGCGAGCTGCGTATGATCGGCGCGACGACCCTCAACGAGTATCGCGAATCAATCGAGAAAGATGCCGCGCTCGAGCGGCGCTTCCAGCCGGTTTTTGTCGATGAGCCGACCGTGGAAGACACGATCAGCATTCTGCGCGGCTTGAAGGAGCGTTATGAGGTGCACCACGGCGTGCGCATCACCGACGCCGCCGTCATCGCCGCGGCAACGCTCTCCAACCGCTACCTGACCGAGCGCCAGCTCCCTGACAAGGCCATCGACCTGATTGATGAAGCCGCCAGCCGGCTCAAGATGACCATTGAATCCAAGCCACCGGAGCTCGACCAGGTCGATCGCGAGATCCTGCAGCTCGAGATCGAGCGCGAGTCCCTCAAGCAAGAGCGGGACGAAGCATCGAAAGAACGGCTACGCCATATCGACGCGCAGATTGCCGAGCTGAAAGAGCAGGCGAACGCCCTGCGCGCCCGCTGGGAGATGGAGAAAGAGGCAATTGAAGAAATCCAGTCGCTCAAAGAGCAGATGGACGACGTGCGCGTACAGATTGAACGTGCGGAGCGCAATATGAACCTCGAAGATGCAGCGCGGCTGCGCTACGGGACTCTTTCCGAGCTGCAGCGCGAGCTGGAGGCCAAAGAACAACGGCTCGTCGACCTGCAAGGCGATACCCCCTTGCTCAAAGAGGAGGTCGACGCCGAGGACATTGCCCGCGTGATCAGCAACTGGACCGGCATCCCCGCGAGTAAAATGATGGAAGGCGAGGTCGAAAAGCTGCTAAAAATGGAACGGCGGCTGCACCGTCGTGTTGTCGGCCAGGATGAAGCGATCCGTGCCGTCGCCAACGCCGTGCGTCGTTCACGTGCCGGGCTGCAAGATCGCGCCCGGCCGATCGGTAGCTTCATCTTCCTCGGCCCGACCGGCGTGGGTAAGACGGAGCTGGCGCGCGCGCTCGCCGAATTCCTCTTCGACGACGAGGACGCCATGGTGCGCATCGACATGAGCGAATACCAGGAGCGGCACACCGTCAGCCGGCTCCTGGGCGCTCCGCC
>JAVVFG010000210.1:0-7448 GCA_032260445.1 Anaerolineae bacterium | reverse complement strand
TGGTGCCGATATGGAACGGGCAGCCGATGCCGCCAGCATCAGCGCCGGCGAGCTCGGCTACACCGTCCAGGTCCAGGTCACGTTCGCCATCCAGTAACCAGCAACGTTTTTGTGTCGTCGGGCCAGCTGCCGCAAGGCGGCTGGCCCTTTTTCATTGGCTGCTACTGCCCTCGCGCCGGCGGCTGCCACCCGTTCTGGAAGGCGCGCACCGCGTCCTTAAACTCCTCCGGCACCGGCACGCTCACGCCCCGCTCGTAATCGTACATCACCATCGTCGACGTTCCCGTCGCCACGTCCCGCCCATCGCTTCCCTCGATGCGGTAGACCATCTCAAAGCTCTTGTTGCCAAAGCGGCTCACCCCCAGCCCTACGCGCAGGAGTTCGTTGAAATAGGCCGGTGCCAGGTAGCGGCAGGATGTCTCTCCAAGAATCACCGGGAGGTCAAACGGCTGGCGGATCTCAAAAAACTGCTGGAAGAAGATGCTGCGCGCGGTTTCCATGTAGGTGAAATAGACCGCATTGTTCACATGCCCCATCGCATCCACATCGCGAAAGCGCACGCGGATTTCGTCGTAGAAAGGGAAGGGAATTCTCTCGTCGCTCAAGCGTTGTTCTCCGTTGTCGTAGGTTGTATGCGATTGCCTGTTGCTGGCCCTCATTATAGCCTGCTGCCGGCGACGTTGCCTCCCGCGCCAGCCCTCCATACAATCAGCCTTATGGACACAATCCGTGCCTTCATCGCCATCAAATTACCTGCTGATGTTCAGGAGGTGCTACGTGCCGTCAGCGAAGAGCTGGCCCCGCGCTTGCCCGATCGTGCCGTCACCTGGGTACGGCCGGAGCGCATGCATCTGACCCTCCGCTTCCTCGGCGATACGCCGGTCGCCCAACTCGAGGATCTTGTCGTCGCGCTCGACGCTGTCGCCGCCAAGGAGCAGCCCTTTACCCTGCAGTTGGGCCAGCTCGGCGCCTTCCCCAACCAGCGCCGCCCGCGCGTCATCTGGGTGGGGCTGGCCGGTGAGGTAGAAGCTGCTACCACGCTGCAGCAGGCGCTCGACACCGCGCTCGTTCCCCTCGGCTGGCAGCCCGACAGCAAGAAATTCAGCCCCCACCTTACCCTCGGCCGTGTCAAGCGCAAAGACGACCGGATCAATCTGCCCTGGGGCCAGGCCGTGGTCCCCACCGCGTTCACCGTGAGTGAAATCCATTTGATGGAGAGCCAGCTGCGGCCGCAGGGGCCGCTCTATACGGTGCGGCACAGCAGCCGGTTAGCGCTCCCTGCCGGCTAACCTGGGGCGCTGGCGTGGTCTAACCCGGCGCGAGGGAGGAGGCCTGCATCTAGGCGCCACCCAGTATTCTACGGTGAGGTACCTTCGTAACGATCTTTGCGTAGAGCGGCTACTTCGCCGCTGGGGATAATCTCCTCGCCTACTTCGATGATCGTATCGGCGGGAATGCCGGCACGTCGGGCCGCTTCACGAATTGCTTCGGCACTGGAAGCCTCGTAGAGGCAAAACGTTTTCTTCTTGTCAGCGCTGAGGAAAGAGATAAGCCAGCGCACGCTTTCCTCGTCATTAACGCGGTTGATCGCCGCTGCTCCTTCGGGCGTTACCTCCAGTTTCTCGGCGAAATTCCTCTCAATCATGAATACGGGCATAATCGCGCTCCTTGAACCATATTTGAACGAACACGGTTAACACGAAATCAGACGCCCACGAGCTGGGCCTGCAATCGACTCACCTTCTGCGCCAGATACGGCATTTCCATCTCCGCCGCCGTCGCCGCTGCTTCCTCGAGCAACGTTTTCGCTCGCCGCCTATCATCAGCTTGCCCGCGCGCCAGCAGCATCGCGGCATATTCATACCGGCTGTGAGCTAGCCATGGCGGTGCGCCCATGCGCGCATCTAGGGCCAACGCACCTTCAAAATGCTGCTCCGCTGCGGCCCAGTTCAATTGCATTGCGGCGAGCATGCCCAGATAGCGCGCGACTGCCCCGTAGCAGGCGGTCGCCCCACCAGCCACGACAGCGCGTCCATCGTAGGGCAACAGCCATTCATATAACATGGCAGCGCGTTCGCTATCTTGCAGAAAAGTGCAGACTTCCGCCAGAAACGCCAACGATGTAACCCAAAGCGAATCACGCGCGACGCCAGCGAAAGTATCTGCTGCCAGATCCTCAAACGTGGCCCGGCACTCCTTCTCCATACCAAGCGACGTGTACAGCAGCGCCAGTCCCGGCTGCCAGGCGGCTGCCTTCGAGTTTCCCGCGATAAGCAGTTCGAGCAGCGGCGCAATCTGGTTAAGTCTTCCCTGTTCGCGACGGATCGTAAACATATGCATGCCGAAGATGCCGTCCTGATCAGCGACGCCCATTTGCTGGCTATCGCGTGCCGCCGCGCGCGCCAGCCGCTCCGCCTCCGCAAACTCGCCGCGTGTGATCGCCCGCATCGTCTGGAAGACAGCGGCAAGGTGTAATTGGAAAGGTTGCCGTATTTCTTCCGCGAGACGTCTATGGATAGCAATGGTTTCGTCCACTACCTCCATGTTGCCGAGCTCGAGGTGATCGTAGATGAGCATGTCCAGGCCGTCCGCCTCCCGCTCCTTATCCCCAAGGGATTGGGCAACCTTGATGAGTTCCGCGGCGGCGGCAAGCCGCGTTTCCGTTGCTTCCGGTCGCCGGTCAATATTGATGCGCAAAGCATCACAAAGAGCGACTGGATCGTTGATCCGCCGTGCCATCTCTCGTGCCTGATCGACGGCGCGCAGCTCGTCGTGCTCGCTAGAACCCAGGAGGGCGCGTGCGAGACTGACGAGAAGCCTGACCCGGAGCGCATTCTCTGTATCCTCTATGGCTGCCAGTGCCTCGCGCAGTATCTGCCGCGACAGAGTTGCGTCCAGATTAAATCGCCACCGTGGCTCCTCGTAGGCCAGCGCCGCGCGGGCTAGCGCCTCTGGTCCGTCAAGGCCGCGCGCGATATCAACAGCCTGTGAAAATCCATCCAGACTGTCCGCCACACGACCATCATGCCAGTACGCCTTGGACAGGGCAAGTTGGAGTTCAAAACGGAGTTGATCGATCGCAGGGGAACGGCCTACTTCTTTCAACAGCGACAGCGCACGCTCATAATGTGCTGCGGCCGCGCGAAAGTCCAGGACGCGCGCTGCGTTTTTGCCTGCGAGGAGCAAATAGTGGCTCGCCTTTTCCGCTCTGCGCGCTTGCTGAAAGTGGCGCGCCAGCTGCGCTGCGAAGACTTCGTCCTCACGCTGATTGTCTGCATAAAGCGTCTCGAGCGCGTTGCCTGTACGCTCATGGAGGTAAACACGCTCCGCGACGCCGAGTCGTTCATAGAGATACGCCTGAAAGAGAAAATGCCGGAATCCATATTGCGAAAGGCGTCTTGCGCCAACGTCCCGCATGCCTTCCTCGCGCACCAGCCGGTGCTGGCGATCCAGCTCATCGCTCAGCCGGCGTATGAGATCGTGCGCGTCCACCTCCAGCACCTGCGCGATCAGTTCGGCGGAGAAGTGTTCCCCCTGGAGCGAGCCGAGTGTCAGTATTTGCAGCAAATCGGCGGGTAAGCGCATGAGTCGCTCTTCGACCACGCCTTCAACACGCGCCGGGATATGGTCCCAATTCATCGTGTCACTTTCTACCCAGTATTCGCCATCGTCCTGCTCGATGAAGCCTCGCTCCTTCATGTCGCGTACCAACTCGACGACGAACAAGGGGTGCCCGTTCGTCCGGCTGGCGAGCCGGCGCCGAAACTCAGCATCTAGTCGATTCGGTTCCACATCCAGTAGGGCGTCAATGAAAGCACGACCTTCCTCGGATCCGCCGAAATCGAGGTCGATGCGATTCTCGCCGTAACGGCGCCTGCTCTCATTCAGCATCTCCTGCAGCGGATGGCGCATGCTCGCGCCAGAGGTGTCTGCCGGCCGCTCCTGCGCCAGGTCTTCAGGCCTGAAACTACCAATGATGAAGATGGCGTTCCCTCGTACCCGTAGCATCAGGTGCGCGAGCAGGCTCACGGAGGAAAGATCGGCCCAATGCAGGTCGTCCAACATCAGTAGTAGCGGGTGCCGTTGCGAAAGAGCGATTAACGTGGTCGAAACCTCCTCAAACAGCCGGTCTTGTTGAAGTTCTGCTTCGCCAAGAAGAAATCGGCGGGAACGGAGCTCATGAAGCCGCGCAAGCAGGGCCTGCATGCTGGCGGCATGGTCGAAAGTGCGGGAAATGTGCGCCTCCAACACGACACTGGATACAAGCGTGTCAAGGAGGTGCGGACCATTATCAAGCATTATTTGGGCGAACACCGGCAGCGCTTGTCGAAGGCGCAAAGCATGTTCGCGATTGAGAACACCAGAGGCGCTTAAGCGCTCACCGTCCCCGGCCAGCAAGCGAAAAATATCGCGAAACGGTAACAGCGGGTCTCCCAGGCCGGTGTAAATATCGCAGCGCCCCCCGCAACGAGAAGCTGCGGCCAGGCATCCTGTGCCTGCCGCGCGAATTCCTGCAATAACGTCGTCTTGCCGCTCCCGGCCTCGCCGCCGACAAAGAGAAGGTAGCCCTCGCCCGTGACGACCTTACTCAGAGTGTCGTGAAGGCGTCGCAACTCGCCCTGGCGCCCTACAAACGGCGTTCCCTTTTGCCCATTCGCGGGCTGCTCCCCGTTATCATCAACTAGAGGCAATGCGACGCCAGCGGTAACGGGCGAAGTGATATCCGGGACGAACTGGCCACGCGCTAGGCGCAGGAATGCCTGCCGCTCCTGTTCCTCGACGGCCAGGTGGTCGGCGAGGAGTTCAGCCAGTTGCACAGACGGTCGTCGTTCATCCCGCTCGATCTTGCGCAGCATGCTTAGCGAGCAACTGACGTTGCCCGCCAATTCTGCCTGCGTCACATCCAAGATCTTGCGGCGCCGCCGCACCCAATAGCCGAACGACGGGGAATAATCCACCTTAACTCTCCCACACAGATTGCGGCCGTTCGTGAGAGTATAACACACTTATTGTGTCACTATCTGTATTGCAAAGTAACACCTAACCTTGCTCGTCCCCTGCTTTAATACGGTTGTGGTTGATTAAGTTGTCTCAGGTGCCAAAAAGCCGCGAACGACGACCCTATCGGTTCGACGATAGAACAAGGAGAAATGTCGTGCCCATTTTTATGATTGAGCGCAATTTTGCCGAGAGGTTAGCGGTGACACCGGAGGGCGCGGTCACAATCAACCGCATCAACGACGACGACGGCGTACGCTGGCTGATTTCCTTCCTCAGCGTCGACAAAAAGAACACATTCTGTCTTTACGAGGCGACGAGCGCAGAAGCGATTCGCGATGCTGCGCAACGGGCCGGTATCCCTGCTGATGTGATCATCGAAGTTGGCCAGGGGATCATGCCCAGTGGCCCGGTCACTCGGCCGGAAGTTGACCGCTTTGACGCGCAGGGCACCAGCTAGCTCACGTTCGTTGCAGTCACAACTACCGTCCAGACGCCAATTAGAACAGGTAAGAACGCTAGGAGACGCAAATGAATCGCTCAGCTTTGAACGCAGAGGTTGAATATCGCCTGAGGATGTACGAATCGGAGCGGACGCGGCACAGTCACGCTGTTCCGGAGATGGAAGAAGAGCGCCGTGGCTTTCTCTCCCGTCTGGTGGTGCTGCTGAAGAAGGGCCGGAACCGGCAGCCGCAACTGGAGTGGATCCGTACAAGCCGTCCCGTCGCCAAGCTGAAATAGATACTCAGGTCGCTCCTGGCAGCGCTGCATCATCGAGCCGGTAGGGCGCGTGTAACAGGATTGGAAAGGAGGTGGAATGGTCAGCCAGCGTACATGAACACTGACAATGATCCGGTCGTTTTATGCTAGTTGTGCGTCACATCCCAGCCAGGAAAGCCGCGACGCCAGTCGAAATCTACACAGAAGGAGTTGTACGAGTGAACAAGCAAGCATTTTTCCTTGTCTCTAGTCTACTAATTATGGTCACGGCCGTTTTAGCCCTGACCGCCGCCAGTCCAGTTACGGCTAGTGGCGCGGCACAGATCACAGACAGCGCCGTCTATAATTGGTGGGATGGCGGAACCTCTGTTGGCACCTCGCAGCTGGTTCGCAATGGCGCCGGGCTTAGCGCCTCCTACCACGTATCGGGATTACCAGCCGGACAGGCGATGACCCTCTGGTTCATCATCTTTAACAATCCCGAAAACTGTGCCACCAGCCCCTGCTCAATCCCGGCAGATGTCTTTAATCCCGGCGCGAGTGCAGACTTCTACTTCGCCGGCGGGCATGTCACTGGCGGGAGCGGCAACGGCAACTTTGGTGGCCACTTAAACGTCGGCGACATGCGCAGGTCGGGCAAGGCCGAGACCGGTATGGCGCCAGCAGTACCGCTCACCAATCCCTACGGCGCTGAAGTGGTGCTCGTGCTCCACAGTCACGGACCAGCGCTCACGGGTCCGGCGCTGCAACACCAGATCAGTTCGTTCCTGGGTGGCTGTCAAACCTTTACCGGGCCGGATGGTTTCGCGGCAGGAGAAACCGACATTCCGGATGCAGAAGGCGAATGCTCGTCCTTCCAGTACTCCCTGCACCAAGGTCAGTAACCGCAACTCAGGTAAGGGCCGTAACCCGGTCACAACTTTGGGACCGCCTAGCCGCTCTGTGGGTAGGCGGTCCTCACCGTGAGAGGTGTTGCATGAAGATGGCTAACTATGATTGGAAGTGGTTGAATAGTATTCTGCCGGCCATCCTGCTTGTCGCCGTACTGGTGGCTACGTCGCCTGGCTGGCGACTGCCGGCGATGGCGCAAGCGGGCGACAAACCGCCAGTCTACTCCGCCAGAGCGACCGGCTCGTTCTCGGCTCAAGTCCCAATCGCCTGGTTTGACCTGGCCTATGAGCTCGTCCGGGATGAGCGATTGAGCCCGCCCGTGGCCGCCCGTATCTACGGCTACAGTGGCGTCACGCTCTATGAGGCTGTTGTTCCCGGCATGCCCGGCTATCAATCCCTGGCCGGACAGCTCAATGGGCTGAGCGAACTACCCGGAGCGAACGGAGAGGCCTATTACTGGCCAGTGGTGGCTAACAGCGCTCTGGCAACGATGATGAAAGAGCTGTTTGCCGGGGGCTCATCCGTATCTCTTGCCGAAATTGTGGGCTTGGAAGCTGCACTTGACGCGCAGTTTGCCGGCGCAATGCCCCCGGGCATCCATAGGCGCTCTGTGAGCAGAGGAAGGGCCATCGGCAATGCCATGGCGGCGTGGTCGAGAACAGATGGCTACCAGGCGCTGTATAACTGCGCCTACACCCCGCCGGTTGGCCCGGGTCTCTGGGTGCCGACACTGCCCGCGTTTGCCCCGGCGTTGGAGCCGTGCTGGGGACAGATGCGCTCGTTTGTCATGCCGGCCGGCGATGCCTGCGACCCGGGGCTGCCGCCAGCCTACTCGGAAG
>JAVVFG010000209.1:0-7459 GCA_032260445.1 Anaerolineae bacterium | reverse complement strand
AGGGATACGTCTCGGCCAACGACCCCAAAGTGCAGCACGATTTCTACGAGGCGGCGCGGCAACTGGAGGGATGGCAATGAGCAGCCTCACCTCGACAGCCGCCCAGCGCTACGACACCGCTCTGCGCCTCGCCCGTGGCGCCCCACTCCCCCCGCACTTCCCACGCCCGCAGCCAACCTGTGCCTGGCCCCCTGAAAACGTGGTGCTTCTGGAGCGTTACCGGATCTGGCTGGAAAGCAGCGGCGCCACTCGCGACTGTATCCTCCATCTCTACATCCCCATGGTCGGCCATGTCCTGGGACTGAATCTCAAGCCCCACACGCAAATCGACCTGGGACCAGATACCGAGCGGGCGGCCGACTACATCAAGGCCAAGCAGATGAGCCCCTCCTGGACAGAACAGTGCCTCTTCGCCCTCAACCGCTTTCGCCATTTCTTGCGTCAGGAGCGCGGCTACGTGGAGCCCGGTCGTCAGCAGCCAAATCTGGCCAGATACCAGGAAGGCTTGCCGGACTGGCTCGTGAATCAGCTGACCCGTTACCAGCACATCCGGCAGGCTAGCTGGCGCCCCGCACGGCTCAAGCAGGCCCTCTTGCGCTTCTGGGGTGGGCAGACGCGCCTGTGGCACTGGCTCTTCCAGCACTATCCCATCGTGGAATTGAAGGATATCCGGCGCCAGTACGTGTTTGACTACACCGACCAGCGGCTGGCGGCGGGCTACGCGCCCAGCACCATCAACCAGGATTTGCGCAACTTCCACGCTTTCCTCAAGTTCCTGCGCGAACAGGACTTTCTCGTCCCACAAGCCCTCTTCCACATTAAGGGGCTCAAACAGCCGGACCGCTTGCCCCGCTTTCTGACTGATGAGCAGGTGCGCCGCCTGCGCGATGACCTGGAAGTGCGCGTGGTGCAGGCAAGCAGCCTCCGGCAGCGCCGCAACGCGTTGCTGGACCGGGCGGCTTTCTACCTGCTCTGGCACGGCGGCTTGCGCGTCGGGGAAGCAGAGGAGCTGCGTCTTGACGACCTGGACTTGCCCAATCGCAAGCTCATGGTTCGTGAGGGCAAGGGCCGGCAGGATCGCGCCGTCTTCCTCACCGAGGTGGCTGTCAAGGCCCTGCAAGCTTACCTGACTGTACGCGGCATAGGTCCGACGGATCACGTTTTCCTCCACCGCAATTTGCCCGCTTCCAAGGACCTGATTCGCAATCGCATTAAGGCAGCCGGCACGCGGGCAGGTGTCAAAGTGACGCCGCATATGTTGCGCCACACCTTCGCCACGCAACTGGTCAATGCCGGCTGTCGCATTACGTCCATCCAGAAGCTGATGGGACATCGCCAATTGGAGGCCACGATGGTCTACGCTCGCGTGCATGACCGGACGGTGGCCGACGACTACTATGCGGCGATGGCGGTCATTGAAAAGCGGTTAGATTGTGCTCCAGGACATGCTGGTGACAGTCAGAGCCGAAACGGCAGTGGGTGTCGCGAGCTGCTGGCGCTGGTGGATGCCTTGCATGCCGGGATGGTGGACGAAAATCAGCGGGTGTTGGTCGCTGAAATACGCCGTGGTCTGCTGGCGCTTGGCGACCTGGAGAAAGAAGGGGTTGCGGACAAGTAACTCCCTTTGTCTTCCCTGGCTCTTTCGTAAGAGCGGATTCCCCCCCACAGAAAAGCGAGAGGAGCCGGACAAACCGGTTCTTCTCGCCTTCCCTTTAGGTGTGCAATTATCGTAGAGTGTTACCTGATGATTGTCAACTTTGCTGCTCGGTAATCCGCTACTCATTGGCTGGTTATCGGCCAACGATGATAGACAAAAACTGAATAGGGAATGCGTTGTTAAGGTTCTGACTCTTTCTGGGGATGACCACCGGTGGCCCACTCGGTGGCGATGGCTCAAGCTGGCTCTCTACAGATGTCAATCATATTGTGGTGCAACAGGCGTGCTTGAAAGGCACTGCGCCATTCGGTCGTCTATCTCCTGAAGCAGGGAGGCTAGATCGGCTATCGTTGTTTCTTCTGGGTACATGTGGATGTTAAAGAAGATAAAGTAATTGTCATACTGCGCAATTGCCATGCACATGGGAATTTGGTGCTCTGTACCACACACCACTTGACGCTGTGTGGCAGAAGCAAGTAATCCTCTTACTTCGTCCGGCGTCTGCCACTGTACAGTTGCCGACGAAAACGCCGAACCCTTTTGCCGCTGCTCGAATTCCTCGGCAGCGCGCCTACCTGTTGAGAATCCATAAACAAGATGATTTGCGATACCTTTGCCTATGTCAAAAGTCTGGCCAGCCGAATGTTTCGTACCATCGGGGAGAGGGGATAAGAGTTCATCGGCAACGACTTCCTCGCCGAATGATGTCTCATCAAGTAGTAGCTCTTCGACTGGGCAGAACGTGGTATCCGAGGGTCGGCACGCCTGTATAACGATCACCTGAAGAGCGAAAAGGAGAAGAATCCTCATATCGTTCGCTGTCAAATTGCCTACCTCAATTCTTGAAAACTTGGGAACCACAACTCTGACTGTGGTACGTTCTCATCATTGTAGAAGTATCCTTGCCAGTATGGCCAGTTGGGATTGAAGGCATCGCTGAGGGGCGCCGAACGGAGGGCCATCTTGCTAAGATTCTCGTAGCTTATGAGCAGAGACGTAAATTCACTAATTGTGACGATTCGATCCGTGGCATAACCTTCATAATACAGTTCAATCCCAAACTCAATGGCATAGTAATCGTCTGCAGTATCGAACAAGAGTGATACTGGACCAAGAGGTGTTTCGCGACTTCGACAATAGTCTTGCAGCTGTGCGAAACCAGCCCCAGCATGGAGTTCAACCGGTGCAAATCCCCAAGCACTTCCATAATAGCCGAATAGAATATTGCCCGGCGTTGAATACTCGAACCAAACCCCACCGAGCTGAATAGTAGTGCCAAGCTCCCTGAGGATCTTGTCCTTGACATCTAGTGGGGCGCCATCCTTCACGAGTTCATTGAAGGAATGTGCCGAGCATACAGCACACCTGGTCGATGGCGAATGAGGAGCTGGTTCTAATCCCAGCGCAATTCTTTCTCCTTCTGGAAGGGTAGGAAGGTAGTTTGCTTCAGCAACAATCCATGGAGTGAGGTTACGGGGATCTGTACTGGCTGTTCCCGCCAGAAGTGGAGGCTCACAGATCTTTGGCGACCGGCAAACGTAGTGACCTGTTGGGTCGGTATGATTCACAGGGTTGCTCAGCACGTAGACGTACTGGTTCAGACTTTGCGGATTGGCGAAGTTGGGTACAATCGTATCGGTTGAAAGGAAGCGGTTAAGAGTTGACCACTTATCTTAACCTCCATTCCCCACTCGCCTGTAGGATCGCCGTCCTCCTGTGAGTAGAATGGATCCCTTCGAGGTTCCATTCTGTTCAATTCAGGAGGTGCAAGATGCACGACGAGATCAGGCGTTTTGTGGGCTGGGTGCGCCGGCGTAACCCACAGGCCCGTACGTGGCGAGACTATGGGTATGACCTGGCCCAGTTCCTAGCCGTGGTCGGGGACCCGCCGCCGGGAGCCGTTTCCCTTTACGATGTAGACGCTTTTGTCACCGCCCAGGCAGCCAACGGCTTCAAAGCCAGCACCATCAACCGCCGCCTGGCAGCCATCATGTCCTTCTACGCGTTCCTCTCTGACGAAGATCCGGAGCTGGTTTGCCCTGTCCTGCCCCACCGCCACGCGCTACATGAGCGGCAGCGCCTGCCCCGGCCGGTGCCGGAAGAAGATATTCGCCGCTTCTTTGCCGTCGTCGAGAGTGGGCGCGACCGAGCCATGTTCCTGCTGATGTTAAGGTGCGGCCTGCGCATCTCCGAGGTGGCCGGCCTGCAACTGGCCGACCTCTACCTGGAGGAAGTGTACCCGCGTTTGCTGGTCCATGGCAAGAACAGCCGCGAGCGCAGCGCCTACCTCTCCGCTCAGGCCGAGGAAGCGCTGCGCGCCTACCTGGCAGCAAGGATGCGCACAACCAGCGACTACGTTTTTGTTAGCTACCAGGGTGAGGGCCTATCCACGACCGCCATCCACAAGCGGCTGATGCGCTACCGTACGGCGGCCGGCGTCCACTTCACCGCCCACCAGCTCCGGCATAGTTTCGCTAACGACCTGGTCATGGCCGATGTACCGGTGACCAGCATCCAGAAGTTGCTGGGCCACGCCTGGCTGGCGACGACTCAGAGCTACGTCGCCGCCAACGACCCCCAGGTGCAGGCCGACTTCTACGGCGCCACGGCCGAACTGGAGAGCTGGCAATGAGCGCGGAGCCTCTGACCGCAGCCCAAGAGTACGACCGGGCGCTCCGTCGCGCCCGCCACCACCGGCTGCCGCCGGACTATCCGCGCCCTCAGCCCAGCGCGGCCTGGTCGGCGGAAAATGTGGCGTTGCTGGACGCTTACCGTCTGTGGCTACAAAGCGGCGGCGCCAGCCCGGACTGCATCCGCCACCTCTACCTGCCCACGGCCGGCCACGTCCTGGGGCTGAACCTCAAGCCACACCCTGCGCTGGACCTGGCGGCCGACGTAGAGCGGACGGCCGACTACCTCCGCGCCAAGCAGATGGGCGCCTCCTGGACGCACAACTGCCTGGTAGCCCTCGACCGCTTTCGTCGCTTTCTGCGCCAGGAGCGGGGGCAGGTAGCAGTCAACTTGCAGCCGCCCAACCTGGAACGCTACCACGAAGGGTTACCGCCGTGGCTGGTGGCGCAACTGACGCGCTACCAGCACCTGCGCCAGGCCAACTGGCGGCCGGCTCGCCTCAAGCAAGCGTTGCGCCATTTCTGGAGCGGGCACAGCCGCCTCTGGCGCTGGCTGTTCCAGCACTACGCCATCGATGAACCGCGCGACATCCGGCGCCAGCAGGTGTTCGACTATCTGGACCAGCGGCTGGCGGCCGGTTACGCGCCCAGCAGCGTGAACCAGGAGCTGCGCAACTTCCAGGCCTTCCTCCAGTTTCTCCAGGAACAGGAATTTCTCATTCCCCAGGGCTTGCTCCGTCTCAAAGGGCCGAAACAGCCGGAGCGGCTGCCCCGCTTCCTGACCGACGAGCAGGTGTGCCGGCTGCGGGACGACCTGGACCAGCGCCCGGCGGAGGCCGGAACGCCGGGGCAGCGGCGGGATGCGCTCCTGGACAGGGCCGCCTTCTACCTTCTCTGGCATGGGGGTCTCAGAGTAAGCGAGGTTGAGGAGCTACGGCTTGAGGACATCGACCTGCCCGGGCGGCGGCTGGTGGTGCGCGGGGGCAAAGGACGGCGGGATCGGGCGATTTACCTGACCGATGCGGCGGTCAGGGCCGTGCAGGAATACCTGGCCGTGCGCGGCCGGGGGCCGACCGAGCACGTCTTTCTTTACCACAATCTGCCGGCCTCAAAGGATCTGTTCCGCAACCGGCTTAAGGCCGCCGGCGAGCGGGAAGGTGTAAAGGTCACGCCGCATCGCCTTCGCCACACTTACGCCACGCAACTGGTCAACGCCGGCTGCCGGATTACGTCTCTGCAGAAGCTGCTGGGCCACCAACGGCTAAACGCCACGATGGTCTACGCTCGCGTGCATGACCGCACGGTGGCCGCGGATTACTACGCGGCGATGGCCGTTATTGAGAAGCAGCTGTATCAACAGTTGGGTGAGACTGCGGTCGGGGCAGATTGTAGAGAGTGGGAAAACGGCGGCACTTGCCACCGGTTGCTCGCGTTGGTGGCTGCCCTGGATGTCGAAATGGTAAGCGAAAAGCAAAGAGAGCTGGTGCAGGAGATACGCCGGGGCCTGCTGGCGTTGAGTGGGGAGAGATAGATATACGCCAATAAGCTGATCTCTACTTTACCGGGTCTCTGTTAGGCTAGATGCCATCCGCAGAAAAGCGAGAGTAACTGGAAAACTAGTTCTTATCGCCTTCCCTTTGAGGTATATGGATTGAAGCATGCTATGGTGGCTATCAAACCGGCTGGCTATTACTTCCCATGCCTTGTTAAATTCGCCTATTGGATTGTTAACGAGCCGATCTAGAATAGCTACCTGAAAGGCACATGTATGTCCGAGTTTTTGGACTGCTGCGAAGCTCCAAGAGTGATTTTGACTTGTTAAAATCACTGAGCAACCGCAAAACAAAACTCCTCCAACACTTGCAGGAAGATTGTTAGAATTCAATCTCGCCTTAGCCAAGGCGAGGATCGATCCATATAGTAACCTAGCCCTAAGAGAAACCCCACTAGCACAGCGGAGCACAATCCAAGAACTAAAGCGGCGACAATCCAGTTTGCCAAGGAGGCTAGCACATCCGTATTTGATAGAATGCCTAGTCCGATACTCAAAAAACCAAGGAAGAGAAAGACACCTGCCCGCCAGTACACCTTCCGTAACTCGGACTTAGATCGTCGTTCCTGTCGCAACATTGGTATTATCATGGCCGCAACACTGCACAACATGAAACCGAGTCCAGCAATGAACAGTATTCTTGTCATCTCTACCAGTATTCCTCAACCTGCTTTTAGGACTTCCATTTTGAAAGGCATTAGTCCTGCTGATAAATCACAATGACGGCAACTGGCTGATTCCAGCCAACCAAAGGGATTCTGGTTGGTGCAGTACTATCCCAGTACATGCCAATCGCGAACCAGGTTGGAATTACTCCTTCTGCTCGAGCCACATCATGTACCGCCGACCCAAGTGACGTCGCGATGTCGACACCCTGCCCGGCAACATATCCTCCCACTACACCCGGAACGGTCCCAGTGGCAGTTCCTGCCGCCAAGAGGATGTTCTGTGCAACTACGACTAAACCTGCCTCTGCCGCTGTGAAAATCGGATCCTGACCGAGCATGTAGATCTCGGGCAATGACGGATGCAACGTCACCAGTCCCGTTTCTCCATCATAATAACTTGCCATTCCGGCAAGCCCAATGTCCACACCGGACAATACTACTTGAAGTCCTCGAGCCGGTGCACAGCCCAGTAGTCCGACAATTGATGTTCCTGCTTCTGCTAAGTCAACCCCTGCGTTAACGTATCCCAGGCTCTTAGCCAGATTTTCGTTGATAGGCGGTGGATCACTATGTGGCGGCATTATGATTATCTCGAGGCCCGGCGATATTTCCACTACTTGAGGTTCGTCAGGTGGCTGCCAATATCCTCCTCCGCAGCCCCCTCCAGTTGCACTACACTCAACTACGTGACCAGAAGGATCTCGCCATCTAACTGGATTTCCATTTGCATAATTATAGCCATTCTGCGATACTGGGCGTTTGACAAAGCCAGAGAATGGATCCCTCGAGTGGAAGTGGTTAAGATAAGGACTGTAATACCGCGCCCGCAGGTACAGCAACCCCGTTGCTGAGTCCTCCTGCTCACCTGTGAAGCCGTAGACCGTCTCGCTCGTCCCTGTCTGCTGCAGCACCTCGCCATACGGCTCATACGTCGTAGCCGTTTCCACCACGC
>JAVVFG010000208.1:0-7474 GCA_032260445.1 Anaerolineae bacterium | reverse complement strand
GGGTGCGGCGGCGTTCTGAGAAGAAACAGCCCCTCGGCGGGCGAGGGGCTGTTCGTGTTCCGTTGGTTTGGTTGGAGGCTTAGTGGGCTGGGTCGCTGATGCCGGCGATAAGCCACGTCCCGTCTACCTTCTCCAGAGTCACCGTCAGGTCGCGGAGCATCTCGAACTCGGTGCCGGGGTTCCAGACCTGGGTGACGGTGGCGGTGGCCGTGTCGCCCTCAACCGTGGCGGCGCCGTAGCGCATGTCGCCGGGGATGTCCTGGGCGCGGAGGATGAGGTCGGCGCCACCGGGGCCGGCGGCGATCATCGCATCCATGGCGGCGTCGAGCTCGGCCTTGAACTCCTCGGTCAGCAGCGGGCTCTCGCGGTAAGCGCGCGCGGTGAAGGGGTTGCCGGGATAGGCCAGGTACCAGCGGTAGAACTTCTCGACAGTGGCAGCGGCGTCAGCGGCGCTCTTCTCGGCGGCCTGGCTCTGGAAGGCGCGCGTACCGAAGACGGCGGCGGTGAGCAGGACCAGGACGAACAGGACGAGAGACAGTTTCTTGGACATGATGACCTCCTTGGGTGTCGGGTTGTTTCTGACTGTCTGGTATCAGGATAGCGCCGCTACGGGGATCGCGAATCGGGCAGGAGAGGAGGGTTTGGATCCCGCGGAGGGGGAGTCTGGTGGCTGGTCTTTTGGCGGGGAAAGGGGCGAGTAAATGGAGCTGTGCGCCAAGTCAATCGGGAGGGCTGGCACGTGGGGGAGAAGGTGTTAGGCTTGCAGCAAAAAAGGAGGCAAAAGATGTCGATGCAGGCAGTTCGTGTGCATGAGTATGGCGGGCCGGAGGTGTTAAGGCTAGAAGCGGTGCCGCTGCCGGAGCCGGGGGCAGGGCAGGTGCGGGTGCGGCTGGCGGCGATTGGGCTCAATTTCATCGACGTTTACCATCGCATGGGTGCCTATCCCAGCGAGCTGCCGATTACGCCGGGACGCGAAGGGGCCGGGGTGGTCGAGGCGGTGGGGGATGGGGTGAGCGGCGTGCAGGTTGGGGAGCGGGTGGCGTTTGCGATGGTGCCGGGCACCTATGCGGAACAGGTCGTCGTCGATGCGGCGCAACTGGTGGCGGTGCCGGAGGGGGTCTCCAGCGAGCAGGCGGCGGGGGTGATGCTGCAGGGGATGACGGCGCACTATCTGGTGACGAGCACCTACCCGCTGCAGGATGGGGAGAGCTGTCTGGTACACGCGGCGGCGGGTGGGGTCGGGCATTTGCTGGTGCAATTGGCAAAGATGCGCGGGGCGCGCGTCATCGGCACAGCCTCAACGGCGGAGAAGGTGGCGCTGGCGCGGGCGGCAGGCGCCGACGAGATGATTCGCTATACGGAGGTGGATTTCCAGGAAGAGACGATGCGGCTGACGGAAGGGCGCGGCGTGGACGTCGTCTATGAATCGGTCGGCAAGGATACGTTTATGCAGAGCATGCGCAGCCTACGGCCGCGTGGCTTTCTGGTGTTGTACGGGCAGTCGAGTGGCGCGGTGGAGCCGCTGGATCCGCAGCTCCTGAACCGCTACGGCTCGCTCTTTTTGACGCGGCCGTCGTTGGGCCATTACATTGCGACGCGTGAGGAGTTGTTGTGGCGGGCGGGCGAGCTGTTTGACTTGCTGGCGGCCGGGCAGCTTGAGGTGCGTATCGACCGCACGTTCCCGCTGGCGGAGGCGGCTGAAGCCCACCGCTATCTGGAAGGGCGGCAGACGAAGGGGAAGGTGTTGTTGGTGCCGTAAGTGGGCAGGTCCTCGCCCTGATCGCATCAGTGGCGGGTGCCGGGGCAAGACCTGACAGATCTTTGAGACCTGTCAAGTCGGTCGCGGCGCCCGCCAGGCAGCGCCCCTGGCGCCGGGTTGTTACTTCTTGCGGTAGAAGGCAGGTTCCCAGGACAAGAAGGATGAGAAGCCTTCAAGGGCGGCCATTTCGCGCGCTTCGTCGTCGAGGACCAGGGTGACTTCCCGCCCGTCTGTCTTGAGCACCAGCTTGAGATCGGGATCGTCGTCATCCTCGATTGCCGTGATGCAGGGCCGGTCTTCGCCCAGGGGAAAGCGGAGCAGGCGGCCGAGACAGCGCTCGCAAACAGGGAGGGTATGGTCGCAAATGGCACGGTCAATATAAAGCTTCATGATGACCTCCGTAGCGGCACAGTGTGCCTGATTCATGGTCACTCTGATCGTGCCTGCTAAGCGGCCGGCTGCCCACAGGTGTTTGGGTAGTTTCTTACCTACCTATTCGGGTGGTATTGCTAGGTTGTACGCGAGCTGGGGGGGAGCGGGAGCAGGCGAGGCGCCGGGCGGCGCTTTTAGTCAATCAGGCCGCTGCGTAAGGCAAAGGCGACGACTTCGGCGCGGTTGCGCGCCTGTAGCTTCTGCAGGATGTTCTTCATGTGGAACTTGACCGTGTTTTCGCTGATGGTCAACGTGGTGGCGATTTCCGTGTTGGTCGCGCCGCGGGCGACGAGGGCGAGCACTTCATGTTCACGCGGGGTCAGATCGTCGACGGAGGGCTCCCTATCGGCCGCCGGTTGGGCGAACTCGCGCAGGATCTTGCCGGCGAGGACGGGGTTAAGACCTACTTCGCCGCGCATGACCGCTTCGAGCAGGGCAAAGAACTGGTCGGAATCCAGGCTTTTCTGCAGGTAACCGGCCGCACCGCTCTTGATGGCTTCGAACAAGTCAGCATCGTCTTCAGACACGGTGAGGATGACGATGCGCATGTCAGGGTGTTTGGCCTTGATCAGGCGGGTAGCGGCGAGCCCAGTTATGCCCGCCATGCGTATATCCATGAGGATCAAATCGGGCTGGAGCTCCTCAGCCAGGCGCAGCGCTTCGCGACCGTTGGCGGCCTGGCCCACGACCTCGTAGTTGTGAGTCTCCAGGAGGCTGGCGATACCGTCACGAAAGAGGGGGTGGTCGTCGGCAAGCAGTACACGTACGGTCATTCGTTGCCTTTCCCGGGCCGGAGCGGGACACGGACGAAGATGGTCGTACCACGCTCGGGAGCCGATTCAATACGAAATGTGCCGCCGATGGCGTTGGTACGCTCGCGCATCGTGCGCAGCCCATAGCGATCGTAGTCTGGCTGCAGGAGACGGGACAAGGGGAAACCGATGCCGTCGTCGGTGATGCGGATCTGGGCCTGACCATTATCTCGTTCGAGGTAGACGTCCACCTGACTGGCCTGGGCGTGCTTGCGAATGTTGGTGAGCGCCTCCTGGACGATGCGCAGCAATTGTATTTGCACGGTGGCGGAGATCGCCTCGCCCTGCCAGGAGCCGGCCACGGTCAGGTGCACCGCGGCGTCGCTGCGGCGGCCAAAGCGTTCTACGATTTCCTGGAGGACGTCGAGCAGGCCGCGTTCGTGCATGCCGTCCATGCGCAGACCGTCAATGGCCTCGCGCGCGTCGGTGTACGCTTCCTGCGCTGCGGTGACGAGCTCTTCGATCTGGCGCTCGGCCCGGTCTGGCTGACCGCGGCGGAGAAACTCGCGGACGGCCTGGGCTTTGGTGTTGACGTAGCCGAGAACCTGGGCGAGGCCATCATGCATTTCGCGCCCGATGCGGTCGCGTTCTTCGAGGACGGCCAATAGGCGCAACTGGCCCCGCTCGCGGAGCAACGCCGTACGCATGTCGTCGAGCACCTGGGAGAGACGGGCGATTTCGCCGGGTCCCTGCACGGTGATGGGCGAAGAGAGCTCGCCGCCGGCGATACGCTCCGCTGCCGTAGCCAGCTCGGCGAGCGGGCGGCTGATCGAGCGCGTAATCATCAGGGCGAGCGCCGTGGCAAAGAGGACAGAAAGCAGCGCGCTCGCGCCCAGGCCGAGAAAGGCGCGCTGCTCGGCGAGGAGCAGGGCGGCTTTGGCGGAAGCCACGTCTTCTTCGGCGTTATGCAGCAGTTCGTCCAGACGGGACATGGTTGTCGCCAGCAGGGCCTCGGACTCGGCGAGGCGCGCCTCCTGTGCAGCGGGATCGTCGCCGGCGAGGATTTCGTTTCCCAGTTGCTCGAGGCGATCGACACCGGCGACGGTGCTGGTCATCAGCGACTGCGCAGAGGTGGCGTGGGGGGCTGAATGATCGTGGCGGCGGTGTACTTCCTGGTAGATGGCGAGGCGCTCGCGCAGCTGCTGCAGCGCGGTGGCGAAACGGCCGGCCGCCTGGCCGTCGCCGCTACTGACGAAATCGTCGAGCGGCGTGAGGAGGGGCCCAGCGGCGACACGGATTTCTTGCACGGCAGCGATCATCTCGGCGTCCTGGATGACCTTTTCGGCGAGGTATGAAGTCTGCCGCAGGGCAACCAGCCCGATAACGCCAGAGGTCAGGGCGAGCAGCGCGGCGGCCAGGAAGGCGGTCACAAGGCGGGTGCCGATACGCGTGCGTGCGCGCATCGCTTGCGGTCGTGTAGGGGGTTGCGCCTGGCTGTCGCTGTGCATGGCCCGCACCCCCCTCATCCTTGCAGCGACTGCAGGTTGGTGCGAATGGCGCGCGTCTGGGGATCGTCCGGTCCCAACGTCGCTTCACAGATGGCGAGCGCTTTCTCGATATGGGCATAGGCCGCCGCACGGTGGCCGCGCTGGAAGTGGACGAGCCCGAGATTGTTCTCGACTTGCGCCAGCCGCGGGTGGCGCGGGCCCAGCGCCTGCTCGCCGAGCGTGCGGGCTCGCTCCAGATGGAGCGCTGCCTGATCGAAGTCGTCGAGATTCAGCAAGACCATGCCCAGCGCGTTGAGCCATTCCACGAGGAGCAGCGGCGCGGCCGCAACTGCTTCGCCGGCAATGCGGCAGGCCTTTTCGAGGTAGCTGCGAGCGCGGCCATAATCTCCCTGCCCGTAATGGAGCTGACCCAGGGCGGCCAGGCTCTGAGCGGTATCGCCATGGGTTTCGCCGAAGCTAGCGCGGCGCATAGCCAGTGCCTGTTGGTAGTAGCGCTCCGCATCTCTCGGGTTGCCGCGCGCTTCCTGCAGGTAGCCGAGGTTGTGCAGCGTCGCCGCCGCTGCCGGGTCAGACAGAGTCTGCCGGATGGCCAGCGCGCGCGAGAGATAGCGTTCCGCTGCGGCGAGATCGCCGGCATCGCAGAAGAGGGCGCCGAGGTTGTGCAGGGCGCATGCGGTGCGCAGGTCCTGGGAGCCCGCCGTTTCTTCCCAGACCTCGAGTGCTTGCGCATAGTGGGCATGTGCTGCCTGCATTCGGCCCTGTTCGTGCAGAATCTGGCCGAGGTTATTCAGGGTTGTGGCCAGTTCTGGATGGGGTTTCTCTGGCGAATGGCGCACTGCGTGCAGCGCGCGCCGCAGGAGCTGTTCCGCCGGGCGTATATCCCCTTTTTCTGTGAGGAGCATGGCTAGGTTGTTGAGGGCGATGACGGTCTCTGGGTGTGCCGGGCCACGGGATTCCTCGAGCAGGGCGAGCGCGCGCCGGTAATACGGCTCTGCCTGAGCCAGCTTTCCCTGCCGCTTGAGGAGCGCCCCCAGGTTGTTGAGAGCAACGGCCGTCGTGGGATGGCGCGGGCCGAGCGCCGTTTCCCAGATACGTAAGGCCTGTTCATAGAAGCGGCGCGCCTGCACCAGATCGCCTTGCTGCTTGCGGTGATAACCGAGATTGTTGAGGAGTTCGCCGGTCTCTGGATGGTCACTGCCACGCACCTCCCTCCAGATAGGTAGGGCGCGCTGGTAATAGTCCTCAGCCTGGGGCGAGCCATGTACGGCGTCCAGGATGGCACTTAACTCGCCGAGGATGCGGCCGGTGGTGCCAGCGTCATTGCCGCTTAAGTGGCGACAGATGGCGAGTGCCTCAACCAGGCTATCCCAGGCTGCCCGGAGTTGACCGTCTTCATGGCGAAAACGGGCCGTTTCGTAGCGTTCTACCGCTTCCTGTCTGTCCGCGTCCACTCTGTCCGTCACGGCATTGTCTTCAGACCTGGTACGCGGAAACCTGATATCAGGTCGCTGCGATCACGTGGCCGGGCGGGGTGTGGGCGTCAAAGTCGAGGGCCTTGTCTGCCAGGTCAACTATACTGGCGCCTCTTGGGGCGACGAGGATCTTGAACGCCACCAGATAGTGGCGGGTTGGATCCGTCTAGGGAATATTATGGCGTGGATTCCAGAGAGCCGCAAAGGGGGAGGTGTGGTTACTGGCCTGAGGCCGATGGGGGCGGCAACTAGGAGAGAACGGGCTGCCGCCAGCGCTTCAGGGGCGGGGTATGGCGAGACCGTCGAGGTAGGTGATGACCAGCCGCTGGAAGCTGTCGTCGAGGTCGAGGGCCATTTTGTAGCCGCCGGCCCGCTCCAGGGCGGTGAAGCCGTGGAGGAGCGCGCGAAAGCCGCGCACGGCGTGGAGCGATTCGTCGCCGTGAAGGCCACAGGAAGCGAGGAGCAATAGCAGCATCTGCAGCAGCTCCTGGGCCAAAGCGACCAGGGCCTCCTCGCCGGGGTCGGGCGCGCGCACGGTGAGCGGATAGATGCCGGGATGGTCGTGGGCGAAGCGGCGATAGGCGGTCGCCATGGCAAGAAGCGCCTCGCGCCCGGCGTGCCCGGCGGTGGCGGCGCGGAGGCGGTCAATGAGGCGGCGTGTGGCGTAGAGGGCCGTGGCCTGGACGAGATCCTCGACGCCGCTGATGTGATTGTAGAGAGAGGGCACGCGCACATCGAGGGCGGCGGCGAGGGCGGTGAGGGTCACCGCCTCTGCGGAACCGGCCGCATCGGCCATCGCGGCGGCCTTGGCGACGACGATGTCGCGGGTAAGCCACCTACGCTTGGCCATTCAGGTGCTCCTCCGCTGCGGCAATGGCGGCATCCATCTGTGGCAATGGCGATTCGAGCAAGGGGCCGTGACCGACGGCAAGGCGCGTAGGTTGACGTGCGCGCAAGGCGCGTGCGCTCTCAAGGGCGGTCGGCAGGTGCCAGGTGGCCATGGCGGGAAAGGGGAAGAGCCAGCGGCGCATGCCGGCGACGGCGATGCCCGCCGCCGTCTGGAAGGCGTCGCCGGCAATGAGGGTGCCGTCGCGCTCGTCGAGGAAGGCGATCTGGTCAGGTGAGTGGCCCGGAGCGGCGAGGATATGCAGCGAGCCGAACTGGTCGCCGGGGGCGAGGAAGCGGGTGGGCTGCGTGGTGCGCGTCTGGAAGCTGCCGCGCAGGGGGGTCTGCGGTTCACTGGGCAGGAGCGCCCGGTCGCCCTGCAGGAAGCTGGCCGTGCGGCGCGTAAAGGCGATCTCGGCCTGCGCAAGCTGGGCAGCGACTGTATCGAGCGCGCCAATGTGATCCCCGTGCGCGTGGGTGAGGGTGATGCGGGTGATAGGCAGGTCGATGGTCTCGGCGGCGTGGAGAATGGCTTTGTCGCTGTTTCCAAGGCCGGTATCGACGAGGGTCAGGCCATCGTCTTCGCGGACGAGAAAGCAGTTGAAGGCAACAAGGCGGGTTAGCTGCCAGAGATTGTTGCCGTGTCGGGTGATTTTCATGGTGTGA
>JAVVFG010000207.1:0-7505 GCA_032260445.1 Anaerolineae bacterium | reverse complement strand
AAAGTCGACGATCTGCTTGGCGCGCAGCCGTTTGGGGTATGCTTTCCCCTCGGCCACCTTGCGCGCGATCTTGCGGCACGCCTTGGCAATCTCCCGCTCCAGGTTGCGCACGCCTGATTCATAGGTGTACTCGCGGATCAGGAGCTGTAACGCCTGCTCTTCGAAACGCACGCCCGCATCGTCCAGGCCGTGACGGTGGAACTGGCGCGGGATGAGGAAGTTGCGGGCGATCTCGATCTTCTCCTCTTCGAGATAGCCGGGGAACTCGATGACCTCCATCCGGTCGAGGAGGGCCGGCGGGATGGGATCGAGGAAGTTGGCTGTGGCGATGAAGAGGATCTTGGAGAGATCGTAGTCGAGGTCGAGGTAGTGATCCGAGAAGGCGTGGTTCTGCTCAGGATCGAGCACCTCAAGCAGCGCCGCCGCGGGATCGCCGCGGAAGTCCTGGCCCAGCTTGTCGATCTCGTCGAGCATGAAAAGCGGGTTGATCGTGCCGGCACGGCGCATCGCCTGGATGATCCGGCCGGGCAGGGCGCCAATGTACGTGCGGCGGTGGCCCCGGATCTCCGCCTCGTCACGCACGCCGCCGAGGCTGACGCGGAGGAATTCACGCCCGAGCGCAGAGGCAATCGAGCGGCCGAGCGAGGTCTTGCCCGTGCCCGGCGGGCCGACGAAGCACAGGATTGGGGTGCGCATGTCCTTGGGCGCGATCTTCTTGACGGCGATGAACTCGAGGATGCGATCCTTGACCTTTTCCAGGCCGTAATGGTCATCGTCCAGCACTTTCGCCGCGTGCGCCACGTCGAGGTTCTCGGTGGACATCTCCGTCCACGGCAGCTCCATGATCCAGTCAAGGTAGGTGCGGATGATGCCCACTTCCGGCGACATCGGCGGCATGCTCGCCAGCCGGGCAATCTCGCGCTCCGCCTTGGCGCGCGTCTCCGGCGGCAACTCCTTCTCTTCGAGCGCCGCGCGCAGCTCTTCCAGCTCCTGGGCGAAGATGTCAGCTTCGCCGAGCTCGCCCTGGATGACGCGCATCTGCTCGCGCAGGAAATGCTCGCGCTGCGAGCGATCCATCTCTTCTTGCACGCGCGCCTGGATCTGGTCTTCCAGTTCCAGGACTTCCAGCTCGCGGGTAAGCACGGTATTGACCTTGTGCAGCCGCGCGACCGGATCCAGCGTCTCCAAGATCTCCTGGCGCACCGGCAGGGTGAAGTTCATCGTCGAGGCGATGAAATCGGCGAGCCAGCCCGGCTCGTCGACATTGAGCGCAAACGTGTAGGCCTCGTCGGGCAGGCCGTGGCTCAGATCGACGACCTTCTCAAAGACGGTAAGGACTGCGCGCATCAGCGCTTCTGTCGTCAGACCCCACTCTTCGGGGTCGTGCAGCGGGCGGGCACGCACACGGATATAGGGCTCCCACTGCACATACTCCACTATCTCCACGCGGCGGCGGCCCTGTGCGAGCAGGCTCGTGGTGTTGTCGGGCATACGCAAGGTGCGCCCTATGGCGATCTCCGTACCAGTCTCGTAGATCTCGCCCTCTTCCGGGTGGTGTACCTCGCTATCTCGTTGTGCGGCGACGATGAGATGTTCCCCATGCGCCACGGCGGCCTGCACCGCTGCCAGCGAACGGTCGCGCCCCACAAAGAGGGGCATCACCATCTGCGGAAACAGCACCATGTCGCGCAGGGGAACGAGGGGACACTCGATGATTGCGTCCCCGTCATCCTCGCCCGGCTCCTCGTCCTCAAAGTCGAAGACGCCGTCCTCAAACCCAAAGCCCCCGAGGAAATCGGGGTACTGCCAAAAATCGTCGTCGGGCATATTTAGACCCTATCCCGGGACCCCTCAGTGGCGTCCCATTCACGTTTTAACATCGTTGATTGTAGTTTCTCCCAGCAATTAAGCAAGTCAGCGGCGACAAACAGCGAGCCGGTGGCACAGATCAGGTCACCGGCCGCTGCCAGCGCCCACGCCGCCTCGAGGGCCGCGCAGACCGTGGGCAGCGGCTGTGCGTCATAACCCAGCTGGGCAATGACACCGGCAACCTCCTCCGCCGTCGCCGCACGCGGGTGATCGGCCTGCGTAGCGAAGATCCCCGTCGCCTGCGCCAGCAGCGGTTGCAGAACCGCACGCACGTCTTTGTCGGCGGTGACGCCCACGACCAGCCAGAGACGCCCCTGCGGATGGAGCGCCTGCAGCGCCTCGGCGAGGCGGCGCGCGCCCTGCGGCGTGTGCGCGCCGTCGACGACCAGCGCCGGGGCCCGGTGCAAGAGCTGCAGCCGTCCCGGCCAGTGCACCGCGGACAGCCCTTCGCGCATCGCTGCGAGGGACAATTCAGGAAAGTGCTGGTGTATTTCGGCGAGCGTCGCCAGCGCGACAAGCGCATTCTCCTGCTGGTGTTCGCCAAGCAGCCGCAACGTGAACGTGGTCCCCGGCGGGATGACCGCTGGAACGGGAGAGGTGGTCACTGTGATCTGTTGGTCCGCATCGAGGCCAGCGGCTGCCTGGCCCGTCGCCTGCCACTCCCGTCCGGCCAGTGTGAAGGGCGCCCGCCGCTCTGCGGCGATCGCTTCCAGGCAGGCGACTGCCTCCTCGGCCTGCGGCGCGCTGACAAGGGGCACCCCTTCCTTGATAATGCCGCCCTTCTCTGCAGCAATCTCGGCGAGCGTGTTGCCCAGGAGCGCGGTGTGTTCCAGCTCGAGGCGCGTGATCACCGAAACGAGTGGTACGAGCACGTTGGTGGCGTCAAGACGCCCGCCCAGGCCGACCTCGACGACGGCGACATCTACCCCCGCCTCGGCAAAGTAAAGGAAGCCGAGCGCCGTCACCAGCTCAAACCAGGTGAGGCCGGGCACGGCAGGCGCCACCTCCTGCAGACGCGCCACCAGCGCGGCGACGATCTCCCGGGGAATCATGCCCTCCGCGTCGTCCGCGGTGAGCACCCGGATCCGCTCGCGGAAGTCCTGCAGGTGTGGCGAGGTGTAGAGACCGACGCGCAGGCCGGCCGCGTGCAGGGCCGCCGCACTCATCGCCGCGACCGAGCCCTTCCCCTTGCTGCCGGCAATGTGAATACTGGGGAATTGGCGCTGGGGATCGCCGAACAGTTGCAGCAGCCTGCCAGGCCGGCCGGGATCCATCTTCTCCGGCGCGTACTGCTCGGTCATCTTCTTTTCGTAGTTGATGAACCTCGACAGATAGTCGAGCGCTTCCTCGTACCGCATAGTAGCCGCCAATTGTAACCAAACACCGCTGAACGGGTTAGCAGCCGCACGTTTTTCTCATATCGGCGCTTTGCCTATACTGGGGCTATGAACGTCTTTGTGGGCACCAGCGGCTGGAGCTACGATCACTGGCACGGCGGGCTCTATCCTCACGGCGCACGCCCGGCCGAACGGCTGGGCTATTACGTGCAGGCTTTTGACACGGTCGAGCTCAATGCCAGCTACTACCGCTGGCCCGCCGAGCGCACCTTTGCCGGCTGGCAGCGCCGTCTACCTGCGGGCTTCCTGATGAGCGTGAAGGCGCCGCGGGGACTGACCCATTTCAAGCGGCTCTACGAGCCAGAGCGCTGGCTAGAACGTATGGAGAAGGGCCTCCAGGCACTCGGCGATAAGCGCGGTGTGTTGCTGATGCAGCTCCCACCGAGCCTAGGCCACGACTATGCCCGCCTGCGATATTTCCTAGAACAACTGCCGCCGGGGCAACGCACGGCGGTCGAATTCCGCCACCCGAGCTGGCACCACGACGAAACGTTTGACCTCCTGGCGCAGCATGGTGTCGCCTACTGTGTGATGAGCGGGGCGCAGTTGCCCTGCATCCTGCGTGCCACCGCCCCCTTCGTCTACGTTCGCCTGCATGGGCCGGATGGGCAGCACCTCTACGGCGGCTCCTACACAGACGACGATTTGCGCTGGTGGGCAGACAGAGTCCAGGAGTGGCAAGGCCAGGGGCGTGACGTCTTTGCCTACTTCAACAACGACGCCGCGGGCAACGCCGTGCGCAATGCGCAGACGCTGCGCTCGCTCCTGGGCAAGGGCTCAGGTTAATGTCTTTCTACGAACCATCCGCTAAGGTGGCACCATGAGCATTGGACGCACGGAACCATTCGACATTCACGAAGTGATGGACAGGGTACGGGACGCCGTCGCCGAGTTTCCCAAGGCGGCGCTCTTCGAGCTGGCCGAAGAAGGCTACGACTCGCCCTACGAGCAGCTGATCGCCTGCATCATCAGCATGCGCACGCGCGACGAGACGATGCTGCCCACGGCATTGTCGCTCTTCCAGCGGGCACGCACGCCGGCCGAGATGATGATGCTTTCCTGGGAGGAGCTAGACCGGCTGATCGGCGCCGCCACGTTCCACGAACAGAAGGCGCGCAACATCCTTGCGCTCTCTCAGACGCTCGTCGACGAGTACGACGGCGCCCTGCCCTGCGATGAGGCGCTCATGCTGAGCTTTCACGGCGTCGGCCCTAAATGCACCAACCTCGTCCTGGGCATCTCCTGTGATGCGCGCTTCATCGGGGTGGACGTGCACGTGCACCGCGTCACCAACCGCTGGGGCTACGTCTCCACGAATGCGCCCGAACAGACGATGCGTGCCCTGGAAGAGAAGCTGCCGCACGCGTACTGGTTGGAAATCAACCGGCTGCTCGTCCCGTTTGGCAAGCATATCTGCACCGGGCGACTGCCGCGCTGCTCGACCTGCCCGGTGGAGCCGATGTGCGCGCAGGTTGGCGTCAAGGCCTACCGCTAACCATTCTCTACCGCTGGCTCGCGCAGCCGGGCGCTTCACGGCAGCTTCACGACGAATTTACGGCGCGCATACGGACGCTCGGGAACGACTCGCGTATCCTTGTCTTACCTGAGGCGGCACGAGAGATGACCGCTTTTTTTGTTGGGAGGCTTGGTTGTTAGCACGCGAGACGGAAGCACCAGACGAACAGGGGCCAATGCAGGCCCAGACACAGCGGCTTGCTGATATTGGCACGCTTGCCGCCAGCGTGGCGCACGAGCTGAACAATCCCATCAGCATCATCACCGCCGCCTGTACTTCGCTTCAAGCCCAACTGGACGACGAGAATCTGGTGCCAGAATCGTTGCGGCGCCAACTGGCGGTCATCGAGCAGAGCGCCTGGCGCTGTGCGCGGCTGATCCAGGCGCTGCGCAGCTACGCCCATCCTGACGCGCAGCCGCTGCCCAGCGACCTCAACGCCCTCATCGAAAACGGGTTAGCGCTCGTCTCCTACCAGTACGAACGCCAGGATAACATCACCGTCCGTACGGTCCTCGCCCCGGAGTTGCCCCAGGTGGTGTGGGAGCCGAACCAGATCACGCAGGTGCTGATTAACCTGCTCAGCAATGCGCGCGACGCCTTGCAGCCGGCTGGGGGCAGGATCACCGTCAGGTCGTGGCAGACGGAACGGCATGGCGGGACGCGCCTCTACTTCTCTGTGGAAGACACCGGTAAGGGCATCCCGCCGGACATCTTGCCCTTCATCTTCCGGCCCTTCTTTACGACCAAGAGAGCCGGCGAAGGAACTGGCCTCGGCCTCGCCATCGCCTCGGACATTGTCGCGCGGCACCAGGGCAAAATCTGGGCGGACACCCTGCCAGGCGGCGGTGCCCGCTTCACGGTCGAGCTGCCGTGCCGGCCGGACTGGCAAGAAAAAGAGCCGGACTTGGTCAGGCCGGCTCCCTAATCGCAAGCGAAACGTGATCGGGCGAGCGACTCAGTCGTCTGACGCCCCTTCAACCATCTTCACGAAGTATTGGTGAAAGCGGACGTCATCTGACAGCTCCGGATGGAAACTGGTTACCAGCCACTGGCCCTGGCGGGCCGCAACGGCAGTGCCGTCTTCGAGGCGAGCCAAAATCTCCACCCCGTCTTCCTCAGCAGCCTCAACCAAGCGCGGCCCGCGGATGAAGATAGCGGGAAACGGTTTGGCGCTGCCATTCTGGCCCGGCTGCGGCAGATCCGGTACCTGCAGGCCCACCTCAAAGCTGTCGACCTGCCGGCCGAAGGCGTTCCGTTCGACGGTGATGTCCATCAGGCCGAGCAGCGGCTGGTCGAGGCCGATCTCCTTGGCCATGAAGATCATGCCGGCGCAGGTACCCCACACCGGCTTCTCCCGAGCTAAGGCGCGCATCGGCTCAATCAAACCGTAAAGGGTCGCCAGCTTGCCGATCGTCGTGCTTTCGCCTCCGGGGATGATCAGGCCGTCGAGCCCTTCCAGGTCTTCCGGCAGGCGCACTTCCACGGCCTCCACGCCAAGCTGCCGCAACATCTTCATGTGTTCGACGAAAGCGCCCTGCAGCGCCAGTACGCCAATTCTCATCGCCGCAATCCCTTACCAGCCGCGTGTGGCAAGCTGCTCGCTCTCCGGCAAAGCGGCGGCGGTGCGCCCGACCATCGGCTCGCCGAGGTTCTCGCTGACCTTCGCCAGGATTTCCGGGTTGTTGTAGTGGGTCGTCGCCTCGACGATAGCCCGCGCGCGGCGCGCCGGGTCGCCGCTCTTAAAGATACCCGAGCCGACGAACACGCCGTCGACGCCCAGCTGCATCATCAGCGCGGCGTCAGCCGGCGTCGCCAGACCACCGGCGGCAAAGTTGACGACCGGCAGCCGGCCCAGCTCTTTCGTCTCTTGTACGAGCGCAAACGGAGCGCCGATATCGCGGGCATAACTCATCAGCTCTTCGTCGGGCATGAGCTGCAGCCGGCGAATCTCGCCGAGCACCGTGCGCGCGTGGCGTACAGCCTCGACGACGTCGCCGGTGCCGGCCTCGCCCTTGGTGCGGATCATCGCCGCGCCTTCGCCGATGCGCCGCAGGGCCTCGCCCAGGTTGCGGCAGCCGCAGACGAACGGCACCTTAAAATCGTGCTTGTAGATGTGGTGTTCTTCGTCGGCCGGGGTGAGTACTTCGCTCTCGTCAATGTAGTCCACGCCCAGCGCTTCCAGGATCTGCGCCTCGACGAAGTGGCCAATGCGTACCTTGGCCATCACCGGGATGCTCACCGTTTCCATGATCTCTTTAATCAGCCCGGGATCGGACATGCGGGCGACGCCACCGTGCACACGGATGTCAGCCGGTACGCGCTCCAGGGCCATGACGGCAACCGCGCCCGCTTCTTCGGCAATGCGCGCCTGCTCGGGGGTGACCACGTCCATGATCACGCCGCCCTTCAACATCTGGGCCAGTCCCCGCTTCACGGTCACACTGGCAACTTCACGCTGCCCGTTGCTCTTCTCCTCTGCCATAGGTCCAGGACCTCCTTTTCACTCCAATCTGCTGCCTCTCCTCTGATTCTAGTCGCCAGCCGGCCAGAGGACAAGGAGATTGGATCTATTCTTACGTCGTTCTCTTTGATAGTGATGGATCCACTTTCGGGCCTCGTCGCTGCTAACAGATGCTACTACAATATGCCGCATTTCCAGTAGCATGAAAGGAGGCAGAGCATGAAGGTCGGTTTCGTCTTGCCGCGTGGTACGGCGCGCACCG
>JAVVFG010000206.1:0-7547 GCA_032260445.1 Anaerolineae bacterium | reverse complement strand
CGCCCCGGCGCCTGAGCCCGCGCCGCCCGCCGTCGAGGAAGAGCCCGAGCGCGAGGAGATGGCAGACACGGTGCGCCAGATCGCCCACGCCTTCGAGCAGGAACGGCGGAGTTGGCAATTGGAGCAAGCGACTGCCGTTCTAGAAGATCCTCTCGCGCATGCGATGCGCATCGCCCAAGACGAGCTGGCCGAAGAGATCTTTCGCGATGACGAGGGCGCGGTTTTAGATGCGCGCGGCTCCGGCATGCTCAGCAAGCTGGAGCGCGACGCCCTCATCGGCCAGGGGCTGGATTTCCAGACGCGGGGCGAGATTGACGAGGCCGTCGCCTGTTACGAACGAGCCATCGCCGGCGGTCTCCGGCTGCCGGCAGCTTTGTTTACCCTGGGGACACTCTACCTGCAGCAAGGAGAGCGAAGCAAAGCACGCCAGGCGTTTGCTCGTGCGGCGCAAGATAGCCGCTATGTGCGCGCGATGAAACTGGCCTGGCAGCGCGACGGCTAACGGTAGACGATCACGCTCAGGCGGCGGGGACCATGGACGCCAACAGCCAGCGTTTGCTCAATATCAGCCGTCTTGCTCGGGCCGCTGATCAGCGTGACATTGGGCGGCAGGGGCCCCGATCGCGCGGCGGTCCACGTAAAAATGTCGCTCGTCAGGCGTGACGCCGGGAGCAGCACGATATGAACGGGCGGCAGCAGCGTGACGAGGCGGCTGCGACCATCAGCATTGTCGACGATGACCGTGCCTGTTTCTGCCAGCGCCGCCTGCGCACTACTGAGGCCGGCGTCTGCTTCGCTGCAGAACTGGCGCAACGCTTCGCGGTTCTCGCCGGCGACGTGCCACGCATAGTCCGGGAAGCGGACCGGCAGGTCTAGCGTATCAAGCGGCGGCTCAGGGTTGGCGACAACCCGTTGCGCACCAAGATTGTGTAGGAGGCGCTCCAGGCGGACCACGGCGGCTGCCAGGTCGTCTTCGATAAATACCTCGCCGCGGGCTGCTTCCAGCGCGGTGGAGAAGCGGCTCACGAGGTCGGGGAAATCACGCCTAGTGGTCCAGGCGCCGGGATCGGTGGCGTCAGCCTGGCGCGCACGCAGGCGCTCCAGGATTTGTGCACGGGCTTCAGACATCTTCATCCTCCAACTCGGGCCAGATCTCGTGGAAGGAGCGCGGCGCCAGCGCCGGCAGGCGCCGCTCCTGGGCGGGGTTGAGGTTTGGCGGTAGCTGGAGCTGGCGTCCGGCCACCAATGGCAGTTGGCCAAGAGCAAGCAGGCGCCGTCCCCAGCGCAGCAGCCGTTCGTGGGCAAGGATGAAGGCGGCGCCTTTTTCCATGACTGTCTCGGCCGGCGATGCAAGGCCATGGCTGACTTCTTCGGCGCGCAAGGCCAATAGCATACGCGGCAGGTCAATCCGCACCGGGCAAACATCCTGGCAGGCGCCGCACAGCGTGCTCGCATGCGGTAGGGCGGGATAGTTCTCCAGGCCGAATAGGAGGGGGCTGACAACAGCGCCGATTGGGCCGCTGTAGGGGCTGCCATAAGCATGCCCGCCTGCCTCGCGGTACACAGGACAGATGTTGAGACAGGCGCCGCAGCGGATGCACTGTAACACCTCTTCGTACTCCGTACCCAGCAGGCGGCTGCGCCCGTTGTCGAGTAGGATGATGTGTACCTCGGCTGGCCCGTCCACGTCGCCTTCCTGCGCCGGGCCGGTAATGACCGTGGTGTAAATCGAAAGCGGCTGTCCCGTCGCGCTGCGTGCTAGCAAAGACAACCAGGCGGCGGCATCGTCCCAGGTGGGCGCCACTTTCTCGATGCCGATCACGGCGACGTGAAGCGGCGGCAGGCTCGTAACCATGCGGCCGTTGCCCTCGTTGGTGACGAGCACGATGCTACCCGTCTCGGCGACGGCGAGGTTGCCGCCACTGATGCCCATGCCGGCGTTGAGGAAGCGCTGGCGCAACTCGCGCCGGGCAATCGCCGTCAGCGTGGCGATGTCATCGTCTGCAGGCGGCGCGCCCGTCTCTGCCGCAAAGAGAGCTGCCACCTGATCGCGCGTCTTGTGTATAGCCGGCGCGATAATGTGGTAGGGTGGCTCTTCTGCCAGCTGGATGATCCATTCGCCGAGGTCCGTTTCTACCGGCTCGACGCCGGCAGCACGCAGCGCCTGGTTTAGGTGGATCTCCTCAGTGGCCATTGACTTGCTCTTGGTCGCCAGCCTGACGCCACGAGCGCGCGCAAGCTCGGTCACGGTGTGCGCCGCTTCCGCAGCATCGCGAGCCCAGTGCACGTGCGCGCCAGCGGCGATGGCATTGCGCTCGAATGTTTCCAGATGGTCGGCCAGCCGGGCAATGGTGGCGGCCCGGACCGCTTTGAGATGGTCGCGCAATGCCTCAGCATCGGGAAGCTCGGCCAGCGCCTCGGAGCGCCCGTCGCGGAAATGGCCCGTCGCTGTCTCCAGCGCGACCTGCAAATGGGCATCGCCGACGGCTGTAGCCGCTTCTTTGCGGAAGGAAGCAATGGTCACTGTCATCGCGTCGCCTCCTCAAGGACGGTGGCCAGATGCTGGATACTGGGGCCCTTCTCGCCCGCTAATCCGCGCATCTGCAGCAGACAGCCGGGATCGGCCGTGACCAGTAGGGGCGCACCTGTGTCCGCCGCCTGGTCTAGCTTGTCCGTGGTCATCGCGTTGGAGATCTCCGGCATCCGAATCGAGAAGACGCCGCCGAACCCGCAACAGCGGTCCGGTTCCGCCATCTCGACAAGCTCGTGGCCCGTCTGGGCTAGCAATAGGCGCGGCTCTGCCCCGAGGCCGAGCATGCGGCACATGTGACAGGAGTCGTGGTAGGTCACCGCGCCGCGCGGCGTGCTAGTCGGCGGCTGCCACCCTGCTTGGTGCAGGAGAAACTCACTTAACTCAAAGCTTTTTCTTGCCAGCCGCCGGGCACGATAAGCATAGCGCGGGTTGCCGGCCAGCAGGTGCGGGTACTCCTTACGGATCATCGTCGTACAGGAGCCGCTAGGCAGGACAACGGCGGGCGCATCGGCAAAAATGTCCACCGTTCTTGCCGCGAGGGTGCGCGCCTGCTCCTGGAAGCCGCTGTTGAAGAATGGTTGCCCACAACAGGTCTGTTCTTGCGGAAATGCTACCTGATAGCCGGCGCGGCGGAGCAGACGAACCGCCGCCACCCCCACCTCCGGTATGACCTGATCGACCAGACAGGTGACAAAGAGAGAGACCTCTTTTCGTGCTACCATGTGATGCCTCCTGCTGTTATTGTAGTGTAGTGTGCAGGCTGGCGCAGCCTGCGCGCTGCCCGGACGGGCACGCACTGTAAAGTAATTTACATTGCCGCTGTAACCGGTATAGCGGATAAGTCCGCGGCGACAGTGTATGATGCAAGGTGAAAGATAAAGGAAATAGACAGGAATCTCCTCCTCACTTTTCCTTTAATCCTCCTCCCTCCTCACGAAAGAGCGGCCGCCTGGCCGCTTTTTCGTTTTTGCTTGCCTGCATCTCTGGTGCACTCTACAATGACACGAGTTGGCGGCGCGAGTGAAGGAGTCAAACCATGCCGACCCGGCCTGATGCAGTGAATCGCACCTCGCTCCTGGCTCTGATGCTGGTCCTGCTTGTATTCGCCGGCGCCGGCTGTGGCCCGCCACCCGGACCGCAACCGACTTCTGCAGCGGCAGCCATTGTCGCCGTAACGGAAACGGCGGCAGCCGCGTTGCAGCCAACTTGGACGCGACCGGCAGCGCCTCCCCCGGCCAACACGCCGGTACACTCGCTTGTGGTTACGCCGCGACCGACGCGTACGCCCCTAGTGCTACCGCCAACGGAAACGCGAACGCGCGTGGCGACGGCGACGATCACGCCCACGGAAACGACCACCCCGGCGCCCGGCCCGATCGCGAGCGTGGAACCCCCGCCGGGAGAGCCTAACCTGCTGCCGAATCCCTCCTTCGAAGAAGGCTGGTACCATCCCTACGGCATCGACGAGCTACAGGTGCCCAACCGCTGGGCGCTGGAATGGCTGGAGGGCGCCAATCATCTGGACCCTGATCCCTGGAACGCGTGGGTCCGGCCGGAGGTGCGGATCCTGTCGCCGGAATTTCTTCCCGCCGCGGAACACAGCCTGTTTATCTGGGAAGGCCAGCAGACGCTGAAAGTCTTCAAAGGGGCAGGGGCAATCAGCTTCAACCTGCAGACGAGTGTATACCTCGAGCCCGGCGGTTACCTGTTCGTCGTCCATGTCTTTCCAGACCTGGTCGACGCGTATGGTGATAACGGGCAGAAAGTCTGGGCGCCCGATCCGCTTTCCGGGGAGGTTGCCCTGATCGTCGCCGGGGAGCAGCAGCCGTGGCAGCTGCCGCGCTTCGGCCAGAAGAACCGGTTTACCCATCTCTTTGTCACCGAGAACGCTGGTCTCGTGCAGCTCGGCGTCGCTGTGCGCGGCCGCTGGGCGATCACCAATAACGGCTGGTTTCTCGACGACTGGGCACTGTACCCCGTGCCGCCGGATTCGGGGTAGTGGTGGCGCAACCCTGCAGCAGATAGGCGCGTATAGTTCTTGAGATGCTCGGATCAGGCCGGGCAAGTAACACACGGAGGAATAGATCATGCAAGAGGATACTGGCCGCAGCGTAGACGACCTGAAGGCCGAAGAACAGGCAAGCTACGAAATCCCGATCGAGGAAGACGTGGCGCAGAAGGCAGAGCCGGCTCCAGACGTGACCGTCGCCCTACGGGATCTGGGACGCCAGTTTGCGAGCACGATCCAGGCAGCGTGGAACAGCCAGGAGCGGCGCGAGTTTGAGGGCGACGTGCGCGAGGGCATCGATCAGTTTGCTGCCGAGGTGCGCAAAGCGTTCCGGGAGATCAAGGAGAGCGGCACGGCACAGCGAGTGCGCGAAGAAGCCGATGAAGCGAAGGAACGCGTGGAGCGTGCCGATCTCGCGCAAAAGGCGCGGAACGGCCTCGTCGAGGGGCTGGATCGGCTCAGCCAGGAGCTGGGCAAGCTGGCAGACCAGTTCAGCCCCGCCGAGAAGCCGCCGACAGACGTCGACGAAGAAGACGTCGTGTAGCGGAAACGAAATCCCCTGGCCCGCCAGGGGATTTGCGTTCTAAGGAAAGTGGGGGAGTAAGGTCGCGGCCAACGCCTCGAGGCCATCCATGTCGTCCAGCGCCAACCACTGGAGCATGATGCGCGCCGCTCCGGCTTCGGCGTAGGCAGCAACCTGTTCGACGACCGCGTCACCGGCGCCAACGATGAGGCCGCGCTCGCGCAGCTCGTCTGGGCTGAGACTGTACGCTTTCATCTTCTCGTCGAAACTTGCCTGATCTTTGCCAAACGCCGTGCCGATCATGATCGAGCGCATTACGTCTTCCGGCTGGCGCCCTTCGGCGACAAGGAGCTCGTCAAGACGGCTGTTCAGGTCGGCATATGTGGCCGGTGGAAGAAAGACGGCGTTCCACTCGTCGGCGTAGCGCGCTGCCAGTGGCATCGTGCGTTGCTCGCCATTACCGCCGATCAGGATGGGGGGGCCACCCGGGCGCGCCGGACGTGGCAGCAGGATCGCGTCGCGGAGCTGGTAATAGTCCCCTTCGAAGCCAACCGGTTCATCACTCTGCAGAAGCCTGGTGACAACTTCGAGCCCTTCTTCGAAGCGGGCAAAGCGGCCGGGGATGTCGAGCAAATCGTGGCCGAAATTGTGATGCTCGCGTTCCTGCCAGCCAGCACCAAGCCCGAGCGTGAGGCGACCCCGTGACAGATCGTCGACGCTGGCAGCCATGCGCGCCGTCATCGTCGGCTCGCGGAAGCTGAAAGGCGTCACGAGCGGGCCGAAGGCGATACGCTGCGTGTTCGCTGCCAGCCAGGTCAGGGAAACCCACAATTCCAGAGACTCGCGATCTGGCGGGTTGGCGTTGGTGTAATGATCAGAGCGGTAGAGGCCTGCGAACCCCAGCTCCTCGACGGTGCGCACAATCCGCTGCCAGCGCTTCCAGGTGAGGCCGTTTTGTCCTTCGATCATGATGGCGAGATCAGTCATCGGTGAGATAGCCTCCAGGCGGAAAAAAGCCCGCCAGGGTAGGTGACGGGCTCTTTTGCTTCAGTAAACGTTGAGCGCTTACACTTCTGCTTTTTCCAGGTGGGGCAGAAGCTCGGCGACGATACGGTCTTTAGGCATGGCCCCGGTAATCCGTGCAACGACCTCGCCGCCCTTGAAAAGCATCAGGGTCGGGATACCAATGATGCCGTAGCGGCCCGGAACGGTCGGGTTCTCGTCAACGTCCAGCTTGGCGACACGCAGCTGCTCTTCATATTCGTCGGCAATCGCAGCTACGTGGGGGGCGATAATGCGGCACGGACCGCACCACTCAGCCCAAAAATCGACTAAAACGGGCAGATCGGAATCAAGCACGTCTGCCTGAAAAGCCTCGTCGTTTACTTCGAAAGGTTTAGCCATTACATTCTCCTTCAATACCTCTCCAAGCGGCGCACCGCCTGCGGAACCTGTGCAGTCCCCATGAATGACCATGAGTGTAACGCAGGGTAAGGGCCTGTCAAGCAAGCCGGCTTACATTCGGCGGCAATTGCCGCTGCCAGGCGCAGGGGATGATACCGATGTACCCTTGCACTGTAAGGCACTGCCGTTAGAATCAGCTTATAGGCGTCGCCACTGGCGGGTCGGCGTGCGGCGCAGCATAGAGCCTAACAAGATCAAAGGAGAAAGCAGGCGCGTGAAGATAGCAATCCTGGGAGGAACAGGTCCGGAAGGGCAGGGGCTGGGTATGCGTTGGGCAGCAGCCGGTCACGAGGTGTTGGTCGGTTCGCGCGATGCCGAGCGTGGTGCCCAGGCAGCGGCAGAGATGAATGGGCTGCTACCCGCAAGCGCCGCGACCGTGCGGGGCAGCAACAACCTTGCGGTGGCCGAGTCCGCCGAGGTCATCGTGCTCTCAGTTCCCTACAAGGCCCAGGAGCCGACGCTGGCGTCGGTGGCCTCCGCTTTACAGGGGAAGCTGCTCATCACGGTGGTCGCGCCGCTGCAGCCGCCGAAGGTCAGCCATGTGTGGCTGCCGCCGGCCGGCTCCGCAGCCCAGGAGGCACAACAGCAGCTCGGCGAGGACGTCACATTCGTCGCCGCTTTCCAGAACATTTCTGCGGTGCTCCTCAAAGAGCTGGATCAGGACGTCGATTCTGACGTCTTGATCTGCGGCGATGATCAGCCCGGGAAAGAGGTGGCGGCAGAGCTGGCGCGCGCTGCCGGACTGCGCCCGATTGATTCCGGTCCGCTGCAGAACGCGAGCGTTGTCGAAGGACTGACTGCCATTCTGATTGGCATTAACAAGCGAAACAAGATCAAGCATTCGGGCATCCGGATCACCGGTCTGCCGGACGGAGCTTAGATGGAACCCAGCCGCCAGAACGAGGTCGGCGCGACGGCGCCCGTAATGCTTGTTCCTATCGGCGGGCTACCCGAGGTCGGCGCGGGCGATGACCTCGCCGCGCTGTTGCTGGCGGCGATGGCGCCGCGCGATATCCGGT
>JAVVFG010000205.1:0-7550 GCA_032260445.1 Anaerolineae bacterium | reverse complement strand
GTGCCAGCGACTGGTGTCTCCAGGCCGATGTCCACCTTAATCGTCTCGATGACGGCGATTTCGTCGTCGGCGCCCAGCGCCGTCCCTTCTTCCGTTATCTCGGCAAAGGCCACGTCGCCGTTGCGCTGCTGGAAGTAGTCAGAGAGGCCAAGGCGCACCTTGCCGTCTTCTTCTTTGACCCACATCCCCTCAGCGCTATAAAAGCGGTCGGTGGCGATCTTGAACGTGAATTTGTCGACGGTTAGTTCCAAAAAGTCGGCCATCTCTCTCCTTCCAGCCCGCGCCCCATCATAGTTCGACGTAGATTGAATTATACTACGGGTCCCTTGCTGCCGTTCGTGACAAATGTCACTACTTGGCAATGATCTTTGTTAATAGACCTTTGCCACCTGGCCGTCCAGATCCCTCGGCAAACCGTCCATTCTGGCCCTCATCACCCCGAACAGGCGCACCGGCCGGATCTGCCAGCGCTTCGAGTACTTGATTGGGATACAGATTCAATACGGGTTAAGATCAGGAGATGCACCATCCCGGCTCCCACGAGATCGTCCTCCACGACGCCCACGAACGCCGCTGGCTCCACTTCCGCCGGCCCCGGCACGTCTACCAGACCACGAATCTCGCTGCGGTCCTCCCCCTGCTTGAGACCGTGGAGGCGCGCGTCGAAGCGGAAGGCCTCTGGGCTGCCGGCTTCCTCGCCTACGAAGCCGCCCCCGCCTTTGACCGCGCCCTTCAAACACACCCGCCATCGCCCGGCTTCCCCCTCCTCTGGTTCGGCCTCTATCCCGCGCCTGCCGCCATTAACCTGGACGCCGCCCCATACCCGCCTTCGCCGCCGCTGTCCTGGCAGCCCTCGGTAACGCCGGCAGCCTATGAAGCGGCCATCGCCACCATCAAAGAGCAGATCGCCGCCGGGCTCACCTACCAGGTGAACTACTCCTACCGCCTGCGCGCCCCGTTTACCGGCGACCCCTGGCGCTACTTCCTCGAGCTCGTCGCCGCGCAAGAGCCTGGTTTCGGCGCCTACGTCGATACCGGCCGGTTCGCCATCTGCTCCGCCTCCCCTGAGCTCTTCGTGCAGCGCGACGGCGAGACCGTCACCTCCCGCCCCATGAAGGGCACCGCGCCGCGCGGCCTGACCTGGGAAGACGACTGCCGCCAGGCAACCTGGCTGCACCAGTCGGAGAAGAACCGCGCCGAGAACGTGATGATCGTCGACATGATCCGCAACGATTTCGGCCGTGTCGCCCGCCCCGGCAGCGTCGCCGTGCCCGCCCTCTTCACCGTCGAGCGCTACCCCACCGTGTGGCAAATGACCTCCACCGTGACCGCGGCCACAGATGTCTCCCACAGCCGGCTGCTGCAGGCCATGTTCCCCTGCGCCTCGATTACCGGCGCGCCCAAGCGCAGCACGATGAACATCATCGCCGAGCTCGAGCCGGACCCACGCTACATCTACACCGGCAGCATTGGCTACATGGCGCCGGGCCGGCGCTTGCAGCTCAACGTCGCCATCCGCACCGTGCTCGTCGACCGCGAATCCGGCAAGGGCGAGTACGGCGTCGGCGGCGGCATCGTCTGGGATTCAACGCCCGGAGAGGAGCTCGCCGAGACCGCGCACAAGGCGCGCGTGCTGACCACGCGCCGCCCGCCCTTCCAGCTCCTGGAGACCGTGCGCTGGGAGCCGGACACGGGTTATTTCTTGCTCGAGGACCACTTGCGGCGGCTGCAGCGCTCGGCAGACTACTTCGGCTTCACTTTCAAGCTCAAAGCAATCACCACCGCCCTCGACAGGCAGGCCACAGGCTTCCCCGCCACCCCGCAGCGCGTGCGTCTTTTTCTCGCGCGCTCCGGCGAGATGACCGTCGAAAACTATCGGTACAGACCCGACCCTTCGCCCCGCCGTGTCTGCCTCGCACCACAGCCCATCAATCGCGATGATCCTTTCCTTTACCACAAGACCACCCACCGCGCCGTCTATGAGAACGCACTCGCCGCCTGTCCCGGTTACGACGACGTTCTGTTCTGGAATGAAGACGGCGAGCTGACCGAATCCAGCCGGGCAAACATCATTTTGGAGCTCGACGGCGAGCGCGTAACACCGCCTGTTCGCAGTGGCCTCCTTCCCGGCATCTACCGCGGCTGGCTGCTGCGCGAAGGTCACGTGCGCGAACAGGTCGTCCGGCTATCCGATCTCGAGCGCTGCACCCACCTCTGGCTCGTCAACGCCCTCCGCGGCGAGCAAACCGCCGTTCTGGAGCACGCGAATTCCAAGTCCGGCGACCAGCCGGATGTCTAATCCGTAAACCGATGCGCATCAAAATCGGCCACCGGCCGGTAGCCGATCTGGTAGTAAATGTCGTTCGAAGTCGGGTTGGCGAGATCTGTATACAGGGTGCAATACTCGTAGCCGCTTGCCAATAGCTGCCGGCTCAGCGCCGCCACACACGCTGTCGCGTACCCCTTGCGCCGCTGTTCGGGCGGCGTGTAAACCGCGGTCACGCTAATTCCCCGACCCGCCGGGCGCGTGCGCATGGCCATCGAGACCGCCTCCCCATCTTCCCACAGAAAGAAGTCGCCGGCGCCAATGCGCTGCTCCACCATCGGGCGCACCCGCTCCAAGTCCGCTTCCCCCAGCGCTTCCTCGAAGAAAGCTCGCGACCAGGCAAGAACCAGTTCAAAATCCGCCGCTGTGCCCTGTCGCAGCATCCCCGGCGCCGTGCCCTCAGGGATCTCTACTCCCCGCAGCTCATACAGCCGCTGTGCCATATGCAGCTCGTAGGCGCCGCCCGCTGCCGACCATGCCTCGGCGAACGGCTGTGCCACTTCCTTTGGCGCCAGCACGCCCGGCACCTGCCAGCCCCCCGCCCGCAGACTCGCCACAAGTGGCGGGACCGCTGCCGCGCTGTCCTCGCCAAGTGGTGCGAGTACGATGTTGTGCGGCGGCGTCATCATCGCTGCCGGCACCGGCCCCTGCTCGCGCGCCACCGTCGCCAGATACGGCGACTCTTCGAGCCAATCGGGCTGTTCCAGCAGTCGCCGGCAGATGGAGAGGATCAGGCTGTTTGCCGCCTCGTTCTTTTCCAGCTCGCGGCGAGTCACCGCGAGAAACGACGTCGCATCAGGATACGTCGTCACCTTCATGCTTGCCACGTCCCCTCCAGCCGCTGCCGCGCCGCCACCACCCACTCCGCGATCTCCGCGGCGAGCAGCCCTGCTGGCCCCGTCGCCTCCTCTGCCAACTGTCCCGCCGCCCCGTGCAGATAGCCGCCAAGCACCGCCGCCTCGTACGGCGCCAGCCCCTGCCCCAGAAGCGCGACGATAACCCCCGCGAGCACGTCGCCGCTGCCCGCCGTGCTCAACACCGGCGTCGCAAATGGCAGCAGCGTTGCCTGCCCGTCTGGTGCCGCCACCACAGTGTAGGCGCCTTTAAGCAGCACGACGTGCCCCCACGCCTGCGCCTGCTCCCGCGCCAGCGCCACCCGATCCCGCTGCTTCAGCTCGCCCATCGCGATGCCCATCAGCCGCGCCATCTCCCCCGGGTGCGGCGTGAGGATCGTGTTCGGCGGCAGCCGCTCGTGCCAGTTGTCTATCCCCGCCAGCGTGTTCAGCCCATCCGCGTCCAGCACCAGCGGCGGCAGCCGGTCCGCCTCTGCCAGCAGCGCGGCGACAAGCGCCGGGGCCTCTCCCAGACCCGGCCCGACGAGCAGCGCGTCATATGAGTCCATCATCTCCAGCAGCATCGCCGCGCTGCCCTCGTCCAGGTTATCTTGCGCCGCGACGGGCGGGTAGGTAGCCTCCGGCAGCTGCCCGGCGACCACCGGCCGCACGGCGCGTGGCAGTGCCAGCGCCACCAGGCCCGCGCCCGCACGGTAGGCGCCCAACCCGCACAGCAGCGGCGCGCCCCAATAGTGCGCCGAGCCGGCTGCGATGAGCGCCCAGCCAAACGTGCCCTTGTGCCCGTCGCGCGGCCGTGCCGGCAACAGTGCGCGCGCCGTCGCCGCTGTCGCCAGCCTCAGCGGCACAGCCGCCACCACATCCAGCTCCTCGCCCACGCCGATATCGGCGACCACCAGCTCGCCAACCGCAGCCGCGCCCGGAAAGATAAAGTGGCCCCGCTTCGGCCCGGCGAACGTCACCGTGAGCGCCGCCGGCAGCGCCAGTGGATCGAGCGCACCGGTGTCGCTGTTCAGCCCGCTAGGCACGTCCACGGCGACGACCACCGGCGCCCCGCTCTCTGCTGGGCCGGTTAGCGCGGTCACAGTAACCAGTGCCGCCGCTTTGGCCGCGGCACGGGGCCCTCTCTCCTGCAGCCCGCCTTGCACGGCGCTCATCAGCTGCGCCAGCTCGCCGCCAATCGGCCGGTCGACGCCCGTGCCCAGCAGCGCGTCGATGACGATCTCTGCCGTCCTTACCCGCTGCCGCAAGATAGTGTACGCCTCGTCCTCGCCGGCCGTCACATGAAACAGCCCCATCGCCTGGATCGCCGCATAATTCTCGTCTTCCGCTGCATCGCGCGGCCGGTAGAGGTAGAACGCCACCTCCGCTCCCGCTGCTGCCAGATAGCGGCCCGCTACCAGCCCGTCGCCGCCGTTGTTTCCCGGCCCGACCAGCACCAGGATTTCCTTGCCGGCGACCGCCCAGCGCTGCTGGATCGCCCGCGCCACCCCGGCCCCCGCCGTCTCCATCATCTGCGCGTAGCTGTTCCCCGCCGCGTCGGCCGCTTTCTCCGCCACCACCATTTCCGCCACGGTGAATATCTTGATTGCCATCGCCACGTCCTCGTCGCTAGAAAAGTCCCTGCTCCCGGTACCATTGTAGCGTGGCGCGCGCCCCCTCGACAAAGGGACGCGGCGCAAAGCCCAGTTCCGCCCGCGCCTTCTCGCTGGAGACGTGCCAATCCTGGAAGACGTAGTGCGCCAGGTCGATCGGGTAGAACGGCTCGCGCTGCGTGAAGCGCGACAGCGCCGTCAGGCCTCGCGCCAGGGCCAGCACCGCTGCCGTCGGAACGTTAAACCGCCGCCGGCTGATGCCCGCCAGGTCGCTGACGATCTCGTTAACCGCGTTGTGCGACAGCGACTCGCCGCTCAAGTTGTAGAGTTCGCCACTGCCTCCCTTCTCCAGCGCGGCGATAATTCCGTCGGCTACGTCACCGCTGTACGCGGGGAAGGTGATGTGCCGGCCCCCATTTACCTTGATCCGCCAGCCGCGCAGCGGCTCCACGAAGAAGAGGCGGTTAAACGCATACGTGCCCCATGGCCCGTATAGCGCTCCCGGCCGCACGACCGTCACCGCCAGCGCACCTTGCCGCGCGTGCGCCAGGACCAGCCGCTCCGCTTCCAGCTTCGTGCGCTGGTAATGGTCCAGCGGCCGGCAGGAATGCACCTCGTCAACAACCCGGCCCGGCTCCACCCGCCCGACGACGACCACCGAGGAGACGTGCACCAGCCGCTGCACTCCCGCTGCCGCCATTGCCTCTAGCACCGCCGCCGTGCCCGCCACGTTCGTCTGCCAGAACGTAAGCAGCGGTCCCCACATGCGGAACAGCGCCGCCGCGTGGATCACCGCCTCACAGCCCGCACATGCCGCCCGTAGCCCGGCGACGTCGCCGATGTCGTCCACCGTGGCGACTTCTACCCCGGGTCCAAGCAGCGGCGCAACCTCGCTCTGCTGCCGCGCGACGATACGCACCTCATAGCCCGCGCGCAGCAAGCGTGGCACCAAATTGCGCCCCAGAAAGCCGGTTGCGCCCGTCACCAGAATCATGCCTGCTCCAACGCTATCTAAATAATTGCGATCTATCTTTAGTAGAACACGGCAGCGGGAAGCCGAGAATAGTATACTGGTAACGTGTCCGCAAGCGCCGGCTAGGGCAGACCCTTGGCTTGACTGCCGGCCAGAGGCGAGGCGTTGCCGGCGAAGCTTTCTCGACTATAATCGTCCGGCGAGGTTTAGAATGGCAACTTTCGAAGAATCGCGGCAACAGGGATTTGCCGGCGACAACTCACCGGTCATACCCCCGGAAGAGGTGGAACGCGTCGCGCCGCCCACCTCCGTCGTCGTCCGCGAGATCATTGAGACCCTCCTCCTTACCCTCTTCATCTTCTGGCTCGTCAATACGGCAACCGGGCGCTACCGCGTGCAGGGACACAGCATGATGCCCACCCTCGAAGAGGGCGAGTACCTGATCATCAACAAGCTCAGCTACTACCTCAGCGAGCCGCAGCGCGGCGACATCGTCGTCCTCCACTACCCGCGCGACCGCACGAAAGAATACATCAAGCGCGTCATCGGCCTCCCCGGCGACCGCGTCGAGATCGCCAACGGTCAGGTGCGCGTCAACGGCGTCGTCCTTGACGAACCCTACCTCGCGGCTAATCCCATTTACGGCACGCAAAGCTGGACCGTGCCCGCGGACAGCTACTTCGTCATGGGCGACAACCGCAACAACTCCAGCGACTCGCGCGACTGGTCCTTCTTACCGCGCAGCGACATCGTCGGCAAAGCCGCCGTCATCTACTGGGGAATCGACGACTGGGGTCTGGTGCCCCACTACGCACACTCGGCCGGCTAGCGATCGGGGGCGCTTGTATCTGCCCTCACTTTACATAATAAATCACGGACAAGAACGCATCATGGCTCATTCCGAAGCTACCTCCCCGGCGCAACGCATTGCCCGCCTCATCGACCATACCGCCCTCAAGCCACAAACCACGCAGCGGGAGATCATCCAGCTCTGCGAGGAAGCGCGCGCCCACGGCTTTGCCGCCGTCTGCGTCAATCCCAGTTACGTCAAACTCGCTGCCAGCCTGCTACAAGATTCCGGGGTCGAAGTCGCCACCGTGGTCGGCTTCCCCCTTGGCGCCACCACCAGCGCGGTCAAAGCCTACGAGACCGCCGAGACGATCCGCGACGGCGCCACCGAAATCGACATGGTGCTCGACATCGGCGCTCTCAAGTCGGGAAATTACCAGCACGTCCTCGACGACATCGCCGCTGTCGTCCGCGCTGCCCACGGCGGCGGCGCCATCGTCAAGGTGATCATCGAAGCCGCTCTGCTCACGGACGACGAAAAAGCAACCGCCTGCCAGCTATCCGTCGCTGCCGGCGCCGATTTCGTCAAGACCTCGACCGGCTTCGGTCCCGGCGGCGCCACAATAGACGACGTAGCCCTCATGCGCGCCACCGTCGGGCCGGACGTCGGCGTGAAAGCTGCTGGCGGCATTCGCAACTACGACGACGCCCTGCGCATGGTCGAAGCCGGTGCCAACCGTCTCGGCGCCAGCGCCGGCGTCGCCATCGTCGAACAAGCCGCAGCCGCCTCCAAATAACCCCTTGGCAAGATAAGCATTAGCTAGGCGCCCCACCCACAAAGTTGACCCACTCCACCCCTAGTGATAAAATTCACCCTGTTGTCTCGCCCTCATCGTCTAGGGGACTAGGACGTAGGCCTTTCAAGCCTAAAACCGGGGTTCGAATCCCCGTGAGGGCATCACCGCGAGACCTGTCACTGCCGCAAGGGAACCATGACCTTCCTTGCGGCAGTTTTT
>JAVVFG010000204.1:0-7592 GCA_032260445.1 Anaerolineae bacterium | reverse complement strand
CAGGCCAACGTCGAGTTCGACGTCGCCGGTCAGACCGGTCGCGGCACCCTCCTCGCCCTCGACCCCGCCGCCGACGACATCGGCTACGTCGACGTCCTCGACGGCACCTACACCCTCGGCGACCGCCGCGCCGCCGTCCTCGAAGAGACCGCCCTCAACTTCGATCTCGCCGTCGGCGACACCGTCGACATCGCCTACAGCTTCCCCCTGCCCCGCGAAGCCGGGCAGGCTGCCGCCGCCGGCGCCAGCGAGCGCCGCACCGCCGAGCGCTTCACCATTGCCGCCATCGTCCGCCAGGACGGCGTCGCCGCCGGCCTCCGCAGTGGCTTCATCGTCGACCTCGCCGCCGCCCAGGACTGGCTCGACCAGCCCGGCCGCGCCCAGTCCCTCCTCGCCACCGTCGACCCCGCCCTTTACGAGACCAACAACGCCGAGCAGGCCGCCCTCAACGTCCGTGACGTCGCCCGCGCCGTCCAGCAGCAGCTCGGTCCCGAATACACCTTCAGCCTCGAAAAAGCCACCGTCCTCGACCACGCCGCCCAGGGCTTCCTCGCCATCCAGGCCCTGATCAATACCTACGGCCTCATCGCCCTCGGCATCGTCGGCCTCCTCGTCCACACCCTCGTCATGACCAACGTCCAGGAGCAGCGCCGCGACATGGCCATCCTCCGCATCCTCGGCGGGCAGCGCAACCTCCTCTTCGGCATCGTCATCGCCGAGGTCCTCGTCATCGGCGCCGTCGGCGTCCTTCTCGGCATCGGCCTCGGCCAGCTCATCACCACCTACATCGTCGTCCCCCTCATCGAAGACCAGATGCTCCAGGTCGGCATCACTCCCTCCCTCACCCCGCGCCTCACCCTCTCCGCCATCCTGCCCGCCGTCATCTCCGCCCTCGTCGTCCTCGTCCTCAGCAGCCTCAAACCAGCCCAGGATGCGGCACGTACCAAGGTCATGCACGCCATCAATCCCGGCGTCGCCGACAACATCCAGATTGAAGACCTCGCCGCCCTGCGCGAGCGGCGTCCCAGCGGTCGCCTTTTCCTCGCCGGCCTCGTCCTCATGCTCATCTTTGCCCTCATCGCCGGCTTCCAGGTCGTCCAATCTTTCGGCGGCCCCGCCCTCGAAGTCACCTTTGTCCTCCTCGCCCTCGGCCTGCTCGTGCTCGGCCTCGGCCTCCTCTTCTTCATCACCACCGTCCCCTTCGAGCGCCTTGTCCTCTTCGTCATGGGCCTGCTCATGCCGCGCCTCACCTACTTCGCCCGCCGCAATGTCGGCCGCGGCCAGCTGCGCAACACCCTCATCTCCCTCCTCGTCCTTTTCAGCGGCGTCCTCCCCAGCTTCCTCGCCACCCAGACCGCCCTTGAGAATGCCAACGTCGAGACCTCCACCCGCCTCTCCCTCGGTGCGCCCCTCAACGTCCGCGTCTTCACCCCCTGGGGCGAGAACGATCCCGATTCCGGTCGCCTCACCCCCAGCTTCATTTCTGACGACCTGCAGACCATTCCCGGCATCGACCAGGTCGCCGCTCTCACCTACGGCTACACCAGCCAGGCTGCCGACCCCGTCGGCCTCCGCGCCGCCCCCGTCACCGTCGTCGGCGTCGACGGCCCACTCGGCGGCGTCCTCTTCGACGACATGCTCGAGTTCGCCGCCGGCGATGCGGGCGATTTCGCCGCCGGCGCCTTCGCCGCGCTCGCCGCCGATCCCACCGCGGTCATCATTAGCGAGGGGCTCGCCGCGCACCTCGTCGTCGGGCAGGGCGGCATCGTCAAGCTCACCGGCGCCGGGCTCGACAACACGCTCAACGCCCGCATCGCCGCTATCGCCCGGCGCATGCCCGGCGTCGACGGCATCAGCCGCAGCCGCCTCGACGCCCGCAACGGCAGCACCATCCTCATCTCCCTCGACGGCTTCCGCAAGCTCATCACTCCCCTCGGCGACCCCCTGCCCCCGCCCGACGATCCCGTCTTTGAAGAGCTCATGGCGACCCTCGTCCCCGGCACCGTCTCCGAAGAAGTCGCCGCCACCATGGGCGAGCGCTACGGGCTCACCCGCGCCTTCTGGAGCCGCTTCCTCGACATCGAGATCGAAAACGCCCGCCGCAGCCAGGCCACCCAGCGCGTTTTCCTCCTCGTCCTTACCGGCATCTCCTTCACCACCGCCGTCTTCGGCGTCTTTGCCGTCATCTACGTCACCATCTACGCCCGCCGCCTCGAGATCGGCATGATGAAAGCCGTCGGCATGCTCCGCCGCGAGCTGACCGGCATGCTCATCGTCGAGGCCATTGCCATGACCCTTGGCGCCGCCTTCGCCGGCATCGCCGCCGGGGCCACCATGGGTTACATCTCTTTCTACGGGCAGAAGGCCCTCGCCCAGGAACCCACCCGCTTCGCCGTCGACACCACCGTCGTTCCCTTCATCGTCCTCATGGTCGTCCTCGCCAGCATCCTCGGCGCCGCCTTCTCCGCCCGCCGCATCGTCAAAAAACAAGCCATCGACATCTTGCGTATGGACTAACCCGACCCAACAACGGTAGGTCAGGTTTCCAACCTGACGCCGTCAGGCCCTGACGATGTCGGGCCCTGACAGCAAACACCCGCCCAACGAGGCCCACCATGAAACGACCAACCATCACCCTCCTCGCCAAAGCCGCCATTCTGGCGGCCACCGCCCTTCTCATATTCGCCGCTTGCCGCCAAAGCCCTGCGCCCCCCACCCCCGCACCAACCCAGGAAAGCGCCGCCCCCACCGCCCGCCCCACCGCGGCGGCCGGCACCACCATCCTCGCCGACGGCCAGCTCGTCGCCACGACTCCCGTCCTACCCCTCGCCTTCGAAGCAAGCGGCCGCCTGCTGGAGCTCGCCGTCAGCCCCGGCGACCACGTCGCCGCCAACGAGCGCGTCGCCCTCCTCGACGAAGCCGCCCTGCAGGAAGCCGTCGCCAATGCCGCGCTGCAGGTCGCCCAGGCGGAGCTCTCCCTCCAGCAGGCCCAGCTCACCCTCGACGACTTGCTCGCCTGGGAGCCCGACGAGACCGCCATCGCCCTCGCCGAGGCCAACCTCGCCGCCGCCGAAGCCGCCCTCGAAAACGCCCAGACCCAGGACAGCGCCGCCGGCAACAGCCTCACCTCCGCCCGCGTCAACCTCGATCAGGCGCGCCGCGGCCTCGCCGACGCCGAAACCGCCCACGAAACCGCTTTCGATCCCGCCCGCGACTGGGAGCTGAACGATCCCTTCCGCCAGCGCCCCCTCGAAGCTGAACGTGACGCCGCCGAGCGTAACCTCGCCTTTGCTCAGGAAAACCTCCAGGTCGCCCAGGCCCAGTACAATCTCGCCTGGGCCGGCCTCAACAACGATACCGCCGTCAGCGCCAACGCCTCCGTCCTCAGCGCCAGCCAGGCGCTGGAGCAGGCCCAGACCGGCCCCTCCGACTCCGACATCGCCGCCGCCCGCCTCCAGGTCGACCAGGCCGCCCTCTCCCTCGAGCAGAGCCAGGTGGCTCTCGAACAGGCCCAGGCCGCCCTGGGCAAGGCAGAGCTCACCGCCCCCTGGGCCGGCACCGTCCTCTCCGTCGAGTTCGCCCCCGGTGCCATGGTCTCCGCCGGCGCCCCCGTCATCACCCTCCTCGACGCCGCCCGTCTCCAGTTCCACACCACCAACCTCAGCGAGCGCGACCTCGCCCAGATCGCCCCCGGCCAGCCCGTCGCCATCACCCTCAAGACCTACCCCGGCCGGCCAATCGGAGGCACCGTCGCCGGCATCGCCCCCCAGGCCACCGGCACCGTTGGCGACGCCGCCGTCTTCACCGTGCATATCGACCTCGACCCCACCGACCTCCCCCTCCGCCCCGGCATGACCGGCCGCGCCGAAATCACGGGCGATAGCTAACCCGTCGCGGCCACGTTCCCTGCCCCCGCTGCACCCGTAGGGCCCTTCACCTGGTCGGCCTATCCGCGCAACCGGTAGCCGCCCGCAATGAACCAGCTGGACGGAAGCCGACCCGCACCCAGGGCTGGCGCAGGTCGGCTGTGTTCAGGCGCTATCTAATGGACCTGTGGCTAACGGCCGGCACTAGCCGCCCGTTTCGAGGATAGTGCCGTGGAAGTCCTCTGGCGCCGCCCCGTCGGGGGTCAAGCGCTCGCCCCACGCGCGGAGCTGCAGGCCTTCATATCCGCCTCTGCCGTGGCCCACATAGTGAAAGTAGGAGAAGCCGTTCTCGTCTCTAACGCCCGTCCAGCTGCCCTCCCAGGAGCCGCCGTCATTGCTCAGGAAGAAGCTGCCCCATATCGGCCCGGAGACGAAGACCGACTCGGGCATCCAGACAAAGTTCCAATTGACGACGACGATATTTGCTCCGTCGAGCCGATCATCGTCGGCCTCCCAAATAAAGACCCCCACCGAATCCCGGAGGTGAAATCGCCCGTCCGGATAGAACTCCCGGCCAGGGTCAATGTCATATGCCCACGTCTCGGTGGCAGTGAAATCGGTCTTAGAACCGGCAGCCACCGATCCGGAAATCTATAGGAGACCGCACCATCTGCCCCTCCTTTCCTTCTCGTCACCAAAGATGGTCCGCGTCAACACAGCCTGCGACGCCTGGGTCGGCAGTCTGGCGTTCGCAAGGCTGATCAGACCGGTCCGGCCGCGCTCGAAGCGTGACTGCACGTGCCCTTTGTTGAGCAGCCGCCAGTCCCCCACACGCCGCAAGCATACCCCTTCATGCGCGCGGGCAGCTTGGATATAGAACGGTCACAAATCGCCCGGTGGCGGATATAAGTTCCGCCCTTTCGCGCCACTTCTCAGTTACAATGCGCGTGGAGGGAAGCAGATTGAGAACGGCAATATCGTGTACACAGGATAAACCTGCAAGGAGGACACAATGGGTATTGTTAGCTGGATCATTTTTGGGGGGTTGGCCGGTTGGGTCGCCAGCCTGGTCACCGGTAGGAACGAGCGCCAGGGCTGCCTGATGAACATCATCGTCGGTATCGTCGGCGCGTTCATCGGCGGCTTCCTCGTCGAGCTGCTTGGCGGCGGCGAAATGGACTTTAGCTTCGACCTGACAAGCTTTATCGTCGCCGTCGTCGGCGCCGTCGTCCTGCTGTTCCTCGTCGGCTTGCTGCAGCGAAGGACCTGAGCCCGCCGCGCGCTGCACACCGGGGCACTGGAAAAGGCTGGACCTGGCAGGTAGGTGGAGCCCCTGCCAGGTCCAGCCTGCCCTTCCCCCCTCCAGGCTTCCCACTTTCCCTCAACCCGACAAATGTCGGCGACCCCTCACTACCATCCCCGCTATAGTGATCGCCAGTAAAGCTTACCAGCCTTCCGCCCTGACACAACCGGAGACACACATGACAAAATTCTTGAACAAATGGATGCGCATCCTGCACCGCTGGCTCGCCATCCCGACGATCATCATTATCCCCCTTGCCGTCATCACCAAATTCACCGCCGCCACCATCTTGCTCGCCAGAAGCGAGCATCCTGCCCGCGCCGTTTTTCGTCAAGTCGTTCCAAGGCCGCTCGCCTGCCGGGCACCCATGCCAAAGGTAAAAAAGTGATCATTTTGGCCACCTTGGCCACCTTGGCCACCTTGGCCCTGTTGGCATGGCCACACTGCCACCACCGTCTACGGGTCGATGCCATGTTCTTCCGCTTTGCGGAGGCGCAGATTATGGCGCTGACCCACCTCCGCCGCGCGACCTGCGTTGCCAGCGCGACGGGCAGGGTCCTGCGGCGCAGAGCAGCTCAGGCCTAGTCGAAGTCGAGCGCCCGGCCGTAAGCCGCCTTCGTAAAGGCGCGGATCGCCTCCTTGAGCGACATGGCCGGGAACGTCATCCGCTCGGTTTCCGTTTCGCCCAGACCAAGCCGCCCGGCTTCCCACAGATGGCGTACTCCCTGCGTGTTGAAGCCAAGCAGGCAGGCGCCAACCACGTCGGCGGCGTCGGGGATGGCGGGGCCGACGCGGAAGTAGGTGGGTAGGGCAGCGACGGCTGCCGGCGCTGGCGACGATTAACGAGCGCTACAGTCGCGACGCGGCTTCGACAAGGAGAGGCAAGCGGGTACCATTACCCCTTGCCTCTTTTTGTTGTTTGGTCCTCAGAGCCTACAGACGACGCAAATATGCGCGAGTCCCGCTATAATGTGGGCCCTATGCAGCCGTCCACACCGGATCTGACTCCATATCCTGCGCTCAACCTCATCCTCCAGGAGTTGTATACCGGCGTCTCCACCATCCTCGGCGACCAGTTCGCCGGGCTCTATCTTCACGGCTCCCTCGCTGCGGGCGACTTCAACCCGGGCCGCAGCGATGTCGATTTCCTCGTCGCTACACTGGACGTGCTGCCGCAAACGATGGTGGTCGCGCTGGCCGCGATGCACGGGGCGCTGGTTGCCGGCGGCTCGCACTGGGCGGCGGAGCTGGAAGGCTCTTACTTCTCCCTCGCCGCGCTGCGCCGTTACGATCCAGATAACGCCGTCTTCCCGCACGTCGAGCGCTATGGCCTGCTGCGCGTCGAGCAGCACGACAGCGCCTGGATCCTGCAGCTACACGTCCTGCGCGAACACGGCATCGCCATCGCCGGCCCGCTGGCACACACGCTCATTGACCCTATCCCCACCGCCGATTTGCGCCGCGCTGCGCGCGAGACGTTGTCCGAGTGGTGGGCGCCGAAGCTGGAAGACACGAGTCTACTGCTTGAACCCGGCTACCAGGCGTATGCCGTTTTCACCATGTGCCGCATTCTCTATACGCTGGCGCACGGCGCTGTCGTCTCCAAGCCCGTGGCTGCCCGCTGGCTGCAAGAGACGGCGCCACGCTGGGCGCCGCTCGTCGCCGAGGCATTGCGCTGGCAACACGGCACGCCGCTGGGCGATCTCGACGAAACGCTGGCCTTGATCCGTTACACACTGCAGCAGAGCGATACGTACCGCACGCCGTGACTAGCTGCGTTGCAGAAAATCCAGGATGTGCCCGGCGATTTCCTCCCCCTTGTCTTCCTGCAAGAAGTGACCGGCGCCCTCGACGGTGATTTCCGGCTGACCGGCGGCGCCCGGAATCAGCGCGCGGAAAAAGGCGTCGCCGCCGCGGGTGATCGGGTCACCGTCAGAAAAGAGGACCAGCGCCGGCTTGTGCCATTGGCTGAGGCGCTGCCGTGCGGCGCGCATCTCTGCCGCGCCAGGATCATCCGGGCGTAGGGGCACCAGCAGCGGAAAAGCAGCGACGCCCGCTTTGTAGCTATCGTCGGGGAAGGGCGCGTCGTAGGCGGCGCGCACGCTCGCGCTCTTGCTGCCCTCGCGCTGGAAGGTGCGCGTCATCATGCGCCCCACGGGCAGCGCCGTGCCCAGGCGCTCGGCATAGCCGCGCCACTGCAGGAAGGCCTCGGTCACCGGCTCCTCGCCGATGGGCAAGAAGGTGTTCATGATCACCAGCCGTGCGAAGCGTTCGGGCATTTCGCTCGCGACCGTCAGGCCGAGCAGACCACCCCAATCCTGGCACACGAGGGTGATGTCGCCTAGGTCCAGCGCCTCGACAACGCTGGCAAGTACGTCGTGGTGGAGGGCGAACGAGTAATCCTCGACGTGCGGCAGCTTGTC
>JAVVFG010000203.1:0-7627 GCA_032260445.1 Anaerolineae bacterium | reverse complement strand
CTGCACGGAAACGCGGCAGATTGCGGAAGAGGTGGTCGCGCTTTCCGATAAGGTCGAGCTCGAGGTCTATGACCTGGTCGCCGACGGCGATAAAGTCGACGAATTTGGCATCGACAAGATTCCAGCCACCATTGTGATGCGTGGCGGCGACGAACCGAAAGATTTCGGGATCCGCTTCTATGGCATCCCATCTGGTTACGAGTTCGCTACTCTGATCGAAGATATCAAGATGGTCTCCGGCGGTGAGACCGGTTTGAGCGATGCTACGCGTGAGCAGGTCGCTGCGCTGGAGACGCCGGTACACTTCCAAGTCTTCGTTACGCCGACATGCCCGTATTGCCCGCGGGCGGTCATCCTCGCCCACCAGTTAGCGATGGAAAGCGACCTCGTTCGCGGCGATATGGTCGAGGCTATTGAGTTCCCGCACCTGTCCAACAAGTACCAGGTACAGGGCGTTCCGCGCACGGTGATCAACGAGACGGTACACATCGAAGGCGCTATGCCAGAGGCGATGATCATGGCCAGGCTCGACGAGGCTGTCGGCAAAGCTGTGGCCTGACCCGGGCAGTTCGTAGGCGCCACGTAGCAGGATGTAAGAGCGAAAAGACGCGCCCACGCGCGTCTTTTCCGCTGGAGTAAAGAGGGAAGAAAATGGAAGGACTAGATTTCAGTGTTGGCTTAAGCTCGAATGAAGCCAACAAGGAATATGACGTCATCATCATCGGCGGTGGTCCCGGCGGTGCCAGCGCGGCGATCTATACGGCACGCGCCGACCTGCGCACGCTGGTGATCGACAAGGGCCTGACCGCCGGTGCGCTCGGCCTGACGGTAAAAATCAGCAACTACCCCGGCGTTCCCGGTCCGGTGACGGGAGCCGAGCTCGTGGAGACGATGCGGCAGCAAGCGGAATCGTTCGGCGCGGAGTTTCTGACCGACAAGGTTGTCGGCGTCGACCTCAGTTCGGAACCGAAAATGGTGATGGCCGGCACCGACGCGTACTATGCGCGCGCTGTCATCCTCGCCACTGGCTCGATGGGGCGCACCGGGGCGATTCCCGGCGAGGAGGAGCTATTAGGGCGCGGCGTCAGCTATTGCGCCACCTGTGACGGCGCCTTCTTCCGCGAGCAGCCGGTCGCCGTCGTCGGCAACAATGACGAGGCGCTGGAAGAAGCGTTGTTCCTGACCAAGTTTGCCGACAAGGTGCATCTGATTTCGCCGACGCCGGAGCTGAAGGCGCGCGAGCACATCGCCGCCGAGGTTGCTGCGCATCCAAAGATCGAGATGCGTTTGGGCACGCGTTTGAAGGAGATTATGGGTAACGGCACGGTCGCGGGCGTTCGCATCCAACCGCGCCGTGGGTCTGAAGAGACGCTGCCGGTCAAGGGGGCCTTCGTCTACCTGCAGGGCGGCAAGCCAATCACCGATTTCTTAATGGGTCAGGTAGAAACAAGCAAGGACGGCTGTCTCGTCGTAGATAGCGAAATGCAGACACCGATTCCTGGCGTTTTTGCCGTCGGCGATCTACTCTGCGCGCACATCAAGCAGGCAGTCATCGCGGCTGCGGACGGGGTTATAGCCGCCATCGCTGCCGACAAGTACCTGAATGCACGCAGACAGCTACAGACAGACTGGAAATAGGCCGCGGGGGCAGGGGCCCCTTTCTTACATGAGGGGAGACGTGGCAGCGTGGGCGGCCAGGCGCGGGTCAGTCGTCTTCGCCAATCGTGGCAATGATTTGGCGTTCCAGCCGGTCGAGGTCCCAGTTCGCCTGCTGCTGCACGATGCGCCGCAGTACCGGATCAAATTCGTGAACCGTTTCCAGGATATCCACGAGTAACTGGTACTGCTCGCGGGCGCGCGTCACCTCACGGGGCGTCTCGACCATGTCGCGCAGGATTGTTGCCTCGGAGCGAGAGGCGACGACCGGCTCCTCCACCCCGTCCACGTAGACCCAGGTCCGCTGTCCTGGCCCGCGCCCTTCCTCCTCTTCGATCGGCTCCAGCCCTTTAATCGCATCCGAGCGGAAGTACTTGCCGTAACCGAGGGCAACCATGACGCCTTTTTCAACTCTCATTGCGGGACCTCCTCCTCAGACAGGCTAGCGACGAGAAGACCGGTGCATGCTCCCCAGACAAGATGAGCCGCAATCATCACCGCGTTGCGCCGCTCCGGTTGGCTATCCGCGTCGGCTAGCAGGTTGACCGTAGGCAGAAGACCTTCGTAGCTGCCTAACCACACCATTATCCCATAGAGCGTGCCGGCAAGCACGACCGGCAGGCGAAGAGCACGGAAGAACAGCGAGAAGAGAGCGCCCATGGCTCCACCGTAGGCAAAGTGGAGGACCCAGGTCAACACCGTTTCTTGCTTGCGGCTCGTCGCACGTTTCAGCCTCAGCCGGCGGAGGAGATTCGCGGTGATCAGGCGTGGAGGGAGCGGATAGCGCAGCTGCCGCGGCAGGAAGCGCCACAGCAGAAACATGACAGCGGTCATCGGCGCCGTTGCCGCCGTTCCTGCGAAGGCGCCACGGATTAAGGCACCCATTGCGTCTCCTTTGCACGCGGCGAGAGGCGGGCTATCAGCCTGCGGCAGCGGGCAGGGTTTACCCGGTTTCGGGCACGTTATCTACATCCGCGCGCGGGATGCGCAGACGGTTGTGCACGTCCCAGACGCCGCGCACACCGCTGACGAGGTCCTCGGCGAGGCGCTTGGCGCGGCGGTCGGAGACAGTGCCCTCAAGCGATACCTCACCGTTCTCGACACGCACCTCGACATCGCTAGCGTCAAGCCAGCCGGCATCGGTTAACCGGCCGCATGCGTCTTCAAAGATGCTGTCATCGGAGCGCCGGTAGCCTTTTGGCCCTTTTCCCGTGTGCGGGCCAGTTTGGAGCAGGGGCCAGCTGTAATATGGGGTGCGCGTGCCGCGATAGCTGATTGTCTCTTCACGGGCGTAAACGTCGCGCTCGTCATCGTCCTCAGGGAAGTCTTGCTGCCAGCCGTAGTCGCTGCGCATGGGCCCGCGTTCGCGCCAGGCCCGGCCGCGCCGGCGCCCTCTACCGCGACCATGACCCGGGCCGCGGCCCCTGCCGCGCCCAAACGGGGGCCGGTCGTCGTAGTCGTCCCAATTGTCGTGTTGATCTGCCATGGTGAACCTCCGGCGTCATTGTGTGCGATGCGTTGAAGCCGCGCCCCAGTTGGGTCGCGCGGCACGCCCCAAGGCTAGCACGGCTGGCCAGAGGTCTCAATGTACCCCGGTTACAAACGGTGGATACAGATTGGGTGCAGGTCACCCGCTGCCGGGCGCAGGCGCCGGTCAGGAGCGAACTAGGGAGTTCAGAAAAGCTTGGCCATCATCGAGGCCACAGCCGTGTACACGGGGGAGCTGTCGCCCAGTTCAACGAGCGGCCGGCCGGCAAACTCAAACTCGACGAGATCGTCGTTGGCGGGCACGGTCCCTAGCAAAGGAAGCTCCATCTGAGCGATGTACTCGCGCAGCGGCGCGGGCATCTCGCCGTTGAGCCGGTTGACAATCAGGTGCGCCTGCTCAACTTTGATGTCGAGCTCGTGCTGCAGCGCGCCGATGCGTTCGGCGGTGACGAGGCCGCGTTGGGTGGGATCGGTGACGACGAGTAGATGCTGCACGTCCCGCGTGGTGCGGCGGCTGAGGTGCTCCATCCCTGCCTCGTTATCGATGACCACATAGCGGTAGTGGCGGCTCATGGTATCGATGACCTCACGGAGGTTGTGGTTGACAGCGCAGTAGCAGCCGGGACCCTCGGAGCGTCCCATGGCGATCAGGTCACAGCGGTCGCCTTCAGCGAGCGAGGAACGCACATGGTAATCAAGATAGTCGCGCTTACTCACGCCCCCTTCCAGCGCGCCCATAGCTGCGCCCCCAGCGGTAAGCGTTTCTTTGACTTGCGCAAGCATGTCCTCGCGGATGTCGCCGACGGTCCATTCGAGGTCGAGTCCCAACACCATGTGCAGGTTGCTACTGGGGTCGGCGTCGATGGCGAGGACGGGACCGGGCTGGGTCTGGGTCAGGTATTTGACTATCATGGCGGCGATGGTGGTTTTGCCGACGCCGCCTTTTCCTGCCAGTGCGATTGTCGTCGTCATGTTTCCTTTTTCCCTGAGGGCGCCGCGCTATTGGCCGGCGCCATTTCCTGTGTCGACGGTGGCCGCCAATTTGCCCGCCATGTCTTCCGCGGCACGGCGCAGCGCCGGGACGTGATCGTAGACCGGAATGCCAAGGCGGTCAGCCTCTTGCACGGCGAGGTCGGCGGGAAGCATGCCCAGCACGGGGATGCCGGGTGATTCGGCGGCGATGAAGGCCGCTTCCTCGTCGTTGCGCACTTTGTTGCCGACGAGCCAGAGCCGACGCACGCCGATGTCGGCGGCGAGCTTACGGATTTGTGCCGCTGTGCCCAGGCTGCGCCGTGTTGGTTCGACGACGATGAGCATGGCGTCGACGAAATCGGCGGTGGCGCGGCCGAGGTGCTCAACGCCGGCGTACATATCCAGCAGCAGCACCTCGTCCTGGCGGAAGAGCAGGTGGGTGAAGAGCGTGCGCAGCATCGCGCTCTCGGGACAGATGCAGCCTGTGCCACCCTGATCGACGCCGCCCATCTCCAGGAGGCGAACGCCGCGGTAGAGGGCACTGAAGCGCTCGGGTAGATCGTCGACGCGGGGATTGAGGGTGAAGAAGCCGCCGCTGGTGCCTGGCTTCGCCCCGGTGCGCTCTTCGATGAGCGCGTCCATCTCGGCGATGGGGCGCAGCCGGGCGCGCGCCTCGGCCGGAAAGCCGAGCGCGCCCGCGAGGCATGGTGCGGGATCGGCGTCGACGGCGAGGACGTCGCGGCCGGTGCTGGCGAAGGCCTGGGCGAGGAGCGCGGCAAGGGTCGTCTTGCCGACGCCACCTTTACCGCTGATGGCGATCTTAATGGGCATTCAGGTTGCTCCTTTCTAATAGGGCCAATTGTATCACATCCGCGGCGTCAACTCGACCGGCGGAGGAGACGGCGGGTGAGGACTGCTCCCAGGACGGCGCAGGCATCCGTGGTGAGGTGATGGCCGGCGTTTGCGTCGAAGAGGATGCGATAGGATGCGGGGAAATCTTCGTCTCCCTGCCAGCAAACAACGAGCAGGCTGACCCAGGGCAGCAAGCTGAAGGCGAAGGCACGGTCGCCAAAGCTAACAGATTTCCCGCCGGCGGCGAGGGCGGCGGTGGTGAAGGTCTGGACATCGTTGCCAAAGGTGACGGACAGGCGGTGCCCGGTATAGCTCTGGAAGGCCTGGGCGTAAAAGAGGCCGTCCGGTAGCTCGGTGAATGAAATCCACGTACCGGCCGGCAGCGTGCCGTCGGCCGTGTAGAGGTAGTAGGCAAGCAGCACCTGCAGGAGCGGGTCCAGCTCCAATCCGGTGTCCGGGCGGCGGGCGACGAAGTCACAGAGATCGACGGCGACAGGCTGCTCCCAGACGAGCAGGTACAACGAATCCTCGGCAAGGGAGGCGCCGGTGCGCTCGGCGAGCCGGCCGGGATCGGCCTGGCGCAGGAGGGTGCGCAGCTCTTGCAGGCGCTGCCACAGTGGGGGCGCCAGACCGGGCGAGGTTTCCACATCGCCGGCGCTGGCAAGCATGTTGCGAAAGCGGGACAGGGTCTCCTGTTCGCCGGCGGCGAGTTGGCTCATGGTGGTCGGTTCCTTGTTTCCGGCAGCCTGTACCGGCATGTCCCTGGGCGGGCGCCGGGGCCAAAGTAGGCGGCCCCGGCGCCCGCAGGGAGGTTAAAGATAGGGCAGCAGGTAGTCGTAGGCGCTAAGTGCCGCTTTGGCACCTTCGCCAACGGCCACCAGTACCTGTTCGGCGTAGATACTGGTCACGTCGCCGGCAGCAAACAGGCCGGGCACGTTGGTGCGGTTGTAGCAGTCAATCTTGATGCGGCCCTGGTCGTCGACGTCGACGAGACCGGTAACCATCGACGTATTGGCGACGAGGTTGAGCTCGACGAACGTACCGTCGGCAGCGAGCTCGAGCTCTTCGCCGACCGGGCTGGTGACGACGACACGATTGCAGTAGCCATTGCCCATCACCTGGGCAACGCGGTGGTTCTGGAGAATCGTGACGTTCTCAGCACGCAGCAGCTTCTGGCCGAGGGGCGTCTCGAGAACCGGGCCGCTCGGGCCGACGAGATGGACGTGCTCGGCCACAGTGGCCAGCTCACCGGCAGAGCGCAAGGCAAGCTCGCCGTCGCCGATGACTACGGTCTGTTTGTCGATGAAGAGCGGCGCGTAGCTCATCGCCGAGTAGCAGAGGCCCTTGGAGAGATATTCGCGCTCGCCGGGGACATCCATCCACTGCTGGCGGCTGCCTGTAGCGACGATGACGGCACGCGCGTAGAGCTCCCCACCATCCTTGGTATGGATGGTGAACGTGCCATCGTCGTTGTGGACAACACGCTCGACGGGTTCCATGTGCCGCGCGAAGTCGAGGTATTCAAGCTCGCGGCGGAAGCGCTCGACCACGTCGACGCCACGGATAACCTGGTGTTTCTCCTGGTCAGGTAGCTCGAGGTGGTAGTTGGTCTTGCCACCGAGATCTTTGCTAATAAGCAGCACGTTGAGGCGTTTCCGGATGGCGTAGATTGCGGCTGTGAGGCCAGCAGGGCCGCCACCCACAATGATTAAGTCGTACATCTTACGCTCCTTGTCCGTTGCCGGTATCAGGGGCTTCGGCAATAAACTCGTCTTCCATCAGCTTGGCGGTCATGCGCCGCGAGCGGCCGATTACCTCTTTGGCATGCTCGAAGAGCTCATCGTAGCTAAGACTGAGGCGGGCAACACCCTGCTCCTGGGCCTTCATGCCCACGGCCGCTGCTTCACGCGGGAAGATCTCCCAATCGTCCATCGTCGGGAGGATGTGGTCGTCGTCAAGGCGATCGCCGATATGCTCGGCCAACGCGCCCGCAGCAGCATAGCACATCTCGTCGGTGATCGTGCGCGCGCGCACGTCGAGGGCACCGCGGAAGATGCCGGGGAAGCCGAGCGAGTTGTTTACCTGGTTGGGGAAGTCAGAGCGGCCGGTGGCGACGATGCGCGCTCCGGCCTGTTTCGCCTCCCAGGGCCAGATTTCAGGTACCGGGTTAGCGCAGGCAAAGACGATGGCATCGTCGTTCATTGCCGCGATCCACTCCGGAAGGATGACGCCGGGCCCTGACCTGGAGAGGGCGATGACGACGTCGACGTTAGCCATCGCGTCCGGGATGCCTCCTTCGCGCCCGGCGGCGTTGGTGATATTGGCGTAACGCCATTTATCGACGTATTCGGCGCGGCGCATGTAAAGGTCCTGGCGATGGGGGCCGAGAATACCTTTGCTATCGACCATGTAGCACTTGCCGGGGTCGACTCCCCAGCCAAAGATGAGGCGGGCAATGGCCACATTGGAGGCGCCGGCGCCAATGAAGGCTATGCTGACGTCTTCTTTATCCTTGCCGACAACCTTGAGGGCGTTCATCAGCGCAGCCAGGGTGACGGTAGCCGTTCCCTGCTGGTCGTCATGCCACACGGGGATTTCAGCTTTCTCGCGCAGGGTGTCGAGGATGCGGAAGCATTTGGGCTGCGAGATGTCCTCGAGA
>JAVVFG010000202.1:0-7643 GCA_032260445.1 Anaerolineae bacterium | reverse complement strand
CAATTATAATGCGATCTCGGCCCCTTGCCCAGCAAAATCACTGCAAACTCGGCGGATGGCAGGGCGGCAAACGATGCCTGCCGCCTATACCAGAGAGACCACGTCACAGGCTTGAAGATAAGAGGAAAGTGAAACAGGCGGCCTAACGGCCTTCCCGAAGGTAACGCACGCTCGTCGCCAGCGGCTGGCGTGTCTTGCTCCGTACTTCGGCCGGGTAGCCGAGAGTGATCAGCCCATGCGGCTCCCACCCCGCGGGCAGCGTTAGGACGTCGCGCACGGTCCCGGGCACGAAGAGCGGCGCGCACAGCCAGCAGGCCCCCAACCCCAACGCATGCGCTGCCAGCAACAAATTCTGCCCAGCCATCGCCGTGCTCTGTATGGCCATGACCCGCTCGTTGCGCTGCCGCCGCTCGTCTGGATAGTTGTCCATATCGGCCATCGTCAGGCAGACGACGATAAGGACGGGTGCACTGGTGAGGCGCCGGTACGAGCGGGATACATCGGCGTCAATCCTTGCCGCGGGAACACCATCGGCTTCGAGGTCCGCGCGCAAGCGGTCGCCCATCGCCTGCGCCAGCCGCTCCTTGACCGTTTGCAGACGAACGACGGCAAATCGCCACGGCTGGCGGTTGTGTGCCGAGGGTGCCCAGGTAGCGGCGGTCAGCACCTCTGTGAGGAGTTCCTCGGGAACAGGGTCGGGCAGATAACGGCGTATCGAACGGCGCTGGCGAATGGCCTCCAGGATAGGGCGGGCAGCGTCTCTCACCGGCGCTCACCGTTCCAGCAGATGAAGACACCGCTCAGCTTATTCACGCGGAAAGCACCATGGTGTGCGATCTCGGCCTCGACCAGGTCGCGAAGGACCTGCCACGCCCGGCCTTCTTCCACCTCCTCCGGCAGAAGGCCAAGGTAGAACCGAGGACTCGTGGCCAGGTAGTCGAGGACCGGCTGCGCCGCGGGGAAGACAAGAGCGGAGGCGAGTTTCTGAAGTTCCACGCGGTCAAAGTGACGGCTCAGAAGCTCAGCACCATTCTCCACCGTGAAATCCAGCGCTGGAAACGGGTTGACCGGCCGGGCGACGTGCAGGCGATCGGCGGCGAGCCGTACCAGATCGCGCAGCTCCTGCATGTTGTGGGCGCTGTTGGTGGCGGCAATAAGGACACCGCCGGTGCGCAGGACGCGCGCGAATCCGGCGACTGCCCGATCCTGGTCAGGCAGATGGTAGATCATGTGGTTTGCCAACACGACGTCGAAATGGCTACTGGCGAAGGGCAGATCCTGGACGTCGAGATTGACCCGGGCCGGCGTGCGCACCTGGCGCAACATCCCCGGCGAGAGGTCGCCGGCCACATAGTGGGAGGTGCGTTCCAGGACGGGCGCCACGTAGGTCCCCGCACCACAGCCGGCGTCGAGCACGCGTTCGTCGCCGCGCCACCCAATCTGCTCCAAGATCCAGCCGGTGAAGTCGACGCGTGGCTCCGTATACAGCTCGTGTGTGCGGATACGCGTGGCAAGATTCGTCTCTTCGGCGTACTGCTCTTTGATGTATTTGGGATCGCTACACTGGATTGCTGCCATCGAATTCCTCTTCTGCCGCCCCAGACCATGGCGCGCGCGCCAACAGGACGGCGCGCTCGCCGCTCGGGAAGCGTAACAGGCGAGACGCACGAAAGCCCAGGCGGCGATAGAGGGCAAGTGCCCGCTCGTTGTCGACGCGAGCGGCGAGCTCAAGGCGCTCGGCTCCGGCGGCTGCAGCCAACGCGCCCAGCACGCGCAGCAGCGCCGTGCCCACACCTTGGCCGCGCATGCTGCCGGCAACCACCAGATCGGCGATTTCGGCAACCGTGTCAGTATAGCTGATCAACTGCCCACTCGCGACAGGTAGCGGTGGTTCGCCATGGAGGGCCAGCACGTGGAGCAGCCGCCCAGCCGCCTGCAGGCGCAGCGCACTGTCAAAACGCGCGGCAAACGCCTGCGCCGGTTCCGTCGGAAAACAAGTGGCGTGAAGCCCGTCAAGGTCTGCTTTCGTCGCTAGGCGGAACTGGATTGGCGTGCTCAGCTGCACCGGCGGGCGGAACAGCTCCGGCGCGGGAGAGGACGGGAATTTCAAGAGGACGGAGCGAGATCGAGGAACGGCAAGCTGGCAGAGACAATATCCCAGCCCGGCATCTCCAGCGTCAGCAACGGAGGTGATGGTAGGGCGCGTAGCTGCGCCAGTACCTCGGCGAAATCAATGAGCCCCGTTCCGAGAGGCAGGTGGCTATCCGTCACGCCGTCCGTGTTGTTCAGGTGGCAAACGTGGAGGTAGGGGGCAAGGGTCTCTATCCAGTCGCCAATAGCAAACGGCGAATAGAGGGCCGCATGGGAAACGTCGAAACAGGCGCGCATGAACGGATTGTCAACGGCTTTGAGAAGGTCAAGGAGAATCGCCGGCTCCGGTGCCCACATGTTTTCGATGAGCACGTAGACCCCACGGGAAGCCGCCTCGGCTGCGAACGAACGCCAGAAGTCGACCTGCCGCTGCTGCCAGCCTTCGCGATAGTTCGCCAGCTTCCACCCGCCCATATAGTTCGCATGGAAAACGATGTACTCTCCCCCCAGTTGGCTGGTGATATGAAGGCCCTGCCGGTAACGGCGCAATGTCAGCGCCACGACCTCCGGGTCAACGCTGGCAGAGATCATATCGTAAAATGCGCCGTGGAAACCCAGGGTGCCGGCGAAACCTGTAAGCTGGCCAGCAAGAAGCTGGACGGTGTGCTCGACGCTGCCATTGGAGCTAAGCAGGACAGGGTCAGCAAAGACGTGGCATTCCAGCCCGGCGCCCAGCCCTTCTGCCTGGCTGCGGTACCGGCCGATATCTTCCGGAGAGTAGGTGGTGAAAAGGATGCGGTCCATGCTCGTATAGGAAAGCGAAGTTACCTTGTTTTTTGCCAGGCCGCAACCGCAACCATGACTTCCATTCTGCAGCCCCCCCGAGGAGGCGGCTACGTCGCCGGCTTCTAGGCGCGGTCGAGGTAGAGAACACAAAAAGCCTTGCAGTTTGCAAGGCTCTTTGTGGGAAGAGGAGAAAAAAGGAGGAACTTGGTTATTAATTCGCAGAAACCCCGTAGCAACCTGGACATTCAGCTGGGCCTCAGAGTCGTTGTTCCGGATACTGCTGATCTAGCTATTAGTGTATAGGACAATCACCGTGCTGGCAGGAAAGTTTGTTACAATGAAACTGTAAATTACTTTACAGTTTTTCTCGATGGGGCATGATATGAGTCGACGCTGTCCCGTTTGCGACCAATTTCTGCTAGACGACGATGCTGTTTGCTGGCAGTGCGGGCAACCCGTCGCCGGAGCGAAGGCGACGGCAACCTCGACGGCGCCGGCCCGTAGTGACCGGCGCGAGGAACAGCAGGAACGGCAGATATCGCCACGCGCCGTGTACGGCACCTTGACCGTGCTCATCGTCGCCGCCGCGCTCTACCTCACCGGGTTCCTCGGTCGGCAGCCGCGCGTCCAGACCACCCTGACCGACCTGCCCGACGGCTGGACCTGGATCCGGGGAGCGGAGAGTGACTACACCTTCTTCCTGCCTGAGGAGTGGGAAGTGCTCATGGCGGTCAATCGCAGCCAGGAAGACGAGCTCGACGCCGTGGTGCAGGCCGTGCCCGGCCTCGACGGCGCGTTCTACCCGCTGAGCAGGCTCGACACACAGCTACGGACCATCGTGTATGCCCACGGCCCCATTCCCGTCGAACCGTCGGAGACAGGCAGCGTACTCGTGGCGCGCAGCCGTGCATTGAACCAGCTAACGCCCAGAGAGCTAGTTGCCCTGGCGGCAACCGCTGCACAAGAGCTAGACGTAACCCTCCACGCTGCTGGCGAAGTTGAAACGTTCGAACGCAGCTATATCTATTTCGACGCCGCCAGAGACAGCGCGGGAAACCGCCAGCGCTGCCAGCAACATCTCTTCCAGGGAACGGAAGAGATGCTGTGGATCAGCGCCTGTGGCCCGGCCGGTAGCCGGTACCAGCGCGACCTGACGGCCATTGCTGGCAGTTTTCAACGCCTGCGATAGCGAGGGCAACGGGCCGTGCCAACGTGGATGATAAACGGGTAACAGAGCAGCCGCGCGAGCATCGCTGTCTTGACCACCATTCTTGAGCCCAGTACAATCGCCGCCATGTCCAATCCTGTAAACGAACCCGAGGCAAAACGCGAATTTAACTATGGGGGCCAGGCCGTCATCGAAGGCGTGATGATGCGCGGCTCGCGCGCGCTCGCCGTCGCCGTCCGTGACCCGCAAGGCCAGATTGTCGTGCACACGGAACCCCTCGATCCCCGCATTTACGGCGGTAAGCTGGCACGAATTCCATTCCTGCGTGGTCTAACTTTGCTGTGGGATGCGCTGGGGTTAGGGATCAAGAGCCTGATGTTTTCCGCGAACGTCGCGCTGGAAGAAGAATCGGGCACAGAGGCCGGCAACGTGTTTGAAGGACCGGCACAGTGGGGGATGGTCCTCTTCTCGCTCTCGCTCTCCATCGGCCTGTTTTTTCTCTTCCCGGCATTCGTCGGCGATGTGATGGTCCGCTGGCTCGATCTGGAACCCGCCCTCATGCTCAGCAACGTCATCGAGGGCGTCGTCCGCCTGCTTCTGCTCATCGGCTATATCTGGGCAATCAGTTTCATGCCCGATGTCAAACGCCTATTTGGCTATCACGGCGCCGAGCACAAGACGATCAACGCCTATGAAGCGGGCGCCCCGCTCACTTCAGAGAGCGTTGCCCGCTTCTCGCTGGAGCACCCCCGCTGCGGCACAGCTTTTCTGCTGACCGTCGTCATCATTTCCATCCTGGTCTACACGCTCTTGCCGCCGATGTCGCTGCCGGTGCGGCTGCTGTCCCGTGTCCTGCTGCTGCCCTTTATCGCCGGCATTGCTTATGAGTTTATTCGTTTTTCCGCGCGCCATCAGGCCAATCCCCTGATCCGCCTCCTCACCCGGCCCAACCTGGCGATGCAGCGCCTGACGACCCGCGAACCAGAGCCGGCGATGCTCGAAGTCGCGATTTTGGCGCTGGAAAAGGTGTTGGCGTACGAAGCCAATACGACGCCGGTGCACACCGGCGATGTGCTTGTTGGAGCCGCTGCTGAGGAGGTAGACGTGGACGCTGCCCTGCCTGCCTGATCGTGTGCGCAGACTGTGAACCACGCTAGTCATCCTACTAGCCAACGTAAAGCGAGGAAAACAGATGAAGAACAAAGTTGCGCTGTACGGAGCCGGCAATGTTGGGGCGACAACCGCCCACTGGTTGGCTCAGATGGAGATCGCCGATCTCGTCCTTTTTGATATTTTCGGCCAGATTGGCGCCGGCAAGGCACTGGACCTCTTCGAGGCTGGGCCACCGATGGGCTTCGACAGCCGCATCTATGGCAGCAATGAGGCCAGCATCATCGAAGGCGCCGACGTCGTCGTCGTCACCGCCGGGGTGCCGCGCAAGAAAGATCCAGAAACGGGAAAGTTCCCCAGCCGCGACGAACTGGTAAAGATCAACCAGGAAGTGATGGAAGTGGTGGCGGAGAACGTCAAGAAGTACGCGCCTGACAGCATTGTCGTCCTGGTCACCAACCCGCTCGACGCCATGGCCCACGTGATGCTGCACAAGACGGGCTTCGACCGCAGCCGCATCATCGGGCAGGCCGGTGCGCTGGACACGGCACGCTACAAGACGTTCATCGCCGAGGAGCTTGGCGTCAGCGTCGAGGATGTGCACGGCATTGTGCTCGGCGGCCATGGCGACACGATGGTGCCCCTGCCCCGCCTGACCTCCGTCGCCGGTATCCCCGTTACCGAACTCATCAGCCAGGAGCGGCTGGACGAGATCATCGAGCGCACACGCAAGGGCGGCGGCGAGATCGTCGGCCTGCTGGGCTACAGCGGCTACTATGCCCCTGCCGCCGGCACGGCGATCATGGTCGAGTCAATTCTAAAGGACAAGAAGCGGGTCATTCCCAGCGCGGTGTATACGCAGGGCGAATACGGCTACAATGACCTCTTCCTCGGCCTACCTGCGGTCCTTGGGCGCAACGGCGTCGAGAAGGTCATCGAGTTCGAGCTCACCGCCGAAGAGCGCACGATGCTCGACCACTCGGCCGAGGCAGTGCGGGCGGTCGTCGACGTGCTGGGCTACGACTAAGCTCCGCGCGCCAGCCATTGCACCAGCCAGCAGCAGGCCCTCTCCGGACAACCGGGGAGGGCCTTTTCGTTTCCCTCTACCCAACCGGCGCCGGTTGGACGCGTTTGGCCATCAAAATGTCTGGCTTACCCCAGCCATTGGCATCGGGGACCACGCCGACGAGCGAATAGCCCAATTTCTGGTAGAACTCGAAGGGATGCCCGCGCCGGTTCTCAATTCGCGCGAGATGAACCAGCGGGTCGGGATAGAGATCGATACCCGCGAGCGTGGTCATATCATCTTCGTCGTCGCTGCCCAGCAGGATGGTCAGCCCACCCCGCAGGCGAACCTGTTCCTCAAAGTTGACCATCAGCGCCCTGCCGATCCCCTGTCCCTGGCGACCGGGATCAACGACGATCGGGTGCAGCTCCCAAACATGCCCCTCGTATTGCGAAATACCTCCGATCCAGCCGAGTACGTCGCCTCGCTCGTCGAGAGCAACACGGCTGATACGATCCTTTGCAAACGACTCTTTCACCTCGGCAAGCCCGCTACCCAGATCGGTCCAGTAACCAGGCCAGTGGTTCTCAAATCCGACAATGAGCAGCTGTGCCACCTGCCGGATACGTTTGCGATGGTGGGGCAGCAACGCGACGATTCGTGTTAGCATCTATTTCCTCCTCCAGCCGGCAGCGCTTACTGCAGCGGCAGCGGTGGCTGCCACTCGGCGGCAACACGCTCCAGCTCAATCCGCGTAATCCACTTGACCCAGTCAAACCCCCGGCGACCAGGGGCGACGAGCCGCAGCGGCGCGCCGTGCCCGTGGCTCAACGGCGCAGTGGCGACGTGTGTCGCCAGCAGAAAGGCGCGTGCTTCTTCCAGTGGATAGCGTCGCCAATAGCCGGTCACACTAGCAATCCGGACCGTGCGCGCACTCGCAAGCACCCCTGCATCTTCCAGCAAAGCCGCCAAGGGCACTCCGGCCCACTCCTGCGTTGTGAACCAACCGCCAGTACAGTCGAGCGTGGCGATTGCCGCGGTCCCGGCGCGCGCCAGCATCTCCTGATAGGTCAGCGCCCGCGGCCGTTCTACGAGCCCCGACAGCTCCAGCCGCCACGCCTCCAGCTCGACCGGCGCCGGGCGGTCGTTGATCCAGCTCACGCGCGGGAAGGCGCCGCCGCCGCTGCCAATCTCATAGGAGCCGGTGAAGCGGCGCGCCCGCTGCCAGCCGCGCAACATGGCCCACGAGATGGTACCGCCCGCCGCTAACAGCCCGCCGCGCAGGAAGGCACGCCGGTCGCGCGCCTCCACACGCCGCACGATCCAGCGCCGCCGCCATGCGTGCCAGGCCATGAGCGCCATCAGCGGCAGCGCCACGTAAATATGCAGAGACAGCAGGCTAAAGCCGGCTAGTGTACGGTAGCCAAGGAACGTCCACGAGATGCCGAGCACAAGGACCAGGAGAAGGAGCCCCAACATCAC
>JAVVFG010000201.1:0-7672 GCA_032260445.1 Anaerolineae bacterium | reverse complement strand
AACCCGGTGCGCCTGACCTTCTACAACCACCAGGCCAACCGCATCTTCTACTTCCTCAACCGCTTCACCGTCTCCTACCCGCGCCTCTTCATCGCGGATGCCGACCAGCTCATCTTCGACGGCGACCCTGCCAGCCCGCGCCGCTATACGATTGAGAACTTCAGTCAGGGCGAGCCCACTGCGCCGGTTGTGTGGGAGATCGGCGACCGGCTGCAGCCGCGGGCCATCACCGCCGTCACCGTAGAGGGCGATCCCGGCCCGGTCGACCCCAGCTACCGTCTCTTCCTACCGGTTATTCGCGCCGGCAGCGGACAGCTCACCGCCGTCCCCCAGGCTACTGGCGATTACGGCTACAGCTTCAGTAGTGACATCGCCGGCACCCGCTTCATTGCCACCAACCATGCCGCGGTGAAGACACCGGCGAGCATCGAACGCTACGACGCTCCCTCGCTCGACCCGCCGTCCGGCGCGGAGTGGCTCGTGATTACCCACCCCGCCTTCATGAGCGCAGCGCAGAGCCTGGCAGCGCACCGCGCCCACCCCGACTTCGGAGGTCTGGGCACGGCCGTCGTCTCTATCGAGGACGTCATCAACCAGTACGGTCACGGCTTACCCTTGCCGGACGCCATCCGCGACTATCTGAGCCACGCCCTCTACACCTGGGATCCTGCCCCACAATACGTCCTGCTGCTGGGCGACGCTACCACCAACCCGCACCACGCGACCTGCGATGGCCCCAACGCCGCCTACACCCTCTGTAACTACTGGTCCGACGACAGCCAGATTACCTACGTGCCCACCCATCTGCTCTTCAAGGACCGCTTCCAGGGCCACATCCCCACCGACTACCCCAATGTGCTCCTCGCCGGCGACGACCTGCTACCGGACATGGCTATCGGCCGCTTCGCCGTGCAGACTGCGCAAGAAGCCAGCGACATCGTCGCCAAGATCGTCGCCTATGAAACTGGCCATCTCACCCCTGGCCCGGTGCAGAACACCCTCGTCTTCCTCTCCGACGACCCCGACAGCGGCGGCAACTTCACCGCTACCAGCGCCGCCATCGCCGCCTTCATTCCGGATAGCTACCAGGTCGAGCTGGTTGCACGCGCCGGTCACACGGCCGCTGAAGTGGAAGCCCAACGTACCGCCGTGCGCGACCTCATCCATGAACCGGCCGGGGCAACCCTGATGAACTACCGTGGCCACGGCAGCATCTTTACCTGGGGCGATAACCTGTTCAACGCCAACGATCCCACCCGCTGGCCCTGGCCCGGCGTCGCACCCTGGCTCGCAGGCGAGCCGCTCGTCCTCCTCAGCCTCGACTGCCTCGACGGCAACTTCATCTATCCCGGCCAGCCGGGGCTTGGCGAGACCTTCCACGCCCTGCCAGGCACCGGCACCGTGGCCCACTGGTCGAGCACCGGCCTCGGCTACACCTTTGAGCACAGCGTCCTTAATGGTGCCTTCTTTAACGCCATCTTCGAGGAAGGGTTTCTCCCCATCGGCGACGCGATCAACTACGCCAAGGTGCAGTATGCGCTCACCACCTACCACGACTCCGAGCTGTGGTCGTTCACCCTGCAAGGCGACCCCGCCATGCGCCTATGGCGCCTCGATCTCGCCGCGAACTAGCTCCCGACCTCTCCCCCGCTCCCCAATCCCCGATCCCTGATTCCTGATCCCTGATCCCCGATCCCCAATCCCCGATCCCCTTCAAACTCAATCACGCTCCTCAGCGTCTCCTCCAGATCCAGCCGCGGCTGCCAGCCCAGCAGCTCTTGCACCCGCGTCGTATCCGGCACGCGCCGCTGCATATCCTCGAAGCCCGGCGCGTACGCCTCGGCATAGGGCACCGTCACGATCTCCGATTCGCTGCCGGCCAGCGCCTTCACCCGCTGCGCCAGCGCCATGATCGTCGTCTCTTCCGTGCTGCCCACGTTGTACACCCGCCCCGGTGCCCCAGGGTGCGTGCTCAGGCCGGTGAGCGCCGCGACCACGTCGCTCACCGCGCAGAAACAGCGGCTCTGCTGCCCGTCGCCATACACCGTAATCGGCTCGCCCGCCAGCGCCTGGCCCACAAAGCGCGGGATGACCATGCCATACCGCCCCGTCTGTCGCGGCCCCACCGTGTTGAACAGGCGCGCGACCACCACGTCCAGGCCGAACTCGTCCTGGTAGGCCAGTGCCAGGAACTCGTCGACCATTTTGCTCGCCGCGTACGACCAGCGGCTCCTGCTGCTTGGCCCCAACAGCACGTCGTCCTCCTCGCTGAACGGGATGCGACTGCCCTTCCCGTACACCTCCGAGGTGCTGGCGACGAGCACGCGGCTGCGGTAGCGTAGCGCTGCCTTCAGCACCGCCTCCGTGCCCATCACATTCGTCTCGATGGTGTGCACCGGCTGCTCGACGATGAGCTGCACGCCCACCGCCGCCGCCAGATGCACGATCACGTCCGCCTGGGACGCCAGCCGGTCAAGCACGATGCCATCCAAGATGCTGGCGCGCGCGAAGTGGTAGCGCGGGTTATCCGCGTGGTGCGCGACGTTGGCGTAGCGCCCCGTCGACAGGTCGTCAATCGCCAGCACGCGATGGCCCTGCGCCAGCAGCGCGTCGGTCAGGTGCGAGCCGATAAAGCCGGCACCGCCGGTGATCAGGTAAGTCCGTGTCTCAGCCACCGGCGCGCCCCGCCCCCTCCCCCGCCTCGACGATGCCCGCGCGCCAGCTCGGCGGCATGTTCTTGAGCACCTCCACGTTGCCAAACGGCGCGCTCTGCCGGGCCCCGACCCTGCGTGCCCAGGCCGCCATGCGCCCGATCCCTTCTTCCAGCGAGACCGGCTCTCCCTGCTGGAAGATGCGGTGCGCCTTGCTGTGGTCGGAATAGGCGTGCAGCACCTCGTTGCGCGCCGGCAGGTAGTCGATGACCGGCTCCACGCCAAAGGCGCGCGCCGTCACTTCCGCCAGCTCGTTGACGCTGTACGGCTGGTCGGCGCCGATGTTGAACACCTGGTTGTACGCCTCCGGCACGTCCACACACTGCGCGATCGGCGGCGCCACGTCGTCGATGTAGCTGAAGGCGCGCGTCTGCGTGCCGTCGCCGAAAATGGTCAGCGGCTGCCCCTGCATGATCTGGTTCATGAAGATGCCGATCACGTTGCGGTAGCGGTCGCCGATATTCTGGTTCTCGCCATAGACGTTGTGCGGGCGGAAGATGACGCTGTTCAGGCCAAACATCTCGTGCGCCGCGCGCAGGTCCATCTCCACTGCATATTTGGCGATGCCGTACGGATCTTCCGGCTGCGGCACCGTCTCCTCGTCCATCGGCAACTGCGCCGCGCCGTAGACGGCGATGCTGCTGGTGAACACAAAACAGCGCACCTCGTGGCGCACCGCCTCGTTGATCAGGTTGGCGCTGCCGATCAGATTATTGCGATAATTAAAGCGGCGGATAAAGTGCGACAGCCCCTCGGCGGCATACGCCGCCAGATGGTAGACATAGTCAAAGCCGTGCTCGGCGAACAGCGACGCCACCAGCGCCTCGTCCGTCACCGAGCCTTCCACGAAAGCCGCGCCCTCCGGCACCTGGTCGCGAAACCCGCCGCTGAGATCGTCGAGCACCACCACCTCGTGGCCCATATCCAGACAATGCCGCGCCACATGCGACCCAATAAATCCGGCCCCGCCGGTTACCAGCGATTTCATAGAGACTCCTTCGTGCCTTCCGCTTTGAACTTTTGGCCTTTACCTTCTTGCTTTCAGCCTTTCGCCCGCGCCATCAGCTCTTTGACGTTCGCCGTTACATCCCCGCCAAACACCGCGCTGCCGGCGACAAGCACCGTGGCCCCTGCCGCCACCACCTGCGCCACATTATGGGCCTTGAGCCCCCCGTCGACCTCCAGCCACGCCGGTGAGTTAATGCGCGCCAGCATCTGCCGCACCGCCGCGATCCGCTCCAGGCTGCGCGGGATAAACGCCTGGCCACCGAAGCCCGGATTGACCGACATGATCAGTACCAGCTCGACGTCCGGCAGGATCGGCGCCAGGCTTTCCAGCGGCGTCGCCGGGTTCAGCGTCACCCCCGCCTCCTTGCCCAGCTCGTGGATCATCTGCACGGTGCGGTGCAGGTGCGGGCAGGTCTCCACGTGCACGGTGATGTTGTCCGCCCCGGCCGCGGCGAAATCCGCCAGATAGCGCTCCGGCTTTTCGATCATCAGGTGCACGTCGAGGCGTGTGCCCGGATAAGCGTCGGCGACCGGGCGCAGCGCCCTCACCACCAGCGGCCCCATCGTAATGTTGGGCACAAAGTGGCCGTCCATCACGTCCACGTGCAGCCAGCCGGCGCCCGCCTCCAGTGCCGTGCGCGCCTGCGCTTCCAGCCGGGCAAAATCGGCCGCCAGGACCGAAGCGGCGAGGACCGGCTCAGTCACGGTGGCGCTCCACCTGCTGCCGCACAGCGGCAGCGACGTTTTCTGCCGTAATCCCCAGATGCTCGTAGATCTCCTGGTACGGCGCTGAATGGCCGAAGCGGTCCAGGCCGATGATCGCCCCCTCGCGCCCGACGTAGCGCTCCCAGCCGAACGGCGCCGCCGCTTCCACGGCGACCCGGGCTGGCACGTCAGGCAGCAGCACCTCATCCTGGTAGTCCTGCGGCTGCTCCGCAAACAGCTCCCAGCACGGCATGGAGACGACGCGCGTGCTGGTGCCCTCTTCTGCTAACATTTCCTGTGCCTGGAGGGCAATGTGCACCTCGGATCCGGTCGCGAAGATGATTGCCTGTGGATCCTCGCCGTCGCTGATCACGTAAGCGCCTCGCAGGGCGCCTGAAGCCGGCGCATACCGCTCGCGGTCCAGCGTCGGGATTCCTTGCCGCGTCAAGACCAGCGCCGTCGGGCCCTCCGTGCGTTCCAACGCCACCTGCCAGCCGAAGCTGGTCTCGTTGGCATCGGCCGGGCGGAACGTGTAGAAGTTGGGAATGGCGCGCAGGGCCGGCAGATGCTCGATCGGCTGGTGCGTCGGCCCGTCTTCGCCCAGCCCGATGCTGTCGTGTGTAAAGACGTAGATCGGCGCGGCGCCAATCATCGCCGCCAGCCGCAGCGTCGGGCGCATATAATCAGAGAAGATGAGGAAGGTGCCCCCATAGGGCCGCACCCCGCCATGCAGCACCATGCCGGTCATCGCCGCGCCCATCGCGTGCTCGCGCACGCCAAAGTGAATGTAGCGCCCGCGAAAATCGCGCGGCGCGAGGCGCACGATATCTGCCTGTTTCGTCTTGTTCGAGGGCGTGAGATCGGCCGAGCCGCCGACCAGCCACGGGATCGCCGGCAGCAGCACGTCCAGCACCTTACCCGACGCCGCGCGCGTCGCCATCCCCTTCTCGCTCGCCGGGAAGACCGGCAGCGCCTCTTTCCAGCCCTCCGGCAGCACCCCGCCAATCGCCGCCTGCAGCGTCGCCGCCAGCTCCGGGTACGCCTCGTGGTAGCGCGCGAAAAGCCGCTCCCAGGCCGCCTGCTTCTGTTCGGCATCGTCGCGGCTCATGTAAGCGTACACTTCCTCCGGCACGTAAAACGGCTCTTCCACCGGCCAGCCTAGATTCGCTCGTGTACGCAGTATCTCCTCTTCACCCAACGGCTCACCGTGCGCGCTCGCCGTGTCCTGCTTCGCCGGGCTGCCGTAGCCAATGTGCGTGCGCGTGATGATCAGCGTCGGCCGCTCCTGCTCCGCTTGCGCCGCGCGGATCGCCTCGTGAATCGCCTCCACGTCGTGCCCGTCGATGCGCAGCGTGTGCCACTGGTAGGCCTGGAAGCGCTGTTCCACGTCGTCGCTCCACGCCAGCTCGGTCGGGCCATCGATGGTGATATGGTTGTCGTCGTAAAAGACGATCAGCTTACCTAGCCCTAGGTGCCCGGCCAGCGATGCCGCCTCGTGGCTCACCCCTTCCATCAGGTCGCCGTCGCTGGCGATGACGTAGGTGTAGTGATCGACCACCTCATAATCCGGCCGGTTGAAATGCGTCGCCAGCCACTGCTCGGCGATCGCCATGCCTACCGCGTTGCCGAATCCCTGTCCCAGCGGGCCGGTCGTCGTCTCCACCCCTTCCGTCTTGAAATTCTCCGGGTGGCCCGGCGTGCGGCTGCCCCACTGGCGGAACTGCTTGAGCTCCTCTAGCGGGAGGTCATAACCTGTCAGGTGCATCAGGCTGTAGAGCAGCATCGAGGCATGCCCGGCCGAGAGAATAAAGCGGTCGCGGTTAAACCAGTGCGGGTCGTCCGGATTGTGCTGCAAAAAATCGCGCCACAATACCACCCCCACGTCGGCCAAACCCATCGGCGTGCCCGGATGGCCCGAGTTGGCTTTCTGCACCGCGTCCATCGAGAGCGTCCGCACCGTGTTCGCCGCCAGCTCGTGGCGCGTATAATGGCTGAAATCGGTCATTGTCGTCTCCTGGTCCTTGGTCTAGTGTCAGTTCGTCACGCTGTCCCGACGACCCGACCACCCGACTACTCGACTACTCGACTATCTGACTACCCGACTATCCGACCACCCGACTACTTGGGCCCCATCCGCAAGGCACCGTCAAGTCGAATCAGCTCGCCGTTGAGCATCGGATTTTCGACGATATGCTGCACCAGCAGCGCATATTCCGCCGGATCGCCCAGCCGCGACGGGAACGGGATCTGTTCCGCCAGCGACTGGCGCGCCTTCTCTGGCAGTCCAGCGAGCATGGGCGTATCGAACAGCCCCGGCGCGATCGTCATCACGCGGATGCCAAACCGCGCTAGCTCGCGTGCGATCGGCAGCGTCATCCCGGCAACCCCACCCTTGCTCGCGCTGTACGCCGCCTGCCCGATCTGCCCTTCAATTGCCGCCACCGAGGCCGTGTTGACGATCACCCCGCGCTCGCCCGTCGCCACCGGCTCTGTCTCGGCGATGGCCGCCGCCGCCAGCCGGATCACGTTAAAGGTACCGATCAGGTTCACCTGGATCACGCGCGTAAACCAGTCCAGGTCGTGCGGCCCTTCCCGGCCCAGCACCCGCGTGGCGATGGCGATCCCCGCGCAGTTGACGACGCCGCGCAGTGTGCCCGCCCGCTGTGCCGCCGCCAGTGCCGCCTGCACGCTCTCGCTGTCGGTGACGTCTGTATGCTGGTAGCGCGCCAGCTCGCCTAACGACGCCGCCAGCTCTTCACCAACCTCGTCCTTGATGTCGGCAATCACCACGCGCCCGCCCAGCTCCACCAGGCGCTGCGCCGTTGCTGCGCCCAGCCCGCTGCTGCCGCCGGTGACGAGAAAGACATGATCGCGGATTTCCATGTTCAGCTCCTGGGTGAGAATGTGGACCTGTCATCAGCCTACAAGGATACAGGAAACTCTCCGGATTGGAAAAAGGAGTGTGCCACAAACCCAGCTACAAACAAGTGCCACTCTGCTGCGACACGGCAACATACCACCGGTTCTGTGTAGGGCTCTAGCATGCCGGTAATCCCCTTGCAGCTAACCAGGCTGTCCCCCAGGCCGGCCATTGTTGTAGGGACGGGTTTCAAACCAGCCCGTACCCTGCAGAACGCGTTCCGGCATGCCAGAGTGTAGGTCAGGTTTTTAGGCGCTTCCTCAGTCACCAAGCATTACGCTGGTAAATGGTAGGTCAGGTTTTCAACCTGACGATTCAACTGACGCCG
>JAVVFG010000200.1:0-7688 GCA_032260445.1 Anaerolineae bacterium | reverse complement strand
GTGCTAGTTTAGCGCACTTTCTTAGTTTGTGCGTTAGAGCGTGCGTACTGTAGTCGGGCTTACTTGACACAAGAGGTGCCTTTGCTATACTGATCGGCGTCGAAGAAGATTGGGCTATTTCTCTGAGAGTTATGAGGTTTATGGTCGTTCATATTTGCAGGTGTATGGGGCGAGGGCGTTAACACCGCGGCTATCTTAAGGCAAGTGCGGCCTGACCAGACGTAGCCAGCGCGGTGGCAGCGACCCTCGCGGCTTCCGGTGTTGCCCGTGCAGCCGGCACGGCTGTGCACAACGGATGGCTACGCCACTGACCGCCTCAACGGCGACAGGCCCATTAATTAGGATAGCGCAGATATGTTACAGACAATAGACCGTGCTGCATTCAGCAGCCATACCCATACTCTTTCTCACCACACCCTGGAAGGCCAGGTAGGAAACACCCCTCTTTTATCGCTAGCGAGAATAGCTGAGGCTGCGGGTGTCTCACCCCGTGTTCGCCTTTTTGCCAAAGCAGAGTGGTTTAACCCCAGCGGCTCGGTCAAGGACCGGCCGGCACTGAACATTATCCGCACGGCCGAGCGGGAGGAGTTGCTGCGGCCGGGCATGACGCTGCTCGATTCGACGTCGGGCAACATGGGTATCGCCTACGCGATGCTGGGCACGGCGCGGGGCTACGGCGTGCGGCTGGTGGTGCCTGAAAGTGTGAGCCCTGAGCGAATTGCGGTCCTGCGCGCTTACGGCGTCGATCTGGTGCTGACGGACGCCCTCGAAGGCGTTGACGGCGCGCTGCAGGTGGCCCGCTCGCTGGCCGCCGAGGATGCAGACGTCTTCTATGCCAACCAGTACGATAACCCGGCGAACTGGCGCGCCCACTACGATTCGACGGCCAACGAGATCTGGAAACAGACCGGGGCGTGCATTACCCATTTCGTCACCGGCCTCGGGACGAGCGGGACGTTCATGGGGACGACGCGCCGGCTGCGCGAGCTGGACCCGGCGATCACAGCGATTGCGCTGCAACCGGAGGCTGCGTTCAACGGCATCGAAGGGATGAAGCACATGGCAACGGCGATCAGGCCCGCGATTTTCGACGAGAGCGAGCCCGATGACGTGCGGATCGTGCGCACAGAGGAAGCGTACGCCATGGCGCGGCGCCTGGCGCGCGAGCAAGGGGTCTTCGTGGGCGCCTCTGCCGGGGCGAACGTCGCGGGAGCGTTGGCGGTAGCCGCGGAATTGGACGAAGGGGTAGTGGTCACCGTGCTGCCGGATAGCGGCTTTAAGTACCTGAGCGAGCGTTTCTGGCAGGAGTAAACGATGCTAGAATTGACTCCTGGGCTCGAACGAGAGATCCAGGCGCTCGGCGCAGCTGCATACCCCTATGAGGGCTGCGGCCTGCTGCTTGGCCTGCAGAACGGCGAGCGAAACGTGGTCGAAGCCCTCTTCCCCGTGGAGAACCGCTGGGAAGTCGAGGAGGAAAAGCGCGAGCGTTTCATGATCACGCCAGAAGCGATGTTCCAGGCGGAGATGGCGGCGATGCGCCAGGGATTAGATATCGTCGGTATCTTTCATAGCCATCCCGACCACCCGCCGGTGGCTTCGCCGCGCGATCTCGCCTGGGCGACATGGCCTGGCTATTCCTATCTGATCACCGAGGTGCGCGGCGGGCAGGCAGGGGCCAGCCGCTCGTGGCAGCTCGCGGAGGACCGCAGCGGGTTTCTGGAAGAGCCGCTGCAAGTGTGCGACCAGGAGAAACGTTAATGCCCACCATTCGTATTCCTGCCCCCTTACGGCCGTATACAGAGAACCAGAGCAGTGTCAGCGTCGGCGGAGCAACGGCCGGGAAGGCGCTGGACGAGCTAACCCAGACCTATCCGGCGCTGCGCCAGCACCTCTTTGAGGGGAATGCCTTGCGCAGCTTCGTCAACGTTTACCTGAACGATGAGGATATCCGTTATCTGGACGGCGCGGATACAGCCGTGGGCGAGCAGGATACGCTGATGATTATCCCTTCAATTGCCGGAGGGTGAGGATGAACCAATACGAACACAATGGCGGGCCAGAGCTTTCGCATGAGGAAGTGCGGCGCTATAGCCGGCATCTGATCATGCCCGAAGTGGGGATGGCGGGCCAGAAGAGGCTGAAAGCTGCCAGTGTGCTATTGATCGGCGCGGGCGGGCTGGGCTCGCCGCTGGCAATGTATCTGGCCGCGGCCGGGATCGGGCGGATTGGCCTGGTCGACTACGACGTGGTGGACGCGAGCAACCTGCAGCGGCAGGTGATCCATGGCACGAAGGATATCGGCCGGCCGAAGCTGGAGAGCGCGCGCGATCGCATCCTGGACATCAACCCGCACGTGCGGGTCGATGCGTATCCCGTGCCGCTGACGTCGGAGAACGCGCTGGAGATCCTGGCGCCGTATGACGTGATTATCGACGGCACCGATAACTTCCCGACGCGCTACCTGACCAACGACGCCTGCGTGCTGTTGGGCAAGCCGAACGTCTATGGCAGCATCTTCCGTTTTGACGGGCAGGTGTCGGTCTTCTATGCGGAAGAGGGGCCGTGCTACCGCTGCCTCTTCCCGCAGCCGCCGCCACCGGGCCTCGTCCCGAGCTGCGCCGAAGGGGGTGTGCTCGGGGTGTTGCCGGGGACGGTGGGCGCGATCCAGGCGACGGAGGCGATCAAGCTGATTCTGGGCGTGGGCGAGCCGCTCATCGGCCGGCTGCTGCTCTACGACGCGCTCAACATGGAATTCAGCGAGGTCAAGCTGCGCAAGAATCCAGATTGCCCGGTGTGCGGTGACAACCCGACAGTGACAGAGCTGATCGATTACGAGCAGTTTTGTGGCATGCCAGCGCACGATCGCAGCCATTACCAGCACGGGTTGGAAGCCGAAGAGACGGTGCCGGGGATTACGCCGGGGGCGCTGCGCGAACGGCTGGACGCGGGTAATGAGGTGCAGTTGCTGGACGTGCGCGAGCCGCACGAGTGGGCGATAAGCAATCTGGGCCATCTAGGCGCAACGCTGATCCCCAAGGACCAGGTCCTCGAGCAGATGAGCGAGCTGGATACGGCCCAGGAGATCGTCGTCTACTGCCGTACCGGCGTACGCAGCGCTGACGTGATCCGCCTCCTGCGCCAGCACGGCTTTGCCAGGCTGACGAATCTGGAAGGGGGGATCAACCGTTGGGCCGAGGAGGTAGAGCCGGCGTTGCCCGTCTATTAGACGGGTTACACGTTTCTTCCCGCGGTTCCTGGCCATCAGGCCAGTGAACTCTGTTAGAATTACTCGAGAAGCTTGCCAAATATCGCATCTTTGTTTACTATGCAGGCACTCGAGTGGATTGCTTCCAGTGTGCGGCGTCGTGCCAGACTAGGAGCAGTAAGATTCTAAGATAAGGAAGGAACGAAAAATGGCTTACGCTTTCACGAATTCGAAAGGAAACACGTATTTTCTGCACAAGCGAGACACGACCCTGAAGAACGGGCGCACCCAGACCATTTACTTCTTCGCCAAGGAAGTGAAGGATGGCGCTCTCGATAACGTTCCTAGCGGCTACGAGGTATCCGAGAGCCGTAACGGGCTCCCGGTTCTGCGCAAGCAGAAGTAATCTTCTCTCCTGATTCGTTCGCCAGCCCTGGCTGCCTGTTATCAGCGCCCGCCAGGGCTTTTTGTTATCTAGCCGCGAGGAGGCAACATGGACCTAATCGGCATCATCGTCACCGTTTCATTTGTCTTGCTGCTTCTGGCAGCCCTCTTATTGCCGCGCATCGAGCGTCGGCGCGGGAACGAGTAAGGCGTCAGACCGGGGCGAGCAACGCCGCCAGGCCTTGCAGCAGGGCATCGACGTCGGTTTCGTCGTTATAGCCCTGTAGGGAGACGCGCAGTAACGCCTGCCCGTCCCAGGCGATGAGGGGTACTTCGACGGCAAATTCGTCGTAGAGGCGTGCCTGCAGGGCCCGCGGTTCGGCGGTGGGGACGGGGACTGCAAACATCTGCACGAAGGAGGCGGGCGGGTAGAGTGCGGGAAGCCCGGTCAACGCGCTGATGCGCTGTTGTGCCTGGACGGCCAGATCATGGCAGGTAGCGCGCACCGACTCCCAGTCTTGCTCCTCCTGGAAGGCGATGGCGGTCGGGATTGCCAGGTAGGCGGCGGGGTCGCCGGTGCCCAGCCAACTGAACTGGGCGACGAAGGGGGACCAGCCGGTCTCCCACTCGCTCTCCCAGCCCCAGCTAACGACGAGCGGCTCGAGCAGCGCCTGCCGCTCCGGCCGGGCGTAGAGAAAGGCGGCGCCGGGCGGGGCCATCATCCACTTGTGGCAGTTTCCGGTGTAGAAGTCGGCGCCAAGCGCGGGGAGGTCGAGCGGGATCTGGCCGGGGGCGTGGGCGCCGTCAACGATGGTCAGGATGCCAGCGGAGCGGGCGCGCGCGCAGATCTGGGCGACGGGCATCTGCAGCGCCGTCGGCGAAGTGATATGGCTGATAAAGATGGCGCGCGTGCGCGGAGTCACGGCGGACCAGAGGGCCGTGATGATGTCGTCGGGGTCGTCGACGGGTAAGGGGATAGGCTGGCGTACGTAGTGCGCGCCATGGCGCCCCGTCACGAAACGCCAGATGCGGTCGCAGGCGCCGTATTCGTGGGTTGTCGTGAGAATCTCATCGCCGGGGGCGAAAGGCAGGGAGCGGGCGATGGCGTTGACGCCGTAGGTGGCGTTGGGGATCAGGACAAGATCCTCGGGCGGAGAGTTGACATAAGCAGCGAGTTGGCTGCGCACGCCCTCCATCAGGGAGAACCAACGGCGGCCGAGGAAGGCGACGGGCTGCCGTTCCAGCTCGCGCTGCCAGCACTGGTAGGCCTCGAAGACAGGGCGCGGGCGGGCACCAAAACTGCCGTGGTTGAGAAAGTGAACGCCGGAGTCTAGCAGAAAGAGATGGCGCAAGTTGTTCATGTCAGGCTACTCGCGTTCCAGCCAGACCCGGTGCCACTGGGGGACGCCGATGGGCGTCAGCTCGTAGTTTTTCAGGGCAGGGTTGACGAGAACGGCGGACAGGCTGTGGCTGATGAAGACGGCGGGCGCCGCGGCGACGATATCGTCCTCGATCGCGGCGTAGGCGGCAAGGCGTGCGGCCGGATCGGCAATCGTGCGTGCTTCTTCGAGGGCAACGTCGAGCGCCGGATCGCTAAACCGGCCGAGGTTCTGGGCGGAACGTGAATGGTAAAGAACGTCGAGGAAGTTCTCGGGATCGGGATAGTCGGCGCACCAGCCCAGGTCAAAGAGATGGCCGAGGTTGCCGCCATAAAGCGCGTCGTTGTAGATGTAGGGGTCAAGGACCTGGGGCTCAATGGCAATGCCGAGGCTCTCTTCCCACATGGTGATAATGGCGACGACGTAGGGGCTGATGTCGCCGTAGCCGGCCGTGGTGTAAGTCAGCGGCGGCAAGGTGGCGGGGGTATAACCAGCCTCGGCGAGCAGGGCGCGCGCCAGCTCCGGGTCGTAGGGATAGGGTGCCGGGCGGTCCTGATAGCCGGGCATGCCCGGGGGCAATGGGCCGTTGGCCGGGAATGCCTGCCCTGCCATCAGCCCGGCAATCAGCCGGACGCTGTCGAGGGCGTGGCTAAAAGCCTGGCGCACACGCACGTCGTCAAAGGGCGGCAAGGTGGCGTTGAAGCCGACGTAACTGGTGCACATGTCGACGCCGGTGCGCAGATGGGTGGAGAGGGGGTTGTTGGGATCGCGCAGCCGCTCGAGGGTAGCGCCGCCGATGCCGACGAGATCGATATCGCCGTTTTCGTAGCGGGTTAGCGGCAGGCCGGCGTCGAGGAGATAGACGACGTGGCCGATTGTGGGTGGTTCGCCGTAGTAGCCGTCAAAGCGCGCCAAGACGAGGCGCTGGTCGTCCTGCCACGTGTCAAGCACAAAGGGGCCGCTGCCGTTCGGCTGCTGCTCCCAGTCACGGCTGGTGACTGATTCCGTGTCGACGACAAAGGCGACGGGATAAGCCAGCTTGGCGAGGAAGTAGTTCTTGGGGGCGTCTATCTCCACCTCGAGGGTGTGCGCGTCGAGGGCGCGCAGGCCGCGAATGGTCACGGCAGTGCCAGACACCTTCTCCGGCACGCCGGTGATATCGCCAAGATAGGTGAGCGCGGTATCGGAGCCGAGGGCCGGGTCAGTGGCGCGTTCCCAGGAAGCGATGATGTCGGCGGCAGTCACCGGGCGACCATCGTGGAAGCGGGCGTTAGGGTGCAGGTAGAAGGTGTAGCGGGTGCCGTCTGGCGAGATTTGCCAGCCGGCGGCGAGGTCGGGGACGACCTGTAGGCTGGTATCAAGCTGCACGAGGCCACTGAAGATGTGACCGACCGGTCCGCTGGGACCGCTGTGGGTGAGAGCCGGATCGAGGGTGCGCGGCTGCCCGCTCATGAGGTAGACGGTGTCCGCGGGGTCGTAACCGTAGCGCTGCGTGGGCAGGAGGGACGGCAGGCGTGACACGGCCTGGCAGTTGAGCGTAGTGAGTACAAGGAGCGAGATAGCAATTATGAGCCAGCGGCGCCAGTGACCTTGCTCCGCACGCGAATTTGTTCGACAATGACCGTTAAGAGCATCCATCAGAAGGGAGTGTAGCAAGAAATGGGCAGTCGTCGTAGTAAGTCATTTGCGGTCGATACCCGCCTGCTGTTGGTGGAGGGGATCGCTGCGGCGCGCGCGGGGGAGCATGGCACCGCGCGTCGCTACCTGGAGCGGCTGTTGCGCGCCGAGCCTGAGCCGGACGAGCGTACGGAAGCGTGTTTGTGGCTGAGCCGCATCAGCAGCGACGAGCGGGAGAAACGCGCCTACCTGGAGGAGATTCTGGCGCACCGTCCGGGGGAGCCGCGGGCGCGGCGCGAGCTGGCGATTCTCGACGGGCGACTGCAGCCGGACGAGATCGTCGATCCCGACAAGCTGGCGGCGGAAACTGCATCCGAGCAGACGCCAGCAGCACGCCGCTTCACCTGTCCGCGCTGCGCCGCGCGCCTGGTGTTTACGCCTGATGGCGAAGGGCTCTACTGCGAGCATTGCGGTTATGGGCAGACGCCGGAGCAAAAGGGAACGGTGGAAGAGCAGGACTTCATCGTGACGATGGCGCGCGCCGAGGGACACCGACAGCCGGTGGGCACGCAGACGTTCGAGTGTGAGAGCTGCAGCGCGTCTTTCTTCCTGGCGCCAACCGCCCTGTCCTTCACCTGTCCCTATTGCGACGCCACCTATAGCCTGAGCGAAGGGACAACACGGTTGCTGATCCTACCGGATGCAGTAATCCCGTTTGCAGTTACGGAGGCAGCGGCGCAGAAACGGGTTGACGAGTGGCTGCGCGCAAAGGATATTGGCAAGCGGGCGCTCGTACACGCTCTCTACCTGCCGTTGTGGACGTTCGACGTCGGTGGTGCGATTCGCTGGAGCGGGTACCGCCAGGTGCAGCGCAAACCGGAGCAGATCGACGTGGACGGGCCGGTGTTTTTGCCGCAACGGGAGGAGGGCGACTACGCCATTCTGCTCGACGATTATCCGGTCGCCGCGTGCAAGACGCTGCCGGCGGCCCTGCACCCGCTGCTGCGGCGGTTTGATTTCGAAGCGGCCGTTCCGTTCGAGGCCGGCTATCTGGCAAATTGGCCGGCGCAGACGTACGAGATGGCCGTGAGCGACGCCTCGCT
>JAVVFG010000199.1:0-7699 GCA_032260445.1 Anaerolineae bacterium | reverse complement strand
GGGAGAGCCAGGTGCCACCAAGCTGGAGCTCCTGCCCGTGCGGGAACAGGCGCCCGGCGAGATAGGGGACGAGGGCGTAACAGATGGGCAGGATCCAGCCGTAGATGAGGATGGCGCCGCCCTGCTGTTCGATGCGGCCGACGGCGAGGCTCTCGGCGTTGCTGACGATAAGGGGGGCAACGACGACCGGGATGAAGAACCAGATGTAGGCGGTGAACAGATGCCAATAGCCGGGTGATCGCCGGCTGCCGCTGCGGTGCAAGGGCTTAAGGAGATTGGCGAGCAGCCAGATGGTGGCGATGGTGTGGAGGACCAGGCCGAGGGAGGTGAGCAGGTTAAGCTGGAGCCAGGGGCCAACGACCATACCGAGAGCGCCGAGGGCCATCAGCCAGAAAATGGCGCTGATCGAGCGGGGCCAAGCGAGCGCGCGGCGGGCAAATTGTGGATAGAGGTCAACGAATAGGCCGGCGAAGAAGAGGCTGGTGAAGCCCCAGAGGTTGGTATGCACGTGCACCTCTTTGGGGCCGGCGAGGCCAATATACTTCCCCCACCCCAGCCAGAGGCCGGTGCCGAGGAAAATGCCCAGGAGAAGGTAGAGCAAAGAGACGGCATAAAAGGGGCGCCCGTCGCGCATGGTGAAGGCGAGGGCCGGGCGGGCGCGACGCAACTGCAGGAAGAGCAGGGTGACGGCGATGAAGATGAGGGTGCCGCCAGCAATCAGCAGGGTCGCGTTGATCTGCGGCAGGCCGATGAGGAGCAGTAGCAGGCCGGCATGGAGCGTCAGCCAGACGTCCCAACGGCGCGCTGCTTGTGGGCTTCGCGCCTGGGCGACGACGAGGGTGATCAGGGCGAAGGCCATTTCGCTGAGAATGCCGATGGTGACGAAGTGGGTGCGCAACCAGGTCGCGCCGCTCAGGCCAGGGAGCAGACCCAAGTAGATGAAGGCAATGTCGAGCGCGGCCAGGACCAGCAGCGACAGGAATAACGTTGCCAGCAGTAGATAGGGGGCCATCACGCGCTCGTTGACCAGTTGTTCGACAGGTTCCATCGGCGTCTCTCCTTGTGCGAATCGAGGCAGCAAGCGTGCCGCCAACCTCACGAGCAGGGTAACATCTGCCCACAGCGATTTCCACGACTTCTGTCGGATCCGACTCGGCCAGGGAAAGCGACTGGCAAAATAAAAGAGCCCGCTGCTGGTCCTCAGCAGCGGGCTCCGGTGGCCTATTAGCGACACCAGTCGCGTTATCTTACTCGTGGACGGTGCGAATGTAGGCGATGATGTCCAGGATCTGTTCGTCGGTCAGCGCAGGGTTACCACCCTTGGGGGGCATGTCGACACCGGTCGTGTTGTCGGGATGGCCGACCGGGCGGCCCTGCTTGATGAACTCTAGCAACTCCTGATCGCTTTGCGCAGGAATGAACTCGCTCGTCGTGAAGGGTTTGCCGAGTCCCTCGATGCCCTCGCCGCCCGGACCGTGGCACGCAATGCAGACCTGATCGAAGAGGACTTCCCCAGCTTCGGGATCGCCGGCGCTGACCGTTTCGGTCTCGCCGGAATCGCCGCCATTCGTCGCGGCGTTGCCGCCATCGTTAGCGCTGTCACCGCCGCAGCCAACCAGGGCCAGGGCGAGAATCAGACCGACAACAATGAGCCAATGTCTTTTCATTTACTTCTCTCCTTTCACATTTCGCAGTTCTACGTGACGCCTACCTGACGGCCGCGCCGTAGCCCCTGCACAACAGGTTTACTTGTGACTGCCATGCATTTGTCCTGCCATGCCTTGCGGCATGATTTCGCCACGCAAGACCTGTTCCCGCAGCTCAGTATAACTCAAAACGGTGGCGCCGTGCTCGTCATGGTAGGCAGTGGCATCAGTTTCAGCGGCGAAGGCGGCAATCCCCCAGCCCATCGGGGTCATGAGATCGGGGTCGTAGACAAACGTGGCACTATCAGCCTTCAGCCACTCTTCGCTGTTGAAATCGTGGACCCAGTCGGACTGGACGGCTTCGCCCTGTTCCTCGGCATAGAGGAACATCTCGCCGATATCGTCGAAGCGGCGGGTCTCTCCCGCTTCTGAATGGTAGGCGGCGGCGAAGCGCGGCTCGTTGATGATCATGTTGCACTCATCGCAGACGTCAACGCCGTATTGTATCTCCGGCGGGCCGGGTGCGTCGTCGCCGGTGCTACAGCCAGCAAGCACCAGGGCGAGCAATAGCGAGACAGAGACAAGCAAAAAAAGGGAACGGTGGGTTTTCATAGGACTCCTCTGCGTTTGAAGAAGAAGGCGGCAGCAACAAAGGGAACGACTACCCAGGCAATGAGCAGGCCCACGAGCAACGGGATGAGCTGGCTCCCGTAGGTGCGGATTGCGTAGACACCAGCCGGACCAAGCACGTCCAGATTCTGGCGCAGGCTGTAGACGGCGGCGATCTTGAACAGCTGTAGCGGGTTAGCCAGAGCGAGCGCGAAAAGCTGATCGACGCTCAACTCCAGAACCAGCGCTGTGCCCATCACGCCGAGATCGCCGAAGAAGACGAGCAGGAGCCAGAGGAAGAGGGCGACGCCAACGGCGGTCGAGCCGCGCGGCGCGAGAGCAGAAATGAGAAAGCCGACACTGAGGCTGGCAATGGCGAGCAGGCAGGCAAGGCCGAGTAGGGCGAGATAAACGTTAACCTGGGCCCCGCCACCATTAGCGGCAATGAGCAGCGCGGTTAGGCCGAAGCCCAGGGCCAGGGCGGCAACGAGTGCCAGAGCCAAACCCGCGAATTTGCCGAGGAGGAGCTCGGCCTGGTTGATGGGCTGGGCCAGCAGGTAGAGCAAGGTGCCCTGCTCGCGCTCGCCGGCAAGGCCGAGGGCGCCCAGCGTCAGCCCCATCAGGGGCACGATGAGCAGGACGAGGTTGATCAGGCTGGCGCTGGTGCGGCCGAAGCCGGCGAGACCATATCGCCCGGTGCCCATCAGCGCCATCCAGGCCAGGGCCAGGGATAGACCGGCAAAGGCGAGCGCGTAGAGCATAAACCAGCGATTGCGCCCAGCATCGTGCAGCTCTTTCTGAGCCAGGATTAACACGTTCTCAAAATCGACCATCTTCATGCCTTCGCCAATCTCTATTCAAGGGAAAAATCTTCAACCAAAATGCCAGCATCGTGCAGCAGGCGCAGGGCCTCGGCTTTGGCTCCGGGCTGGACGCGGATGCGCACTCCCTGCCCGTTGCGGCTCACTGGCAGGCCGTGAGCAGCCAGAATTTCAAGGGCCGGCTCGATGGTCGGCGCGGGGAGGATCACGTGGAGCGTGCTGGCCCGGCCGAGCTCTTTTTCCAGCTCGTGCGGCGGCGCCGCCAACACCAGCTTGCCCGCTTCCAGAAGCAAGACGCGGTCAGCAAGGGCGATGACCTCTTCGAGCCGGTGCGAAGAAAAGACAAGCGTTTTGCCGCTCTCGCGCAGGTCGTGGAGGAAGCGCAGGAAATCTTCGCGGGCGCGGATGTCGAGATTAGAAGTCGGCTCGTCGAGGACAAGGATCGGCGGGTCAGCCAGCAGGGCGATGGCGAGGGCCAGCCGCTGTTTGAGGCCGCCGGAAAGGTCGCGCACTCGCTTTTGGACGTGCGGCAGCAGCTCCAGCCGCTCCAGCAATGGGGTGAAATCGTAGCCGTCCGCTACCTTCTTGAGACGAGCGTAAAAGACGAGCGTCTGGGCAACCGTGAGGTCGTCATGGAAGCTGAGCTCCTGGGGAACAAAGCCGACGAGGAAGCGGGCCGCCTTGCCCTGCTTCTTCACGTCTTTGCCGGCGATGGTCACCGTGCCGGAGAATGGCATCAGGTGAAGCAGGCAGCGCAGGGCAGTGGTTTTGCCGGCGCCGTTGGCCCCCCATAGGGCAACGGCTTCGCCGGGGTGTACATCGAAAGAGACGTCGTCGACGGCGGTGAGGGCGCCAAAACGCTTGGTGAGCCCTGATACCTGAACGATGGGATCTGTCATCGTGTCCTTCATAAGGTTATCCCTGGAGGTGATTCCGGTTGTGGGTGGGGCGGCAGCAGGTAGCGACGCCGCCGCAGCCTGGGGAGTGTAGCAAGGGCTGCGGGCAGTAGCACCAGGGCGAGCGCCGCCGATAGCCACGTGGCGCGGTTCGTCGTCGCCGGCAGCGCGGGGGCGACCGGGAGCTGCGGGGCCATCAGCGGCGAGCTGTCTTCGAGCTTGGGCTGCGGGCGGACGACGGGGAAGGCCTTAGCAGCGAAATCAAGGGCGTTGGTTGCCGGGCTGTAAAGGAAGAGGCGTAGCGCCGGCTCGCGCTGCATGAGGTCCTCGAAGAGCCGCTGCGAGCGGTAGGTCACATCGCCATAGCCGTCCTGATTGGCGTCGAAGCCGGCGTAATCGCTCCAGTAGTTGCCTACGCCGCCGACGGTCCAGGCGTTGGCGCCCGGCTGGCCGCCGCCACCGCCGGCAATGGCGACTTGCTCTTGATTGTCGACAAAGCTATTGGCTTCAAATTCGTTGTGGCGTACGGCGGGCAACATCTCGATGCCGATGTCGTTGTAGGCAAAGACGTTACCCTCGAAGCGGCCGATGCTGTCTACTTCACGGGGTGAGCCGTCGATGTAGGCGCCGATGCGATTGTCGAGGAAGAGGTTGTTGCGTACGACGGCATCGTCCATGTCTTTGAGACCGATGCCGTAGCCGCTCGGCCCGCGGTTGAGGGCCAAGGTGTTGTGCTGCATGGTCATGCGCCGGCTGTACATGAGGAAGGCGCCAACGGAGTTACCCAGCAGGCGGTTCTCTTCGATGAGGGCATCGTCGCAGTACATGAAGTGTAGCCCGTAGCGGCCTTCGCTGACGTCATTACCCCTGACGGTCAGCCGCTCGGAGTACCAGAGGACGACGTCGCGCCCTTTCTCGACGCGATTGTTGGCGATGGTCACATCGTTGCTGTACCAGACGCGGATGGCATCGCCACGGCGGGGAACGTCGAGGTCCTTGCTGTGAATCTCGTTGCCGCTAATGGTGCTGCCGTGCGCCTGGCGCAGGTAAACGCCAAAGAGCGTCTCCTCAAACCGGTTGCCGCTGACGGTGACGTTTGCTGCCTCGACGACGAGTCCGGAGTTTTCCTGGTCCAGTGACGCGCCGCTGTTGCGGATCAGGAACCCTTCGATGGAGCTTCCCGGTGCCGTGATCTTGAGGACGGTGCCAGTCCCCTGGCCATCGACGACGGGCCAGTTGCGGCCGATGAGCGTCAGGGGCCGGTCGATCTCGATAGCACCGTAGAAGACGCCGCCATCGACGACAAGTGTGTCGCCGGGTGCTGCCGCAGCGACCGCGCTGGCGAGCTGATCCGCAGATACTGCCGGCGGCTCGGTTGCGGGCGGGTCGATCGCCATGGCTGTCGCCGGGAGGGCGGCGAGGAACAGTAAGGCGAGGAGCGGCAGGAGGCGACGCCAGGTGCGGAAGTTCATTCTGCCTTGGCTTCAAGCTCCTCGACGAGCGGTTTGTAGGCGCGGCGATGGTAGTAGAGCCCGGCGAGAATCAGGAAGCCGGAGAGGAAGGCCATGTAGAGCCCAATTTCAAAGGCGGCAATGGTGCGGAATTGGCCGACGACGCCTTCGCCCAAAATCGGGGGGACAAAGGGGTCGATGGCACTGCTCAAAGGCGCGGTGGGATCGAGGTTCATGCCAAAGTTTCGCATCCAATAATACATATCAGCAAGGAAGACGTACGGGGTGAGAAACGCCGGCAACGCAAACAGGACGGCCCATTTGGTGTGGATGAGGATGGCGGCGAGCACCAGGAGGGAAATGACGGAGATGGCGACAATGCTCATCGAACGTTCCAACTGCGCCGCTTCCTCGAGCGGGCGCATGCCGATGTAATGATTGAGGCCATCGATCTCGGAGACGTCGCCGATCATGCGATTCACGTAGACCTGTACCTCCAGGCCGCCGGGGTACTGGGGCGCCATCAAGGTCATACTCCACCAGGGGAAGTAGATGGAAACGAGCAACACGACGGCTGCCAGCGCCAGCAGCAGCGACGGAATGCGATACTTGATGCGTTCCGCCGTGGTGGCGTCTTCAGGGGCGCGGGGCCCAACGAATTTCCTTACAAGGCTCATTGTGGATGTGGTCATCGTTTGTACTCAGTCGTGCGGGAGCAGGATGATGCCCTCATCCTGCTCCCGCAGCGCTACAACCGTTGTTAGTTACCAGAAACCGAGTCGTCCGGTGCGATGAAGAGATAGCCGGTCATCTCCAGGTGCAGGGCCGAGCAGAACTCGGTGCAGTAGTAGGAGAAAACGCCATCCTGCGTCGCTTCGAACTCAATGGTGGTTGTTTCGCCCGGTTCGAGGCTGACATTGATATTATAGGCGGGGATGGTGAAGCCGTGGGTGGCGTCGTAGGCCCGCTCGATGTTGGTAATGTGCAAGGTTACATGATCGCCCTGGTTGACTTCGATGTGTTCCGGGGTGAAGTGGCTGCGCACGGCGGTCATCCAGATCTCGACGTTGTTGCCGTCGCGCTCGATGCGTTCTTCGCCAGCCTGGATGCCTTCAGGATGGGGCGACTGCGTGTGCGGATTCCAGCCAACCTCGGGATAGACCTCCCACGGCGAGAGCTTGTCGGCCTTGATGATTTGGGCGTAATGCGGCTCGCCATCGGGGATGGGCATGTCGTAGAGGAGCGGCATGGTGGCGCCCGGCGCAGAGATATCGAGCAGCTGGAAGTTCTGCGGCAGCAACGGGCCGACATTGGCGAAGCGGTCGACAGCCCACTTGTTCATGGACACGAGGTAGTTGCCATCGGGGCTGACGGTATCGCCTTCGGCAGTAACAATGTGCCCAACGTTGTAGTGGACGTTGGTCTTTTGTACCAGGGACCATTCGGGATCTTCGTTCAAGTCGGCATAGGGACCGCCGAGCGACCAGCGAGCCACAGCGCTGTCGAGGAAGAGGCTGGTGTAGGCGTAACCTTTGTCGTCGAACTGCGTGTGCAGCGGGCCGAGGCCGAGTTCGACCTGTGCTTCAAGGACACTGTCGAAGTTGAGCACGGGCACACCATAGTCGTCTGGCTCGTAATCGCCGTTGGCGATGGCGGTCTGGATCTTCTCAAAGCTGTACACGGTTGTGTGCGGGTCAAGCTTGCCGGAGATCACCAAGTAATCGCCGCCGGGGGTCACGTCTACGCCGTGCGGGCTCTTGGGCTCGGGCACGAAGTAGAGCAGCTCTTCCTCAAGGGCTGTGTCGAGCGAGATGACGGGGAAGCCGCTGATCTCGTTTGTGTTGCCCGCCTGGGCCACCTCGATCGCCTTGTCGAGGTTGATGACGTGGAGATAGTCCATATCGCGCTGCGATGCGCCGGACTCAAAGGGAGGCTCGCCCTTTTCCACGCCGCCGGTGGCCATTTCGGTATTGAAGGAGTTGCAGAAGACCCAGCCGTCGCTGACGAGCTTGCCGGCGTCACAGAGGTCCTGCCAGTAGGGGGGCAGCTCCATCGCAAACGATTCTTCGGGAACGATGCGGCCGGCTTCGCGGTCAAATTTCCAGATGGTGATCATGCCGCGGTAATCTTCGGCATAGTTTTCGATTGAGCTGTAGCCCCAACCCAAAGGCGCTGCATATTGCCCACCCTCGATGATCCACTCCGTATCGGGTGTGGCGAAGGTGCCGCCGTGATCGCTCAGGGAGATGGGGTTCTTGACGATCTGCTTGGTCTCG